>CAZYTO010000298.1:0-6569 GCA_964650405.1 uncultured Thermoanaerobaculia bacterium | reverse complement strand
GGGGCGGCGTGTATCGTGCAAGGCGGCCGATCCTTCTGGCTGCGGACCCACTCTCCGTCGATGCCCGTCTTCACCGGCTCCGCGTACGACGTCTGCTTCGACGCGAGGATCTCACCCCCCACATACACGAGCGACTCGATATAGGGATTCTGCATCCCCTTGTCCTCGGTCTGGATGTGGTAAACCTTGTCGTTGTGCTTGATGTCCGTGTTGAAGCCGGTAATCACGGGCAAAGCTCCGCGGTGCAGTGACTTGAAAGCGGGATGGTACCACGGGGCGGCAAGGGGGGAAGGGCGAGTAAAACGCCCTTGCGCGGCACCGCGACGAACACTGCCGCGAATGAAGATGAAGGCTGGAAGGCTGAAAGGCTGGAAGGGAAAACGGATGCTGCCTCGGGCCCTTTCAGCCTCTCGACCATTCAGCCTTCCGTCACCGCGCATCCTGTCGACTTTGGGTGCAGGGCCGGGCCGAGGCTCTACAATGAGCAGGTGAAGGCCGGGTGGCACGTCGTCCCGTGGAACGTCATCTTCCGCGATCTCGACGCGATCGGGCACGTCAACAACGCCGTCTATTTCACGTACTTCGAATGGGGCCGCACCCGGTACTGGTTCGACCTGCAGGGCGGCGCGAAGCCTTTCGACATCGGCTTCATCGTGGCGCACGCGGAGTGTGACTTTCGCGCCCAGCTCGGAATGGAGCCCATCGAGATCGCCACGCGCATCGGGGAGATGCGCACCTCTTCGATCGACTTTCATTCCGAGGTGCGCAAAGCGGACGGCACGGTCGCCGCGACGGGCAACGTGGTGGTCGTTCTCTACGACTGGGCAACACAGTCGAAAACAACGATTCCCGACGAACTGCGCCGCAAAGTGAGACTGTTTCAGGGGGAGGAGTGAGAGGATGACCAGCCACGGACGCGTACTGACCCACCCGGCGTTCGCCAGGCAGCGGTTCCGGGAGGTGGCCGCGCGTCCCGAGCCGATCGACCTCGTCGAGGCCTCGCTCATCATCGACCTCGAAGACCGCCCCGGCCTCGACCTCGATCGGTACCTGCAGCAGGTGGGAGAGTGGACCGACGCCGTGCGGGAGCGGCTCGACGGCTCGCGCGACGTGGAGCGGATCGTCGACTCCATCAACGGCCTCCTGTTCGCCGAGGAGGGCTTTCACGGGGAAGACGAGGACTACTACGATCCGCGCAGCGCCCTCCTTTCCGAAACGCTCGACCGCCACGCCGGGCTGCCGATCACGCTGTCGATCCTCTACATCGAGATCTCACGCCGCATCGGCATGCGCGCCGCTGGCGTCTCGCTGCCGGGACGCTTTCTGGTGAAGCTCAGCGGGGCCTTCGGCGAAGTGGTCATCGACCCGTTCGACGGCGGGCGTGTGCTGTCGCGCGCCGAGTTGCAGAAGATTCTCGACGGGATCTTCGGCGGCGGCGTGAAGCTGCGCGAGCATCACCTCCGCTCCTTCTCCGCCCGCGACATCCTGGCCCGCGAGCTGGCCCACCTGAAGTCCGCCTACCTCGCCCAGCACGACCTGGCCCGCGCCGCGGCGTCCATCGACCGGCTGCTCATCCTCGACGATCACGACCCCTACGAAGTGAAGGACCGCGCCGGCGTGGCCATGCAGATGCACGCCTACGCCGAAGCCATCGCCTGCATGGAGCGCTACCTCGCCCTCATGCCCGCCGCCGGCGACACCCTCCGCATCCGCGATCAGATCGCCTACCTGAGAGCGTGGATCGAACAGAACTGAAGTGCCGAGTGCCGAGTGCCGAGTGCCGAGTGCGGAGTGCCGAGTGCCGAGTGCCGAGTGCGGAGTGCCGAGTGCCGAGTGCGGCACGTCGCATGAGTGACGAGGCATGAGCCTAGTCACAGCTTCGGAGCGCACCTGAGAGAAAGAAACGGCGACGGAGAACGGGTCACGCGGAGACGCGGAGACGCGGAGAACGCGGAGATCGCGGAGGTTTGAGGTCTTTCTCCGCATCCTCCGCGCCTCCGCGTGATGTGCTTTTTGGCTCGTAGGACTGAGAGTTCCTGAAGTGGCGTTGATTGCCTCTGGACCAGCTACGACGCCACCGTCGCCGCCCCGAACGGCATCTTTCCCTTCGTGCAGGCCTGGAGGTAGCGCCCGGGCAGCGGATGATCGAGGTGGGGCGCGATGATGGACGACGCGGCCACGAGCTTCGGCAGGTTCACGCCGGTCTCGAGCCCCATGCCGTTGAGCAGGTAGATCAGGTCCTCGGTGGCCAGGTTGCCCGAGGCTCCGGGCGCGTAGGGGCATCCGCCCAGACCGCCGGAGGAGGCGTCGTACGTGGCGATGCCCATCTCCATCGCCGCCAGCGTATTCGCCAGCGCCGTGCCGCGGGTGTCGTGGAAGTGCATGGCCAGCCGCGAGGCGGGAACGACTTGCAGCAGCATGCCGATGACGCCCTGCACCTGCATGGGCGTGCCGACGCCGATCGTGTCGCCGACGGAGACTTCGTAGCAGCCGAGGTCCAGGAGGCGGGCCACGACTTCCAGCACCTTCTCGGGCGGCACCTCGCCTTCGTACGGGCAACCGAATGCCGTCGAGACGTAGCCGCGCAGGCGGATACCTTCCGCCGCCGCGCGTGCCGCGACCGGCGCGTAGTTCACGAACGACTCGTCGATCGACATGTTGATGTTGCGCTGATTGAACGTCTCCGAGGCCGCCGTGAAGATGGCGATCGACTTCACGCCGGCCTCGAGGGCGCGCTCCAGGCCCTTCATGTTCGGGACGAGCACGGGATACTCGACGCCGGGGTCCTTGGGGATGTCGCGATACACGTCCGCGGTGTCGGCCATCTGCGGCACCCACTTCGGACTGACGAACGCGCCGGCCTCGATCACGCGCAGCCCGGCATCGCCGAGGGCCGTGATGTACGCGACTTTCGCGTCGGTGGGGATGGTGACCTTCTCGTTCTGCAGGCCGTCGCGCGGCCCGACCTCGACGACTTTGACGGTATCGATCTGGATCTTCATGGCCTTTGAGGGTGCTCACCCTGACACTGCGGTCATGTCGCGTGTAGTCGCGTGTCATTCCTCATCGTTCAGCGCGATGAGCTCCACGCCCGGCTGTACCAACTCTCCCTCGACGCAATGAATTGCCTTCACCACGCCGTCTCGCGGCGCGACGATCTGGTGCTCCATCTTCATGGCCTCGAGGATGACCAGCGGTGCGCCCTTCACCACCGCGTCGCCCGGCTTCACCAGCACCTTCAGCACGATGCCCGGCATCGGGGCGGCCATGGAATGGTCGCGCTGCTTCGCGCGGGCGCATGAGCCCTTCCCGGTCACCTGGGCGGTGTAGATCTCGCCGTCGTACGCAAAGCTCACGGTCGATCCGTCCATCACGTACGGGACGAAGACCGTGCGGCCGTCGATCTGCAACTCGGCCTCGGCACCGCGCACGGCGGCCAGTTCCACGACGTGGCCGTTCGCGCGCAGCCGCTTGCCGTCGCGCTCGGGGGAGAGCTCGAACGTGTTGCCGTCGATCGTGATGATCTTGTCGCTCACGATTTGTGCTGGAACCTCGATCCCGGTGCGTCGAGCGGAACGGCCTTCGCGCAAAGCGGGCATGCCGCTTCTTCGTAGGTGTCGAGGGCCAGGGACATCAGCGCGGCATACGGCGCGTCGAACGGATTCTCCCGGCCGCTGCGATTGAGGATCGACGCGAAGCCGGCCACCACGCCGCCGTGCGCCTCCACGACGTTCGCCGTCTCGCGTGTCGACTTGCCGGTCGTGACGACGTCCTCGACGATGACCACTTTCTCGCCCGCCTCCAGCCGGAAGCCGCGGCGCAGGTTCATCTCGCCGTCCTTCCGCTCCGTGAAGATGGACGGCCGGTCCAGCGCTTCGGCCACCGTGTAGCCGATGATCACGCCACCCAGGGCCGGGGCCACGACCTTCCCGACCGGGGCCGGCACCGCGGCCGTCCACTTCGCCGCGAGCGCTTCACCGATGGCCTTGGCGTTCCGCGGGTGCTCGAGCAGGCGCGCGCACTGGACGTAGTTCGGACTGTGCAGGCCCGACGACAACCGGAAGTGGCCGGTCAGCAGCGCGCCGGTCTGCTGGAGGAGGGCGGGGAGGTCGAGGGTCATCGGCCGGCGAGAATAGAATGCGCTCAGGAGTCTACGCAATGGCCAAACTGACCGAACAGATCCGCACCGACCTCACGGAGGCAATGAAAGCGAAGGATGCGGAGAAGCTGTCGACCCTGCGGATGCTGCAGTCGGCGGTGAAATACCAGCAGATCGATGCGGGCCACGAACTGAGCGATGACGAGGTCCTGGCCGTCATCCGCAAGGCCGTCAAGCAGCGCCAGGATTCGATCGAGCAGTACGAAAAAGGCAACCGCCCCGAACTGGCCGCCAAGGAGCGCGCCGAGATGACCATGCTGCAGGCCTACCTCCCGCCCGAGCTCTCCGAGGCCGAGATCGAGAGCGGCGTGAAGGAGATCATCGCCTCCACCGGCGCGGCGTCGAAGAAGGACATGGGCAAGGTCATGAAGGAAGCGACGGCCCGCTACAAGGGCCGCGTGGACGGGAAGAAGATTCAGGAGATCGCCAGCCGCTTGTTGCCGTAGCTAGCGCATCAGAACTATGGCCTTTGGGATCAGCCTTGCCCCCTCACCCCGCCGCTGCGCTGACTGCTGGCCGATGATTCCGCGCATGCCGAGGAGCGCTCCGCGGCGACCCTCTCCCGGTGGGAGAGGGTGTCCTCTCGGTGCTTTTCGTCTCGTGAAGAACAGTCGGCTACAGGTTGTGGAGAACCCGGTGGGCGGGATGACTCGCGATATGGATCGCACAGGCGGGGTGAGACTGCCGGACACCCTCTCCCCACGGGAGAGGGTCGGCACTGGAGCGCGCAATTCTGGGGACAGTGAATCAGTCTCGCAACAACCAGCGCGGAAGTGCCGGGGTGAGGGGTTCTCGCCTTCTCGATCTGCAGCCGCACGCGTTGCGGAACCGACGCGACACGGCAATCGAGCAGCCGCTGGCAGAACGTGTCCTCTCGGTGTCTTGTCGCAACACGTCCAGGTTGCACGACGGCGGCAAACCTACGCATCACGCGGAGCGCCGGTGGCGCGATGAACCGCTACGCCCGCCAGATCACCCTCCCCGAGCTCGGCGAAGCCGGCCAGCGCAAGCTCGGCGCGTCCTCGGTGCTCATCGTCGGCGCAGGTGGTCTCGGCAGCCCGGCCGCGATCTACCTCGCGGCAGCCGGGGTGGGACGTATCGGACTCGTCGACTTCGACGAAGTCGAGGAGACGAACCTCCACCGGCAGGTGCTCTACGGCACGAGCGACGTCGGCTTGCCGAAACTCGAACGCGCCGCGGCGCGTCTGCGGGACCTCAATCCGGAGGTGGCCGTGGAGACGCATGCCGGCGCGCTGACGTTGGAGAACGCGCTCGACATCCTGGCGCGCTACGACGTCATCCTCGACGGCACGGACAACTTTCCGACGCGCTACCTCGTCAGCGATGCGTGCACCATCCTGCACAAGCCGAACGTCTACGGCTCGATCTTTCGCTTCGACGGCCAGGTGGCGGTCTTCGACGCCGATCGCGGGGTGTGCTACCGCTGCCTCTACCCGGAACCGCCCCCACCGCACCTCGTGCCGTCGTGCGCCGAGGGAGGGGTGCTGGGAGTTCTGCCGGGGATCGTCGGGACCATCCAGGCCACCGAAGCCATCAAGCTCCTGGTCGGCATCGGCGAGCCGCTCTTCGGCCGGCTGCTGCTCGTGGACGCCCTGCGCATGCAGTTTCGCGAGGTACGCCTGCCCGCGCAGCACGAACGTCATGCGAGAATCACCCATCTCATCGACTACGAAGGGTTCTGCAATCCACAGATGGAACACGAGCTCACACCACAGCAACTGAAAGAACGCCTGGCCGACGTCGTGCTGATCGACGTCCGCGAGCCGGGTGAATTCGCCGGCGGCCACATCGACGGTGCGCGCAACCTGCCGCTGGGCCGCGTGCCGCACGAGCTGGACTCCATCCCCCGAGACCGCGACGTCGTCCTCTACTGCGCCATGGGCGGCAGGAGCGGGCGGGCGCTGGAGATTCTCCGCGGCGCCGGCTTCACCCGCGCGGCGCATCTCAAGGGCGGCATCACCGCCTGGAACCGGGGATAGGCCCCCGGTCACTCGCAGGGGCTGAGAGATTCGACCTCCGGAATTCGGCGGATGACGTCTACGCCGGCGTCGTGTTGTCCGGAACGGCTCACGCGGAAATGCGGAGGACGGGATTTTTCCAATACCTGGATCTCGAAACCGACTCGCTTCGCGATCATGAGGCGGCGCGTGACTCAGGAATGACTTCTGCCTAAGGATCATTCGTAGAATCAAGCACTTAGTCAGCTCTCGCGGATCGAATGCATAGCCTCAACAAGCCCGTCCGGAGTTTGTGCCGTCAATAAAAATCCTGATATTCATATCTGGCGCCGATCCATTTATGGCTCGATTTCAGATATTCATATCTGGCGCGGAGCCATTCACGGCTCGATTTCAGATATTCATATCTGGCGCGAATCCATTCACGGCTC
>CAZYTO010000297.1:0-6590 GCA_964650405.1 uncultured Thermoanaerobaculia bacterium | reverse complement strand
GCGACGCCCTGGCCGCCAGGTCCACGAGGGCGGAAGGCCGCCGCGGACTCTTCCGCTGATGCCGCAACAGAGGCCGGGCCGGCCGCGGCCGGCCGGAATTTGAGTTTTATGTCTATGGAGATCGCCGTCGAACGTCTAATGTTCGCCCGAATGGATGTGCAGGCGAACAGCAGGAGCTCCCGCGGGGCGGCGGATCCGCTCGAACTGCGCTCCATCGAATCCGTAAAGGGCGGCCGCCCCGAGGCATATGACTACCTCGTGGCAAAATACATGAAACGCGTCGTCTCGATCTCCTGGGGGCTCGTCCGCAATGCGCACGACGCGGAGGATCTCGCCCAGGAGGCGTTCGTCAAGGCGTACGAGACGATCGGCCGGTTCAAGACGGGCGAGCCGTTCGGACCGTGGATCTTTCGCATCGTCACCAATCTCTCGCTCGACGTTCTCAAGCACCGGCGCCGCGTCCGGCAGGAGGAGCTGAGCGAGACCCAGCCGGCGGCACGCCGCGATTCCGCGGACCTGCCTGCCACTACGCACGAGATCGGAGCGCGCATCGACGCGGCCATCGAATCGCTGCCGGAGATGCAGCGCATCGTGGCCCGTCTCCATCTCGTCGAGCAGTTCGAGCACAGTGAGATCGCGGCCATGATCAGATTGAGCGAGGGGACCGTACGGTCGCACCTCTCGCTGGCGCGGGCGAAACTCAAACAGAAACTGGCGGATCTCTACGAGGCGGCAAGATGACGGACGAGACCTTCTTCGAGCAACTGCGCCGGGACGCGCAGCACCTGCAGTACCGGCCGGATGACGTCGCCGTCACCCGTCTCGCGGCGCGCATCCGCGCGCGCCTTACGGCGCCTGCCGTTGCGCAGCCGACGGTGGCGCAACTGCTCGCCGGATGGCTGCGCCCCATCGCCGCCGTGGTCGCGGCCATCGCCATCACCGCGGCGTTGAGCGTCCTCTCCGAGACACGCAATCACGACAACACGACGGTCGAACAGATCGCGGCCAACAACACCGAGATCTCCGTCGACGGGGTGGCCCTCAGTGCCGAGTAACACCCGCACGACGGCCGTCGTCGTCGTCCTCGCGGCCTTCGTGGCCGGACTCGTCGTCGGCATCGCCGGCGAGCTGGTGTATCTCATCCACACGCACCACTACATCCCGTCGCACCCAGGCAAGTCGATGACGCAGCGCCTGGTCGACCGCCTCGACCGGGAGCTGAAGCTCGACCCGCAGCAACGGACGAAGATCGAAGCCATCGTCGAGGCCCGCCGCCGGCGCATCGACACCATCTGGTCGTCCGTCCGCCCCGCCGTCATGCAGGAGATCGACGCCACCAACGCCGAGATCGAGAAAGTTCTCAAGCCCGACCAGTTGGAGAAGTTCAAGGCCATCGAGACCCGCATGCGCAACCGCGTCGGCCACGGACCGGGCCGGCACGAACGGATGCCACCGCCGCCACCGCCGCCGCACGACTGAGGCGCCTGCCCGGAAACGTCCAGTTCCCTTTCCCCTGATCTCTCCGCATCGATGCCTTGTACCGAGACCCGGACGGCTGGCGCGCGGGCATCGGCGATCGCTGATTGCACACGAATCTCTGATCCGCAGAAGTCGACGAAACGCTCGCCGGCATCGATTTCCAGGGCGGAGGCATTCAAGCGAAACAGGTAGATGTCGCTGCCGGACACGCAGGCATGAATGCCAAGGCAGTAGGCGTCGATGCCTGGACCGTAGACATGAATGCCTGGCCCGTAGACATGAATGCCTGGCGCGTAGACATGAATGCCTGGCGCGTAGACATGAATGCCTAGAGCGTAGACATGAATGCCTAGCGCGTAGACATGAATGCCTAGCGCGTAGGCATCAATGTCTAGATTTTGGAAACTACTGTCCTTAGGCCAGGCCAACCGTCCACCCATCCCGTCCTCTTTCGCTCGCGCGCACCGCAAACAGTGAATCGGTCACAGGGCTGTGAACGAGAGGGTCCCGGCCGCGAACTTATTTGCAGCGGCGAAATGCCTTAACTGGAGTTCGGCCGCGATGACATCGATCAGGGCAACACACGTGTCATCAATGCGTTGCATGACGCTGCACTCCGCGCGCGCGTGACGGCGGCAAGCCCCGTCCTTAAGGCCGTCGCGAATGGCGGTGAACCCAAAACGCCGTTTGCTCCGCTTATCCCTGCAAGAGCCGGCACCCGACCGGGCTGAGCCGGCTCCCCTCACAACCCAGGAAACCCGGCGCGTGCACGCGCCATCGCTCACGTCTGTCTCGGCCGAGGCGGCGTGGGTAACGAGCGACCCGTCCTGCAGGCGCGTGTGGCGCCGGCGGCGACGGAGAAAGGAGAGTTGTCATGTCCAAAGCAGTTCATCAGTCCAATCAGTCCCATACCCCCAAACGCAGTACCAGCCGTTGGCGCACCGCTATTCCGCAGCGTGGCAAGCGTCCGCCGGCGCCGAAGACGCGTGGGAAGCACGCCAAGGTCGCGAAGACGAACGTCGAAGAGACGAAGCCGGCGCAGACCGCGGCGGGCGATCCCGCCACTCCGGCCGCTCCGGTTCCGACGCGGACCCACTACCAGGATCTGGCGGCGACCCTGCGCTCGGCCCTCGAGGCCGTGGCACCGCAGATTCCGTTCTGGCAGGCCGCCCATCCGACCCTTCGGAAGGCGATCCGCTCAGGGCGGTCCGTCAATGGCAAGTTCATCGAGACGGTGGTCGCTGGCGTCGATTCGTCGCCGGACCTCCAGGCGCTGAACAAGTTCGATCTCGCCGGCGCGCAGGACATGCTGCAGTTCCGTGCAGCCTTCCGCCCGCTGGTCGATCAGCTTCTCGCGCTTTCCCGCGACCTGCTGTTCACGATGGACGCGCGCCAGGCCAAGGTCGGCGATCAGGCCCTCCAGATGTACTACCTGGCCAAGGGTCTCGGCCGCGACATCGGCGGCGCCGACATCCTCGGCCTCGCCGAGAACATGGGCCGCGATCTCGGGCGGAAACGTCCGAAGTCGCGCGGAAAGGGGGTCCCGCCGCCGCTAACGCCTGCCCCGCAGCAGCCACCGGCACCCCAGGCAGCCTAGCAGTACGCGTGCAGTAGAAGCCGCCGGGTCGCGTGTAAGCGCGACCCGGCCCTCGACATCAACCCCTAACGGTCAAAGAAAGGAATCAATGTCATGAAAACCATACAACACCCTCAACCCCTCTGTAGTGTCATCCCCCCGCACATCCTGCGGAACATCGCCGCCTCCGGCAACGCACTCGACTCCGCCACCCGGAAGAGTGCCAGCGAGACGCTCGCGCAGATGGAAGTTCTGTCGAGCCGCCGTCCGCTGGTCCGGTCCGGGCCCGCGAAGCCGAAGGGCGCCGGCGGGAAACGGCGCCACGTCTACGACGCCGGCCACGTGCAGCGCCTGCCGGGAAAGCTCGTCATGACCGAGAGCACGCCGCGCAGCAAGGACGTCGAAGTGGGCGAAGCCTATGACGGCGCTGGGAAGACCTACGACTTCTACGCCAAGGTCTTCGGCCGCAACTCCATCGATAACCGCGGCCTCCGCCTCGACTCGACCGTGCATTACGGCCGGCGCTTCGAGAACGCCTTCTGGGACGGAAAGCAGATGGTCTACGGCGACGGGGACGGCAAGCTCTTCAACCGCTTCACCGCCGCCCTCGACGTCATCGGCCACGAGCTGACCCACGGAGTCACGCAGTACACCGCGAACCTCGGCTACACCGACCAGACCGGCGCGCTCAACGAGCACATCTCGGACGCCTTCGGGATCATGGTCAAGCAGTGGGCGCTCGGCCTCTCGCCGGGCGACTCCGACTGGATCATCGGCGAGGGCCTCTTCGGCCCCTCGGTGAACGGGAAGGGTCTCCGCTCCATGGCCGCCCCGGGGACGGCGTACGACGATCCCGTGCTCGGCCGCGATCCGCAGCCGGCGCACATGAGCGACTACGTCGACACCACCGACGACAACGGCGGCGTCCACATCAACTCGGGCATCCCGAACCACGCCTTCTACCTCGCCGCCACGGCGCTGGGCGGACCGGCGTGGGAGGTGCCCGGGCGGGTCTGGTACGAGTCGCTCTCGCACCTCACCGCCACCGCCGACTTCCAGGCCTTTGCGAGCACCACGTTCGCCATGGCCGGGCTGTTGTTCGGCGTGAACGGTCCCGTGCAGCGCGCCGTGCAACAGGCATGGCTTGCCGTCGGCCTGACCCCGGTGACTCCGGTCCGCGTGGGAAGCGTGCAACGTCCGCCGAAACCGGCGATCCGCCGCGCCAATGTCCGAACGCACAAGGCGCGCGTCGCAAGACGCGGGTAATCGCAACACATCAACCGCCCCTGCTGACCATCTGGTGCATTCGAGGCGCAGGCATCCCAAACATCCGAGGCAGGGCCCAAGAGCCACTCATGCCTCATTCCTCATACCCCTCGGCACTCGGCACTCAGCACTCAGCACTTCGTGTCTCTCTCCATCCACCGACAAACGAACAAGCGAAAGAAAGGAAGCCGCCACAGGCGGCAGAAAGGAAAAACCATGTCCAGCATCAGGAATTACCGGAAACCCACCATCAGCATTGCCAAGGCCTACGCAGTCACGGAGACGATCGACGGCCGGCTGGCCACGCTCGATCTCACCCAGCTCGCCGGCGTGTGCGCGCCGGCGACCGATCTCTACAAGCATCTCGCCAACATCCAGACCGGAGCTCCGCCCCTCGTCATCGCCGTCGTCACGTATCCGACGCGGCCTGCCAAGTGGCGGGCCGCCCTCAGCGCGATGGTCGACGCGCTCGACGCCTCGGGCGTCGCGGCGAATCCGGATTTCAAAGCCGGAAAAGATGTCTAATGACATCTCCCGGTCACGTGTGATTTCCCAGCCGTAAACGAGCCGGCCTGCCTCAGGGCGGGCCGGCTCCCTACGGAACGGTCACTTCGTGATCGCTTTCGGCCGTCGCAAGAAGGACGGCTGAAGGGCGTCCATTAGGAGGGTCGCCATGAACGGAGAACAGACACGCATTCTGCGTCTGCTCGCCAAAGCCGACGAAGACGTCATGAAGGTCGTCTTCGATTACTACGCCCCCGGTGTGAAGCAATACGCAAGGAAGTGCCTGCGCAACGACGCAGACGCCGAGGATGTCACCCAGCTCGTCTTCACCAGGCTGTACTTCCGGGCCCGGGAGAACCGCGGCCTGCACAAGCAGTACGAAAGCCTGGAGCAGCTCGTCTACGCCATCGTCTCGGGACTGCTGAAAGACGTGCTCCGCACGCGTGCCAGCGACAGCGAGCACGAGACCATCCTGCTCGATCTCCCCGTCGTTCGTCCCCGTCGTCCGGACGAGCTGCTGCTCGGGAAAGAGTTGCAAGGCGTCGTGCACGAAGCGGTCGACGGTCTGGTGGAAACGCAGCGCCCGACGGCGGATCTCGTCGTCTTCAAGGATCACACGCTCGAGGAAGCGGCCCGCGTCACGGACGTCCCGGTCAACACGGCCAAGACGCGCTGGTCACGCTCGCGCAAGGTACTCATCGAACAACTCAGGAAATACCTGAAAGGAAGCGGCCAATGAACTACCGATACCTCCCGCATCCCGACCCGGACATGCCGCCCGTTTCGCGGCGCGTCCGGGAGCGGGTGCTCAGCGAGATGCGGACAGCCCGCCGGCGCCAGTTGCGCAACCGGCGCATCGCCGGGCTCGTCTTCGCCGGGCTCGTGTTCATCGTCATGACGGCGGTCTTCGTGCGTTCGAACCTCGCTCAGAAGCCGGGCGGAGACCGGCTCCCCGCGAACTACAACACCCACCAGAATCCGCACCGCAGGATCCCGCCGAAGAGATTCATCACTCCCACTCCCCAGCCGCAGTACTACACCAAGGACTACTACGGTCCCGTGACTCCGCCATCTCCTCCACCCGCCCCGGTCCCCCAGCCCCAGCAGTAGTCCCGTTCACTCCCGCTCCCGGCCGCCGCGCGCGGCAAACGCGCGCGGCGGCCTTTGCCGGTGATCGGACCGCCACGCTCAAAATGGCCGGACGATGCACCGGCTCTTCCTTGCCGTTCTGCGCCATCCCGGTGTCGCGGAAGTCATCACGAGACATGAACACTGCCTTCATTGTTTCAGGTTACCCGTCCTCTCCCGCGTCGTGCGAGACTAGGCGGGTGGGGCGCCTCTCCGGCCGAAGGAGAGACGCGAATGAAGAAGATCCTTGCTGTACTCGGTGTCGCCGTCACCCTCAGCGGCATTCCGGCGTTCGCCGGGCCTCGCGATGACTCGCCGCGGGGACCGGTCGACCGGATCGTGGAACGCGTCGTCGGGACGCTCAAACACCTGCTTCAGATCACGCCGCAGGATGAGATCCAAGTGCCACGCCCATAACTCCCCACATGAGGAGTCGGTGCGTCAGGTCTCCGACTCCTCATCACATCGTTGTGAGCGGCATCGGCGGTCGAAACCGTAAGGGACGCGCAGTTCGTAGGCTGTCGACATATCTCTCGACGATGATCGCGTCATCGAGCGTGACCGCGCGGCGAAGTGCCATCTCGCGCAGGTACTTGAATGCTTCTGCCGCATACTGAGCACGTAGGCCGGGCCATCT
>CAZYTO010000296.1:0-6614 GCA_964650405.1 uncultured Thermoanaerobaculia bacterium | reverse complement strand
CGTCGTTGTAGCGCTCGGCGTAGGCGACCGCAACGTCGCGGGGAAGAACGGCGATGCCGCAGGTCGCGGCCAGGCCCAGGCCGGTGCACAGGGACGCGTTCGTATTGGCATAGTCCCAGTGGCCGTGTGAGGTGCCCGGCCAGACCGACGTCGAGGCCACCGGCGTATTCCGGTACCCGAACCCGAACTTCAGCTCGTGGTTCATGGTGCCGATGTCGAAGAACTTCGAGCCGTCGAGGCGGTATTGCTTCTGCGGCCGCACCGTGTCGTACGTGTAATAGTTGTCGTGCCACACCAAGGCCGAGTCGCGCCATGCGGAGGGGGCCGACTCGCCGAAGCCACCGTTGGCGTGCAGACCGAAGCCGCCCTTGACCTTGGACCACATGCCCGTCACGTAGAGACTGGAGCCGAAAATCTGGGTGTCCTCGATCTTGTACACCGTGGTCGGGCCGGTCTGCCGCCAGGCCGTCTCGAACGGCCGCGTCGGCGAAAGGTTGCGCGCGTTACGCACCTTGTCGCCCCACGTATAAAAGCCGACCGCGCTGTTGCTGGGCAGGATCTGGGCGTTCAGTTTGGCGTTCTTGTCGCGCAGGACGATGTTGTCGAACAGGCCCACCGCCACGACGCCGGAGGCGTTCTTCGTCGACGAGGCCTGGTCGGAGATCTTGTTGTCGGCGCGCGCCGCCCAGAACCAGATCTTGTCCTTCCACACCGGGCCGCCGACTTCGGCGCCGTAGTCGCGGACGAAGTTGATCTTGTTCGTGGCATCGAGGTAGTACGCCGCTTCGGCGGGCACCGTGGCATCGGCCTGCAGGCTGCCCGGCGTGTAGAAGTAGCGCCCCGAGCCGCGGATGTCGTTCGTGCCGCGCTTGGTTACCATGTTGAGCTGCACGCCCGGTGTCTCGATGCGCGGGTCGGAGCCGCCGGTGGTGACCTGCATCTCCTCGAACGAGTCGAAGTCGAAGTACAGCGGCGAGGAGCCCGTGGCGCCCATGTCGGTGATGTTCACGCCGTCCATGTTCCACGTGTTGTCGCGTCCCAGCGCACCCTTGGCGTAGTAGACCGACTGCTGGCCGCTCTGGCTGCCGCCGACGTTGATGCGGTCGACCTGCACGGCCGGCGCCGACTGCAACACCGTCCACGGATCGCGCGAAGTGGGGATCTTCTCCAGTTCCACTTTCGTCACGTTGGTGGCCGTCCCGGCCTTGCGCGTGTCGAGCAGCGGTGCTTCCGCCGTGACCGTGATCGACTCCGACATCGACGGATTCAGCGTGATGGAGATGTCGGCGTTCTGGCCGACGCTCACGCTGACACCGGCGCGCGTGGCCGTGCCGTATCCCGACAACTCCGCCTTGACCGCGTACTGCCCCGGCGAGAGGTTGGGAAAGCGGAACAGGCCTTGGCCGTCGGTCACGACCGTCTGCGGCGCGGCGATGCCGGTCAGCGTCACCGTGACGCCCGGCAGTACCGAGCCGTCTTTGGCCTGGACCTTGCCGTAGAGGTTACCGGTCTGGAACTGTGCGAAGGCACTCACGGCGAAGAGCATGCACAGTGTGGCGGCGATGGCCACGGTGAAACGAAGGTGGGGGCACCGTTTCATGTCTGGCTCCTTTCCTCATGACTCACACTTCGGAACTTCCACGGCCGAGGATCGGCCGTCAAGGTTTTGTCCGCACTGAGAGACCCCGAAAGGATTCCCGCCCTGCCATCCCAACGGAGAGAGACCGCCGTGGGGCGATCGTTGGGACTTGAATTAAACGTTGCAACGATTTAGCTGGTTGTTTGCAACGAGAGTAGCACCGAATGTACGCGATGCAAGCAAACAATTCGCTGATCGCTGATCGCTGCTCGCTGATCGCTGATCGCTGGTCGCTTGATCGTTGGTCGTCACTAACCCGCCCACGGGGTTCGGAACGACGCAGTCGTTCCCTACACTCTGTTCGTCGCTTACCGCCTCCCCGCTCGCCGTCCTCATCCGCAGGTTCCGATTGACTTCCTTCCTGCCGCGGGGGGACACTCTTGCCGCCGCCACTTGGCCGGCGGCTTGCCAGCCTAATCCTCGGCGCCGAGGAGCGGGGGAACCAAAGCGACGGCTTGCCACCGTCCGGGGTGAATGAGAGCCAAAAGCTTTCCAGGGCTTCCAGTCCGAACCCGACAGCTAACCTCGTAGGCAGCCGGAAGGCAGGCCATCAAACGCCGCGAAGCGATTCGCGGCGTTTGTCATTTCGGGCGAGCGAGATGTAGGGAACGACTGCGTCGTTCCGAACCAACCGTGTGCGGCTGGTTGACGATCAGCGACCAGCGACCAGTCAGATCTGAAACCCGTCGTAGCCGACCGACGTGACCGCCGCGTCCTTGACGAACTCCTGCAGATCGCCTCCGGCCGGGACGCGGGCATTGGTCAGCACGATATGGAAGACGTACATCACCGGCGATCCCGACGACCCACGGTACGGCCGGACGAAGAAACGGAGGGTGAGCTCATGTTCGTGATGAACCGGTTCCGGCTCGGCCAGGCCGATCACCAGGATCGGTCCGCGAAAGGACGCGATGTCCCGGCCTGAAGGCAGTTCAAAGTCCGGCTCTATCTTCTGATGGAAGGCGCCACGCTCGACCCCCGGCCACACCCACAATCATCGCACCCCGTCAGTGGAAGAGCCGCTCGCCGCTCGCCGCCTCCCGCTCGCCCGCGATGTGACGCAGCCTACGAACCCTCCGCAGGCTCCCCTGCATACTGCGCCGCATGACAACCTTCGCCGCTCTCGGCATCCCCTTCCCCCTCTTCGAAGGGCCCGTCGACGAAGCCGCCGAATACGCCGGCGCCGGCCATTGCTTCGCGTGCGCTGCCGATCAACCGCACTGCTTCACCCTCGGCATCGGCGCGGCCGTGATCGTTCCCTGCCCGCGCTGCGCAACGCCCAACGGACTCGACGCGGACGACCGCGCCAACGGCCGCTGCCGGAAGTGCCGAGCCATCGTAAGGTTCCCCGAGGTTGATGCCGAGGCCGTGGCCGTCTGCCATGCCTGCCTTCGCGCCGGCCGCGCCGCCATGACGAAAAACATGACCATCGGAATGGTGGCCTGGGACGATCTGCTCGAAGCCCTTGCCCCCGGACGGCCGATCCTTCCCACCGATGCCTCGGGGATGGTTCCGCTCGAGGCCGCGCCCCGCAAGCCTCCCCTCCCCCTCGACGCGATGCAGGACCTGCTGCAAACCCCGTCGTACGTGACCTGGCAGGAGGAGCAGTGGGAGCTTTGCTGCAGCCGCCCGATGGTCTACCTCGGCCGCTGGACGCCCCGCGATTTCGACGCCGCCGCCTCGAGCGGCGACGGCCGGGCGCTCTTCGCTGCCATCCTCCAGAATCCCGACGACGATCTCTGGAAAGACGCCATGAGCGACTCGACCGGTATCTACGTCTTCCGCTGCCCAACCTGCGGGCGGAAGACGGCGAACTGGGACCTGGCCTAGAGGACCGTCGACCATGCATCGGCATCGAACCATCGCGAAAGCTCGGTACGGCCAACCCACTGGTAGCCGATTGTGCGACGAGACCGGCCGGCCGCTCGAGCAACTCACTCGCCGAATGGCCTGAAACCACCGTACGCTCTACATGTCGGCAGCTTTCGCCATCCCCGCCGGTTCCGCGTGTCTTCTGTAAATAGGCGAATGGGCGAAGCGATTCACCCCGCGATCGCGCCAGCCACGGCCACGGTCAACTCTTCGAGGTCGAAGGGCTTCACGAGGTGGCCGACGTGCGGGAGGCGCAGCATCGATTCGAGGCGGGCCTGGTCCCCGTGGCCGGTGGAGAAGACGATCGGCAGTTTGGGCCAGTGCAGACGCATGAGGGCGAAGAGATCGACACCGTCGATGTCCGGCAGGCCGACGTCGAGCAGCACGGCCTCGGGGAGTTGCTTCTCCAGCGCGGCCACAGCCATGTGTCCGTTCGGGGCCACGCGGACCGTGGCGTAGCCCGCGTCGAGCAGGGCCACGATCCCGTCGGCAACCGCCACTTCGTCCTCGACGAGCAGGAGCTCCCGTCCGCGGATGGTCTGCTCGGCGGCCGGAAGGGGCCGGGCCAGCGGGGCGACGGCGTGGGGCAGCGTGATGACGAACGACGTGCCGGTGGCGGCGCTGCTGCGGACGGTGATCGTCCCGCCATGCCGCTCGACGATCTGCTGCGCGACGGGAAGGCCGAGGCCGGTGCCGCAGCGCTTGGTGGTGAAGAACGGCTCGAAGACCTTGTCGAGGTCGTCCTCCAGAATCCCGGCTCCGTTGTCTTCGATGCGGAGACAGAGCGAGGTCTCTCCCGAGGCGAGCTGCACGCGGACGGCGCCGCTGGGATGGTCGGCCAGCGCCTCCCGGGCGTTGATGAGGAGATTGGCGATGACCTGTTCGAGCTGCTGCGGGTCGACGTCGACGTAGAGCGGCGGCGCCGGGACGTCGACGTCCACGCTCAGCGCCGCGCCTTGTATCGTCGACTGAACGATACCGGGCAGCCAGGACGCGACGTCAATGGTCCGGCGGGCCGGCTCGGCCGGGCGCGTGTAGCGCATGATGTCCTGCGTCACCCGGCGGCCGCGAGCGATGGCGTTGCGGATGTAAGTGGCGGCCTTCTGCAGCCGCTCGTCGTCCTTCCCGGAGCGGGAGATGATCTCCGCGAACGGAGAGATGCTCATGAGGACGTTGTTGAACTCGTGAGCGACCGTCGTGCCGAGGCGGCTGACGCTGGCCGCGCGGCGCGTCTGTTCCAACTGTTCCTGGAGGCGGGCCCGCTCCTCCTCCGCACGGACGCGGGCGGTGATGTCCCGGGAGATGCCGAGGACGCGGACGACGTTGCGCTGCTCGTCGCGCTCCGGCGCGAGCCGCACTTCGACGATGTGCCGGCCGTTGCCGGAAGCGGTCTCGAACGCGCACGGCTCGCCGGTGCGGAAGACGCTCTCGATGCCGTTCATCCAGGCCTCGGCCACCTCCGGAGGCATGCCGATCTCGTTCATGCGATGGCCGAGGAGCTGGGCCGGATCCCAGCCGCCGAGACGGCAGACGTCGTTGACGAACGACATCGTGCGGTCGGGATCGAAGCGGAAGATGAGGTCGGGGGCGTGGTCGATGAGCGCCTCGAGCTCCTGCCGCTGCTTGGCGATCTCGCGGTCGGCACGTTTGCGGGCGATGGCCGCGCCGAGCAGGTTAGCCACCGACTCCAGGAAGTCGATCTCACTCTGCGAGAAATCCCGCGGCGCCGTGCCGAATGTCGCCAGGACTCCGTACTGCCCGTCTCCGCCCGGAATGGAGAGGCGCAGTGAGCTGCGCGCTCCCGCCTCCCGGGCCTGTCTGCAGGTCCGGAACCGGCTCTCGACGGCGAGATCAGGGGACACGAGGGCCGGCCGCTGCTGCGACAGCTCGACGATACCGCCCTCGCTGGAGGGGAACCGGCTCTCGCATGCACTGCGCAGGGCTCCGTCGGCGGCGCGGATGACGACGTCGCCCTGCTCGCGGTCGTGTTCCAGCACGGCGGTGAAATCCGTCCCGAGCATGATCGAGACGCTCTCGCAGACGACGTTCAGGAAATCGGGAAGGCCGCGCATGATCTGGCGTCCGAGGTCGACCACCGTGTGCTGCAACTGCGCGCTGTACTCGAGGGCGCGCTCGTGCTCCACCAGCTCGGTCACGTCATTGGCCACGAGCCCCACGTTGATGCCGTTCGGCCCGGTGACGGGAAAGATGGTATTGAGAAAGACGCGTTCCTTCCCGTCGCTCGTGGGGACCGAGGCCACGTCTTCGAACGTCTCCAGCTTCTCCACGACGGTCCGTCCAATGGCCAGCGACTCCTCGGCGCGGTCGGACGGCAGCCAGGCGTGAGGCGTCCGGCCACGCAGCTCGGCAAGCGTGAGCCCGGTGTAGTTCTCGAACGCGCGATTCACCCACAGGTAACGCCCCTCGGCGTCCTTGAGGCTGGCCACAGTCGGCACGTGGTCCATGAACACCACGAAGCGTGCCGCCGCCTCCTGCTCGACCAGCGACTCGCACCACGTCAGCGTGTAGGGGCCGTCACCGACCGCCACGCCTTCGATGCGGACGGCACGGCCGTCGCGGAAGTGCGTCTCCAGCCGCACGCTTGCCCCCGAGGCGGAGGCGTGGCCCACGGCAGCTTCGACCCGCTCGCGGTCGGCGAGGTGAAGCGCCTCCGGCCATGGACCTTCGGTGCCCGTCAACGCGCGGAAGGCGGGATTCGTCTCGCCGGTGGCGAGGGTGATGGGGACGGGCAGAGCGTCAAACCATTTCATGTCAGGCCACACAGGCACGGGCGAGCGTGCGATCGACCACCGAGATCAGGTCCTCCTGGAGAGCTCCCGGCGCGATCGTCACTGCGGACGTGAAGAGGACGGGGATGAGAGTGGCCACGATGACGGGAGCCTGGACGGCCGCCCCTCGGAGCGCGCTCCACGCCTGCTGGGCCTCGGCACGCGGGGCGTCGATCACGATGGCGTCGGCATCCGGCGGCGGCACGTCGCCCGGCGCGTGGTGCGTGACGAAGTAGCCCCCCGCGCGGAGCACGGGCGCGGCCTCGCCGGAGCCGGTGCCGATGACGGCGACGTGCGGCTCGAGGCGCGCCGCC
>CAZYTO010000295.1:0-6656 GCA_964650405.1 uncultured Thermoanaerobaculia bacterium | reverse complement strand
GGTAGGTCTGTCACGTTAACATTCCAATTACATACCCTAACTGTCCAAACTCCAGTCCGCCCGCGTAGCGGGCGGAAGAACAGAGCAGAGCGCCCGACGACGTCTCTACATCGACATCGCCTCGGCCAGCCTGGCTTCGCTCTCGCCATGGGCGCGGAGGAAGGAGGCGGGGTCGCCGAGGACGTTGCCCATGCGCATGCCCTTGCGGATGGCCTTGAAGGTGACGCGGCCCGTGGCCAGGGCGGCCACGAGGAGGAGGTTTGTGCGCAGGCGGCCTTCGAGCTTGTAGCGCACGTCCATGGCGTGCTTCCAGAGGCCGGCGTACTCGCGGTAGAACTCCTGCAGGGGGAGCTTGGTGGGAAGCACGGCGTGGGCGATGTCGAAGAGCTCCCAGTCCTGGGTCGTGACGTCGCCCTCCACTTCGTCCCACAGGTCGGTGCCGGGGAGCGGGGTGAGGACGGAGAAGCCGGAGTTGTAGGCGCCGGTCTCGTCGACCCAGTGCTTGAGCTTTTCGAAGTCTTCGTGCTCCCAGGTCGGGTCGATGATGAAGTTCGGGGTGTAGCCGACGCCGAGCTCCTGGAGGATGCGGATGGCGCGGTTGTTGTTGTCGGCGGTGTTCTTCTTGTTGACGGACTTGAGGCCGGCGTCGTCGATCTTCTCGAGGCCGAGAAAGACGGTCATGCGGCCGCAGTCCTTCCACATCTCGATGAGGTCGGGGAACTTGCAGATGATGTCGCTGCGGGTCTGGATGGTGTAGTGCTTCTTGATCCCCGAGGCGGCCAGGGCCTTGGCCAATTCGCGCCCGCGCTTGACGTTCATCCAGAAGATGTCGTCGGTGATGAAGACGTTGGGAGCCTCGATCTGCTGCAGCTCCCGGACGACGCGCTCGGGCGATTTCTCGCGGAAGGTGCTCTCGTGAAACTTCCAGACCGAGCAGAAGTTGCACTTGAACGGACAGCCGCGGGCGGTCTCGAGCAGCGCCAGGGGGCGGCGGAAGTTGATGTAGTACTCGCCGGCGTACTCCTTGATGAGATGGCGGGCCGGCATGGGCAGCTCGTCGATGTTCGGGCGGGCCGGCGCGGCGCCGGTGTGGATCGGTCCGCCCGGATCGTTGATCAGGAGGCCCGCAACGCCGCGCAGGTCGTGCTTGCGTTCCCAGGCGTCGACCAGGCCGGGCATGACTTCCTCGCCGTCGCCGACGACGATGACGTCGACACCCTGCTTGAGGAACCATTTCGGATCGCGCGAGGCGTCATGGCCGCCGATGATGACCAGGGCCTCGGGATGCTCCTGCTTCACTCGGCGCGCGAGACGCATGGCGCGGAAACGCTCGGTGGTGAAGTTGCACTGCAATCCGACGATTTCCGGCCCGAAGGCGCGGAGCTTGGCCAGGCCCTTCTCCGTCCCGTCCAGGCGCAGGTCGATGATCTGGCAGGTGTGCCCCTCGGCCTCGAGCCCGCCGGCCACACACTCCATCCCCAGCGGCTCAACGAAAGTGATCATCTCGAGACCGATGATTCCGCCGATCGGCGCCTTCAGAAAGGAAACTCGCATTTTCGTTGTCCGTTGTTCGCTGATCGTTGGTTCGCTGATCGTTGTCCGTTGTTCGCTGTTCGTTGTTCGGGCTTCGGGATCGCGCCTCGTTGATGTTGTCCCTGTCCGGACGTTGGCTGTCGTTTCACAGACAGCGCAGCCAATGTCGGCGGGCAGGACAAGGGGCAACGAACGGCGATCTACTGTTTGAGGCCCTAATCTGCCGCGAAACAACCCCGCACGTCAAGCGGAGCCGGATCGTGGGACGTCGCGAGACGGCAATTACCAGCGGGCGCGACTGTGTCCCCGTTGTTCGTTGTTGTACCGCAGTCGTTCGCGTCCCCCGCGCGACACGAACAACGGACAACGGAGAACGAACAACGAGCCCCCCACCCTACCGGGTAGCGTCTTCCCTACCCCGAGGCGTTGGTGCGTCCACCCCGGCGGGGTTCGCGCATTCGTTTGCATGAGACGACATTGCCACGATGCCGTTTGCGGCCATGATCGACGCGTTGCCTCTTGCACATCTCCCTGCCTCAGAATACGCGGAGGAGAACGCGAACCTGGACCAAACGTTGAACCGCCTGCGGGTGGCGGCGGTGGCCGCTCCGGTGGTGCTGGTGGGGGCGCTGGAGCTGGCCCGGACGTCGGTGCTCGGGCAGATCGGCCTCGGCACGCACCTCGTCCTGGACGGTCTCGTGGCCGGAGGGCTGATCGCCTTCGGCATGCTCATGCTGCGGATCGTGGCGCGCGTGCACGAGCGGGTGAAACACCAGTACCGCGAGCTCCTGGCGCTGCATGCGGCGGGGCTGGCCATCACCTCGGACTTGTCGCTGGAGAGCGTCCTCGACAAGGTGGTGGAGCGGGCCCGGGAGCTGGCCGGCGCGCGCTACGGAGCACTGTCCGTGGTCGACGACACCGGCCGGATCGAGAAGTTCATCACCTCCGGCATCAGCAGCGAGATGCGCGCCGCCATCGGAGCGCCGCCGGCCGGCCACGGCCTCCTCGGCGTGGTGCTCCAGCATGGGCAACGCCTCCGCCTGGCGGACATCACGAAAGACCCGCGGCAGCACGGCTTCCCGGCCAACCATCCGGTGATGCGCTCGCTCCTGGCCGTACCGATCGTCTGCAAGAGCCCGTTCCTGGGCAATCTCTATCTCAGCGAAAAAGAGAACGGCGCGGAGTTCACCACGGAAGAAGAGGAAACGCTGGAGCGCTTCGCGGTGCACGCCGCCATCGCCATCGACAACGCCTGGCTGCACCGGCAGGTGGCGGACATGGCCATCGCCTCGGAGCGCATCCGGATCGCCCACGAGGTCCACGACGGGATCGCCCAGGTCCTCGGGTACGTGAACACGAAGGTGCAGGCGGCCAATGCGTACATCCAGCGTGGCAGCACGGAGGAGGCCACAAAGCAGTTGCGCGAGCTGGCCGTGGCGGCGCGCGAGGCCTACGGCGACGTGCGCGAGTCGATCGTCGACCTCCGGACGCTGCCGTCCTCCGATCGCTCGTTCAGCGATCTGCTGCAGGATTACGTCAGCCGGTGGAACGAACAGACGGGCATCCAGACGAGCCTGTCCGTGGAGCCGTCGCTCGCGCTCCGCGCCGGCATCGAGCTGCAACTCGTCCGGATCGTGCAGGAGTCGCTGACGAACATCCGCAAGCACGCCCGGGCCAAAAACGTGACCATCGACGTGCGCCGCAGCGACGGCCACCTCCACGTGACCATCCGCGACGACGGGATCGGCTTCAATCCCGCGGCCCGATCCCGGGCCGAGTTCCCGCGCTTCGGCCTCACGACGATGCGCGAGCGCGCCGAATCGGTGGGCGGCACGCTGAACATCGACAGCACGCCCGGGCAGGGAACGGTCGTGCGGGCGGAGTTGCCGAGCGAGTAGATGCGAGTGGTTAGTGGTTAGAGTGGTTAGAGCCATCACGGTGATGTTCCCACCTAACCACTAACGACTAAACTAACCACTCTCTCTCTCTCCTACCTCACCTCGAACGTGGCATTCAGCAGCGGGGGATCGTTCTGGGTGTACAGCTTGAGGTTGTTGCCCTTGTCGACGACCTGGGCGAAGGCGATGTGCCAGGTGCCTTTGCCGGCATTGTTCGGAACGTCGAACACGCCGGTCCAGAGGTTGTCGCCGGTCTGCCGGAGCTGGGTCCAGCCGCCGCTGCCCTGACCCGGGCCGACGGCCTGGATCATGACGTTGAAGACGCCGGAGATGTCGTCGGTCACGGTGGCGGTGATGGAGATCTTGCCCCCCTGGTTGGAGATGGAACGGGGATCGAGGGTGAGCATCTGGAGCACCGGCGGGGTGTTGTCGCAACTGTCGCCGAGGATGCTGAGCTTGACCTGGCCGACGATGGGATTGTCGAGCCGGACGGTGGCCATGTTGTTCGCGCCGTCCTGCAATTGCACCTGCTCGAGCTGCCAGTTGCCGCAGTCGAGATTGGCGGGCGTGCTCATGGTGCAGGTCCAGAACGTGTCGTTGTCGCCTTTCTGGCAGCCGAAGCTGATGCGGGCCAGCTTGGACGGGCTGAGGAACACGCCGCTGGCGTACTTGACGCCGGACCGGTCGTCCGAGGCGTCGATGTAGACGACGTCCCGATCGCCTGCCTTGATCTGGGTGCGGTCCAGCCAGACGCGGTTGAGCTTCGGGGGATCCTTGTCCGGATTGCTGGAGATGACCCGCAGGACGGCCGTAGCCGGAATGCCGCCCGTGCTCAGGTGCAGGGTGGCAGTGTTGCTTGCGTTGTCGCTGAGGGACATGAAGTTCACGCGCCACATCCCCTCTTCGGCGTCCTTCGGAATGTTGACGTGGCCGATGAAGCGACCCGGCATCGAGCCGTCCGGCTGGCAGGAAAAGCCCTGCAGGGCCTTGCTGCTCGGGCTGACCACCGTCCCGGAAATGCCGCGGACGCCGGAGATGTCGTCGGTGGCCAGGACGTAAATCGTGGCCTCTTCCCCGTCATGGACCTGAGGGGGGTTGAACTCGGCGCTCACGAGCTGGGGCGGAGTGGTATCGGAGCTGGGATCGTTGTCTTTCGGGCCGTGACGGGAATCGTCGCCGGACCCCTTGCCGGGCTGCTGCGGGTTGGTGTTGCCCGGTCCCGAGCCACCGCCCCCGGCACCGATTCGCGGCGTCATGGGCGCGGGAGTCCGGACCGGCGGCGCCTGCGGTTTCACCGGCGCTTGGACGACGGGAGCCTGCGTTACGACTTTGGCCGGCTCGGCCGGCGGCATGAACGCGGCGAGGGGCTCGGAGAGAAGGGCGCGCAGACGCTCCGCGCGCGTGAGGTTGGCCGATTTGGCGGCCGGGCTCACTTTCACGACGGCAGGGATGACCGTGAGGGTGCCGGGCTCGGCGCCGGGAAGGGGAACGAGTGCGCCGGTGGCGTCGCGGTACATGCCGGGAGGGGGCGGAGCCTCTGCCGCGTTCACCGTCATCGCCACCTCCTGCGGCTGCTCGCCGGCCCTGGCGTAGAGGCGCGCACGAAGGGTCACGGCAATGATGAACACGACCGTGAGAGCGGTGAGAAAGAGCGGTAGGAAAGGTATCCGGTTGCGCGCCAAAGCAATCCTCAGTTCAGAACTCCCGGAACAGCGAGAGTGAAGGGCGCGATTTCCGCCCGAAACGATTCTCCCGTTTCCGTTTTCATGAAGTAGCTACCCTGCATCGCCCCAACCTCGGTCGTCAACGGACAGAAACTCGTGTATTCGAATGCCTCACCCGGCCTCAGGAGCGGCTGTTCGCCCACGACCCCGTCCCCCCGCACTGTCTCTTCGTTGCCGTCCGCGTCGGTGATGATCCACTCGCGGCTGACCAACTGGGCTGTCTCCCCGCCTTCGTTTGCTATTCGGACGCGGTAGGCAAAGAAAAAGTATCTCTCCCCCGGCTCGCTCCGCTCCGGCAGGTAAAACGACTCGACCTCGACACGAATCCCACGGGTGGTGGCGCTGGACATGAGTGGCAGTATGCAGGATGACCGGGCTCTGCACCTAGAGTCGATCGGACGATGACTATGAAGGCTGGAAGGCTGAAAGGCTGGAAGGCTGAAAGGGCCAGAGGCAGCGCCGGGTTTCCTTCCAGCCTTTCAGCCTTTCAGCCTTGCGCCGAGACCGATGCTTCTGACTTCAGGTGCAAAGCCGGATGAACGCTCAACGATGAAGGGGAAGGACGAAGGGCGACAGGATAAACTCCGTTCCATGCAGTACGTTCGCCTCGGTCAGACCGGCCTCCACGTCTCCCGCCTCTGCCTCGGTACGATGACCTACGGATCGCGGCAGTGGCGCGACTGGGTGCTCGACGAGGAGGAGTCGAAGCCCTTCTACCGCAAGGCTTTCGAGGCCGGGATCAACTTCTTCGACACGGCGGACATGTACTCGCGGGGAAGGTCGGAGGAGATCCTCGGCCGGGCCGTCCGGGAGCACGCCCGCCGCGATGACGTGGTGCTGGCCACGAAGCTTTACAACCCGATGAGCGAGGATGTGAACGACCGCGGCCTCTCCCGCAAGCACGTCCTCTCCGCCATCGACCATTCCCTGCGCCGCCTCGGCACGGACTACGTCGACATCTACCAGATCCACCGGTTCGATCCGCAGACGCCGATCGAGGAGACGATGGAGGCGCTGCACGACGTGGTGCGGTCCGGCAAGGCGCGCTACCTCGGCGCGTCGAGCATGTTCGCCTGGCAGTTCGCGGCCATGCAGCACACGGCCGAGCGGCACGGCTGGACGAAGTTCGTCTCCATGCAGAATCACTACAACCTCGTCTACCGCGAGGAGGAGCGCGAAATGAATCCGTTCTGCCGGGCCACGGGGATCGGCATCATTCCGTGGAGCCCCATGGCCCGCGGCTTCCTGGCCGGCAACCGCGATCGCAAAGGGAGCGGCGAGACGCACCGCGCCCAGGGCGACGACTACGCCCGGAGCCTCTACTTCCGCGACGAGGACTTCGCCGTGGCCGAGCGCAACTTCGAGCTGGCCCGCCGCCGCGGCGTCTCCCCCTCCCAGACCGCCCTGGCCTGGCTGCTTCACAAGCCGGGCGTGACCGCACCGATCATCGGCGCGTCGAAGCTGCAACACTTCGACGAAGCCGCTGCCGCACTCGAGCTTT
>CAZYTO010000294.1:0-6672 GCA_964650405.1 uncultured Thermoanaerobaculia bacterium | reverse complement strand
TGGATTGGGCTCGGTGTCGACCACATCGGGGTGCGCCTCGGTCATGGGGAATGCCTCCTCGGGGTCGGGGTGGTTTATGGCGTTCTGCAGGGAACGGATGTAGTCGATGGACATGGGGTCGTCGCCGAACTCGTAACCGCGGGTCTCCGTGAGGCGCTCCGTCCCCTGCCCCGGATTGGCCACCGAATGGGTGCCGCTGATCGACTTCTGCAGACCGCCGAAGATCTCGTCGAGGGCGTCGCGGCGGATCTGCCGCTCGCCTCCCGCCGCCAGCACGAGGTTCCCCTCCCCGTCCTGGCCGATGACGTTCTCCTGCAGGAGCTGGGCGAAGAAGGCCTCGAGGTCGACGTCCTCGCCGATGTAGCCCCGCTGCTGCAGCCTGCGCATCCAGCGCATGGCCTCGTCCACGTCGCCGCCGCTCTGGAGCAGGAGCTGGTTGAACAACCGCCGCAGCCCCATCTCCGCCAGGAGCCGGCGGATCAGGTCGGGGTCGAGCCAGGAGTAGCGGTGACGCATGGAGAAAGTGCCGAGTGCTGAGTGCTGAGTGCTGAGTGCCGGGTGATCACTGCCGAGTGCCGAGTGCCGAGTGCCGAGTGCCGAGCGCTGAGCTCTCCTCGTCTCAGCACTCGGCACTCAGCACTCAGCACTCTCTTCAAGCGTTCCCCTTCTTCGGTTTCGAGAGCTTCTCGATCCACTTGGCGATGGTCGGGTTGTTGGGCAGGTGCTCGCGGGCTTCCTCGAGCGAGGTGAGGGCGTCGGCGTCGCGGCCGAGGACGAGGAGGACCTGGACGCGGAGCTCGACGAGGCTCTGGTAGAGGGTGAAGTCGGTCAACTGCTGGTTGGAGAGGAGGCCGAGGGCGCGGTTGACGAACTTGAGGGCGACCTCGGGCTTGGAGTCGTTGAGGGCGTCGGCGGCGAAACGGTGGAGCATGCGCGGGGAGTCGCCGAGGAACGACTTGGCGTCGACGAACTGATGCAGGGCTTCCCGCAGGACCGTCTCCTGGTCGGGAAACCAGCCGTCGCGGATGATCCGGTCGATCTGGCGGGCGAGGTCGGAGGGGATCTCTGTGGTGACTTTCGGCATTTTTTCACTCTGAGCGTAGCGAAGAGTCAAAGCCGGGTACGCCCGGCGTGGACGCCACTCCGCGGATCGCGTCTACCGCGCACCGTGCCCTGCTCTGACGCTTCGCTCCGCTCAGCATAAATGCGCATTCACTTCACGGTCCGCAGCACATTGAACTTCATCAGCTCCGAGAACGTGATGGTCGAGTCGAGATCTTCTCGGGCCAGGCGAAGGGCCTGGTGCAGCCCCTCCAGGACCATCTCCATCCAGAAGGCCAGCTCCTCGTCGCGCCCGGGGTGGACGTAACGGCGGGCGGTGTCGGCGAGCTTCGGCACGCGGATCAGCTCACGGAAGTACTCGGCGAAGGGCTGTTCGTCGGAGAGGGTGATCTTGTTGCCGTCCACGAACCAGGCCAGGATGGCGTCGTAGCTCGGGTCGCTCTTGACCTGCGGCTTCGGCTCCTCCCGCGGGGGCGGCTGCTTCCTGGCGCGGCGGCCGGAAAAGGCGTCGTCGAGGTCGTCGGTGTCGATCTCGCCGTAGCCGCGGCGCTCGCGGGCCTCGCGGCTCTCGCGGGCCGTGACTCCGGCGCGCTCGATGGGCGGGAACTTCAGGTCGAAGAGCTTCTGGATGGCCAGGCCGATGAGCTTCCGGGCCACGACCTCCGCCCCCTGCTGTTCGCCTTCGTAGACCATCTCCACCTTGCCGGTGATGGCCGGCAGGAGCATGGCAAAGTCGGAGAGGCGCGGAAAGACGAAGGTGTCGCCGGTCATGGCCGCGCGCCGCTCCAGGTTGGACTGCAGCAGCTCCATGGCGGCGATGGTGAGGCGGGCCGAGACGCCGCTGGACTGATCCACCAGCTCCGACTGGCGTGCCACGAAGGCCACGTTCTCGATCACCTCGGAGACGTAGGCCGGGATCTCGATGGTGGCCTTGGGGGCGCGCTCGAGCCAGGCCTCCTGCCGCGTGATCTGCATGGCCGTCTGCACGTTCTGCGGATAGTGCGTGAGGATCTGCGAGTCGATGCGGTCCTTGAGCGGGGTGATGATGTTGCCGCGGCTGGTGTAGTCCTCGGGGTTGGCGCTGAAGACGAGGACGATGTCCATGGGAATGCGGACGGGAAAGCCGCGGATCTGGAGGTCGCGCTCCTCGAGGATGTTGAGCAGGGCCACCTGGATGCGCGGGGCCAGATCGGGCAGCTCGTTGATGGCGAAGATGCCGCGGTTCGTGCGCGGGATGATGCCGTAGTGGATCACTTCCTCGTCGGCGTAGGTGAGGCGCTGGTTGGCGGCCTTGATGGGGTCGATGTCGCCAACCAGGTCGGCCACGGTGACGTCCGGCGTGGCGAGCTTCTCGCGGTAGCGCTCCTCGCGGCCGATCCAGGCGATGGGGAGGTCGTCTCCCTGCTCGGCGGCGAGACGGCGGCAGCGCTTGCAGGCGGCATGGAACGGCGAGTCGTTGATCTCGCAGCCGGCGATGACGGGGACCTTCTCGTCGAGCAGGGCGGTGAGCGAACGGAGGATGCGCGTCTTGGCCTGCCCGCGGAGGCCGAGGAGGATGATGTCGTGCTTCGAGAGGACGGCGTTGTGGATGGCGGGGATGACGGTCCGCTCGTAGCCGTGGATGCCGGGGAAGGTGCTCTCGCGGCGGGCGATCTTGTGCAGGAGGTTCTCGCGCATCTCGTCCTTGACGGAGCGGACGCCGTAACCGGCCGCGCGCAACTCACCGAGGGTGTGAAGGTTCATGGAGTGGGACTCTCTTCGGGGTCAGGATCAGGGTCGCGGTTGAACTCGTTCATGGCGCGGCGCAGGTCGCCGCGCACGAACAGCAGGAGCGCGTCGACGGCGCGGACGATCGAGCGTTCCACGACCGGCTGCTCGTCCGGGCTGAAGCCGTCCAAGAGGTAGTGGCGCAGCCGATTCTAACCGTAGTTCGCCCCACGTACGCGGAATCGTAGGCGGGGGAATCGCTCCGTGGCAAGCGAGCTCACGATGGAGCGCATGCCGTTGTGGGTTCCCGCCGAGCCGTTGGGCCGGATGCGCAGCTTGCCGACGGGCAGATCGACGTCGTCGTAGACCACGAGAAGATCATCGGTCGTCTCGAGGTACGCGTTGACGAGCAGCTTCACCGCGTCGCCGGAGAGGTTCATGTAGGTCAGCGGCCTGGCCAGCATGACCGCGCCCCCCGCCACCCGCCCCGAGCCCGTCCGGCAGTTCTTCTCGTGGGTGTCGAAGTCGATGCGGAACTTCCGGGCGAAGGCGTCGAGCACCATCCAGCCGACGTTGTGCCGCGTGGCCTCGTATTCGCTGCCCGGATTGCCGAGGCCGACGATCAGCTTCATGGGAGGCGAAGGGTAACAGAGTGCCGAGTGCCGAGTGCTGAGTGCTGAGAGGCATGAGGCATGAGTGTCTTGTGTACCACGCACCCTATGCCTGAGCTGGTCAGAATCCTGCATCCACCAGCGATCAGCGATCAGCGAACAGATCAGCGAACAGCGAATGCAACGGCTCGTCCTCATCGATGACAACGCGAACGACCTGCAGGTCACGCGGCGCTTTCTGGAGCGCCGCGGGTTCGAGGTCGCGGCCGCCACCTCGGGGGAAGACGGGTTGCGGGAGGCGCAGGCCATCACGCCGGACGCGTTCGTGGTCGATTACCGGATGCCGGGGCTGGACGGGTTCGAGGTCACGCGCCGGATCAAGAACGATCCCGCCCTGCACACCATCCCGGTCCTCATGCTGACGGGGGCGGACAAGCCGCAGAACGTCGTGGAGGGGCTGGATGCCGGCGCGGACGACTTCGTGACGAAGGGCTCCGACACGGAGATCCTCCTGGCCCGCCTGCGCGCGCTGCTGCGGGTCAAGGCCTACCAGGACCAGTTGCGGAAGCTGAACCAGCAGATCACCCGCGATCTGCAGATCGCCCGGCGGGTGCAGGAAGCACTGATGCCGCCGTCGTCGTTTCGGGCGCCGCGCATCGAGATCCGCGCGGCGTACACGCCCAGCGAGACGCTCTCGGGCGATTTCTACGACTACTTCGTGCTCGACGGGCAGATGTATCTCTTCGTGGCGGACGTGTCGGGGCACGGCCTGCCGGCGGCGATCCTGGTGTCACTGCTCAAGAGCTACATCCACACGAAGCTCGACGGCCGGACGCCCCTGGCGGAGCTGATGGCGCGGCTGAACGACTTCCTCTTCAGCGTCAGCCTGCCGACGCAGTACGCCACGGCCCAGCTCTTCCGCATCGACCCGGGCGGCGCCGTCACGTTCGCCAACGCCGCCCACCCCCCCTTCCTCCACTTCAGCCGGAGGGAAGGCCGCACGACGGTCCACGAACAGCCGTCGCACCTCCTGGGAGCCATTCCGGGCATGCCCTTCGACGAGCACGTCCTGACCATCGCGCCGGGCGACACGCTGTTCGTCTACACCGACGGGCTGACCGACCGGCGCAATGCCGCGGGGGAGTTCTACTCGATCGACCGCATCGCCGCGCTCTTCGAACGCTCGCCGGACGAGGAGATCGGAGCGCTCTACGAAGCCATCCTGACGGACATCTCCGCCTTTGCCGGCACGGACGAATTCCGGGACGATCTGGCTTTCGTCGTAACCCGGTTTGCCTGACGTTCGTATACTCGGGGCTCAATTATGCGACGCACACTCTCTGCTCTCCTCCTTCTGGCCGCTGTGTCCGCCAGTGCCGGCGTGTTCGTACCGCCCTCGACCCGGCCGGTCTTCCCGGACGACTACACCGTCTCCACCTGTGCCCCGTCGTCGTGCGACACGTTCATCGCCGAGGACTTTCGGAGCGCGGCGTTCCGATTCCTCGGCATCAGCGTCGACGCCGACTGGTTTCAGGCGCACCACGAGGAGCTGGTCAAGCTGCTCACGCCGTATTGCCAGAAACGGAACACCTGTCTGGGGACGCCGGGCAACGGCCACATGTTCTGCGATGACCTCATCACCCCGGGCATGCGCGACGTCTGCGACAAGCCGTACCCCAAGGACAAGGACCCCCACGGATGGGAACAGTGCAAGGACTGGGTCGAGGTATTCGCCCTCGGCATGACCCAGCAGACCCTCCCCACCTGGAAGAAGGCCCAGGCCTGCGCCAAGCCGGGCGCGGTCGCCCATACCGAGCAGCCGGACGTCTGGATGGCTCCGGAGAAGATCCCTCCCGCATATGAGGGCTACCTGACCATCTTCGCCATCGACCGCGAGACCCACATCCCGGTCTTCGGCCATATCACCTGGGAAGGTCAGATCATCTTCGCGCCGTCGAATCCCACCGGCGAGACGGCGACGTATTATCCCTTCAAGGGCCCCATCAAGATGATGCGCATTCCGAACCCGGAAGGGCATTCGGACGTGGTGCCGCCGATGGTCACGGTGAAGTACGACTACTACCCCACCATGCAGTACCGACTGCCGATGATCGTGCCGCGGATGAAGGTCTTCCTCCAGACCGGGCCGGACTTCAAGAAGCCGGGCAAGCGCACGTTCACGGTCACCGCCATCGACGCCGATACGGAGAAACCGATCGAAGTGCTGGTGATGCTCGGCGAACGAACGGTCGGGGCTGCGAATACGCCTCTGACGATCGAACGGACCAAGAACGAGAAGCTGCCGGAGATCTGGGTGACCTCGGCATTCGATCTCTACAGCGACACGGTGGTGGCGCCGGCGGAAAAGTAGGCACGTCGCTGGTCGCTGGTCGCTTCGCTTAGTCGCTGATTCGTTTAATCGCTGATTCGCTTATTCGCTGAATCGTTTATCGCTTTTATGCCACCAGAGATTGCAGCAGTTCCATGGCCTGCGGTTTCTTCTCGTACGTCACGTCGGTGGCGGCGATGCGCTCCAGGTAGGGGCGGGCTTGGACGGCGTCGTTGCGCTTGAGGTGGGCGCGGGCGATCCAGAACCAGGTATCGACCACGTACTCGTTCTCGCTGAAGCGCTGGGTCTGGGCCGCCTTCTCGAACGCGGAGACGGCATCGTCGAAACGGCCCTGGGCATAGGCGATGCGGCCGAGGTGGGAGAGGGCGTCGAAGTAGTCGTAGGAGGTCTGCTCGACGTTCTCCAGCACCTGCCCGTAGTACTGAGCGGCCTTCTCGAGCTCCCGGCGGTCGAATTCGATGGCGCCGCAGAAGAGGAGGGCGTTGCGGTGGAAGTAGGAGTTGAAGAACGGCCGGGCGGGATCGAAGAGCTGCAGCGCCTCCCGGAAGAGGTGCAGGGCCTCGTCACGCTCGTTCAGGGCGTAGGCATTGAGTGCCTTCAACGCCAGGGCCTGCGCGGTCACGTTATCGTTCGGTGAATAGCGGAGCGAGGCGTCGTGCAGTTGCCGGGCCCGGCCGAAGTCCTGCTCGTCGTGGGAGAGATAGCCGAGGATGACGTAGGACTTGTACTTGATGTCGTTGGCTTCGTCCGACTCCTCGGAGGCACAGGCCGCGGAGAATCCCTGCCGGGCCTGATCGCGCTCACCGGCATAGAGCGCGGTCACGGCGCGGTAATACGTCGCCTCCAGCCTGGTCAGGACGGCGGAGCGCTCGGCCACGTCGTCGATGAACTGTATCTGTTTACCGGTTGATCTTCGAAGCAAACTGAGTTGCAATAGGCGGT
>CAZYTO010000293.1:0-6897 GCA_964650405.1 uncultured Thermoanaerobaculia bacterium | reverse complement strand
GGGCGCGGGCGAAGCCGAGGGGCGTGACGCGCTCCTCGAGCTGGTCGAGCGATTCGCGGAGGAGGTAGCTCCGGCCGGCGACCCAGAGGCGCGCGTAGTTGCCGGCCGCCTCGATCCAGTCGATGTCGCCCAGCGGCAGGACGGTCGCCCCCGCGGCGGTCGGGACGACGAGGACCTCGTCCCGCGGCGCGCCGGTATCCAGCCGCTTCCGCAGGCGCTTCATCGTGGCGGCAAAACGCGCCTCGCTGACGGGTTTCACGAGATAGTCGTGCGCCTCGGCCTCGAAGGCGCGGATGGCGAACTGGTCGTACGCGGTGAGGAAGACCACCGCCGGCATGCGCTCCGGCGTCCGGCGCCGGATCACTTCGAAGCCGTCCACCTCCGGCATCTGGATGTCGAGAAAGATGACGTCCGGCGCCAGGGTGTCGAGCGCGGCCAGGGCCTCGGTGCCGTTGCGGCACTCGCCGGCTACGATGAACTCCGGGAAGGCCGCCAGCAGTTGCCGGACTCCCCGGCGCGCGGCCGGCTCGTCATCGACGACGAGGACGCGCCACTCACGCCCGGCCATCGGTCCGCGTCTCCGGCGTCACCTCGTGATACGGCATGCGTAGTACGGCGATCGTCCCCTGCACTGGTGCAGGGCCGACGGCGAGCGAGGCGCGATCTCCGTAGAGCGTCCGCAGGCGCTCGCGCGTATTCTCGATGCCGTGGCCGGGAGACGGCAGCGCACCGTCACGCAGGCCGGCGCCATCGTCCTCCACCGACAGCTCCAGCACATCGCCCTCGCGGCGCGACGCCACGATCAGCCGCCCGGCCTCGGTGCGGCGGGCGATGCCGTGGCGCACGGCGTTCTCCACGAGCTGTTGCAGGGCGAACGACGGCACGGCCGCCGCGAGCGTGTCCGGTGCGATGCGCAGCTCCGGCCGGAGACGGTCGGAGAAGCGCGCCTGCTCGACGGCCAGGTACTGCCGGACCAGCTCCAGCTCGTCCGCCAGCGGCACTTCGTTCGCCTGCGTGCTCAGCGTGCGGCGCAACACGTCGCTCAATTGCTCGATGACGCGCGCCGCCGTCGCCGTGTCGCCGTCCCGCACCAGGACGGTGATCGTGTTGAGGCTGTTGAACAGGAAGTGCGGATTGAGCTGCGCCTGCAGGGCCGTGAGCCGCGCACTGGTGAGCTGCTCGGAGAGCCGCGCCACCTGCGTCTCGCGCTCGCGGACGACGACATAGTAATGAATGGCATGCTCTACGCCGACCAGCGCGACATAGACGGCCACGCCGAACGGAAACGTGACGAAGAGCCAGCTCACGAAGAAGCGGAGCGCGCCGTACTGCAGATCCTCCGGCTGCAACAGCGCCTTCCACAACGTCCCCGCTCCCGCCCAGAGCACGCAGAAGACGAGCGACATGGCCAGTTGCAGCACGACGTGCTTCGTCACCAGCGGCCGCGACAACGGCCAGCGCCGCGCCAGGAGAAAGACGAGCGGCGTGAGCAGGCCGTAGATCAGCCAGTCGCCCGTGACGAAGACCACCTCGCTGGAGCGCACCGCCCCGCCCCACACCCGCGCCTGCACGAAGACGCCGACCGCACCGAGGAGCGCCGGCGCAAGCCAGACTGCGGAGACTAGCATCCAGGGACGGAAACGCACGGGAGCACGCTAGGGGCGGGGGCGGCGGAAAGCAACCTTTGAAGGGCGAAGGGCCAAGGAAGAAGGGCGAAGGAGGTAGGTTCGGTTTCTCCTTCGCCCTTCGCCCTTCCTCTCCGCCCGCCGTTCACGTCACCACAGGTACCGTTCGCGTCTCCGCCCTTGCCGTGAAGACGACGGCAAATCCATCCTGCCTCCATGCGCACCAACCGGATCACGTCGCTCGACCTGCTGCGCGGGGTGGTGATGGTCTTGATGGCCATCGACCATGTCCGGGTTTACGCCGGGGTCCCGGCCGGCGGCCCGATGCCGGCGGTCTTCTTCACGCGCTGGATCACGCACTTCGTCGCGCCGGCGTTCGCGTTTCTGGCGGGTACCGGAGCCTACCTTCACGGCAGACGGCTGGCGGACCGCGGCGCGCTGGCGCGCTATCTCCTCACCCGCGGTCTGCTGCTCATCGTCCTCGAGCTCACCGTCATCCGGCTGGCATGGACGTTCAACCTCGACTATGCCCACTACCTGCTGGCGGGTGTCATCTGGATGCTCGGCGCCTGCATGATCCTGCTGGCGGCGCTGATCTGGCTTCCGCTGCCCGTCATCGCCGCCTTCGGTCTGATCGTCATCGGCGCGCACAACCTCATCACCCTTTCGCACGACGAGCACGGTCCCCTGGCCACGCTCCTCTACTTCGGCGGTCCCATCCAGCTCGGCACGGGCGGGCCGGCTTTCATGGTTCTGTATTCGATCATTCCGTGGATCGGCGTCCTCGCGTTGGGTTACGCGTTCGGGGCGGTGATGCTGCTCGAGCCGCCGCGGCGCGACCGAATCTGCGTAACCCTCGGCGCCTCGGCCATCCTGCTCTTCCTGATCCTGCGCGGCTTCGACCTCTACGGAGACCCGCGGCCGTGGCACAAGCCGTCGCCCATGCCCGCTCTCCTGCGCTTCCTGGCCACGAACAAGTACCCGGCGTCGCTGCTCTTCCTCCTGATGACGCTCGGCCCGCTGATCCTGCTGCTGCCGCTCGCCGCGCGCGCGCACGGGCGGATCGCCGGTGTCTTCTCCACGTTTGGCCGCGTGCCGCTCTTCTACTACCTGCTGCACATCCCGCTCATCCACCTCGCCGCCATCGGCGTGTCGCTCGTCCGCGAGGGCCGCGCGAATCCATGGCTCTTCGCGAACCACCCCATGATGAGCCCCGAGCCGCCGCCCGGTTACATGTGGAGCCTGCCGCTGCTCTACACCGTCTTCGCCCTCGTCGTCGTGGCGCTGTACTTCCCCTGCCGCTGGTACGCCGAGGTCAAAGCGCGCCATCCGGAAAGCCTGCTGCGCTATCTCTGAGGTTCGTTGTTCGTTGCTCGTTATTCGTTGGTCGTTGGACACTGACAACCGATCGCAGCGATCGGCAACGACGAACACCGAACAACGAACAACGACAACGAACAACGAACAACGAACAACGAAATGCCTATTCAGGTCCGCGGCCTCGCGCCGCTGCTGGAGATCTTCGACATGCCGGCGTCGGTGGCCTGGTATTGCGACAAGCTCGGGTTCGAGCTGGTGGCGCGCTCACAGCCGGGTTTCGGCTGGGCGATGCTCGAGCTCGACGGCACGCAGTTGATGCTCAACACTGCCTACGACGACGATGAGCGTCCGCCCGCTCCCGATCCGCTGCGAACGCGCGGACATGGCGACACGACTATCTACTTCGGCTGCCCCGACGTCGACGCCGCGTACGAGCACCTGCGCGCGAACGGCGTCGACGTCGAGAAACCGTCCATCACCGGTTACGGCTTCAAGGCGCTGACCGTAACCGACCCGGACGGGTTCAAGCTGTGCTTCCACTGGCCGGTTGAGAAGCAGGAGACGGGAGAAGCCAGTGGTTAAGTGGTTAGAGTGGTCAGGCACTGCCCGCTCACTGCATCCTCTGCAGCTCTGCGTCGAGCCACTGCACTTCGTCATGGAAGTGCGCCTCGCGGCAGACGTCGCGCAGGCGCCGGTCACGCTCGACGACGTCGAAACCGATGTTCCACTTCAACTTGTGCAGATCGACCGGGCAGAGATGCAGGGGGCGGGAGTCGGTCTCGGCCAGGTGGTTGGAGCCGTTCATCACACACTCGTACCAGATGCAGTGGGAGATCCCGAACATATGCCCCGTTTCGTGGGTCAGGACCTTGAAGCTCCGCCGCAGGAGGAGCTCTTTCGATCCGCCGCCATACCGGGCAAAACTGTAGACGCCGACTCTGCCGGAGAGCGACGCCTGTCCGAAGACGAAGTTCCAGCCCGATCCCGGATAGAGGTCTTCCATGGTGACGGCCAGCAGACAGAAACCGTCGGACGGAAGCCGGGCACCGAGGCGCGCCAGAATGTCGCCAGTCAGCAACTGGCGCCGCCCGCCGTAAGGATTCGGACGCGAGGTGATCTTCGGATCGACCGGCAGCGGCGGCAGGACCTTCACGTCCATCATGAAGAAGGCCGCGGCGTATTTCCGCAGCAGCTCGATCGGGGGAGCGTCCGGGCCGAACGTCCCCAGCGGCTGGAGGTAGATCACATGGCGCTCGCGGTCGGGGCGGTTCGGCCACGATTTGCCGTACTGCGCGAACGTCTCCCCCGGCTCGGGATGAGAGGCCAGCCAGTCAGCCGGCCCGGGCTTGCCGAGCGGCACGAAGTGCGACGGATCGAGGGCACGAGCCAGTGCACGCGGCATGTCCGGACGGAGCCCGATCGCCGCCACACGCGAGTCTTCCGGCGGCTTGCGATGCGCAGGCTCCTCGGAACGAGCACACGCGGTCAGCGCCAGAACGAGGGCCAGCGATCGGTGTACAGTCATCATCACGGACCCCGAACACGATCGCGTGTCATATGGATCAGCGCGAACGGCTTCCCGCTCGCCCGCCTCCTCACCGCTGGCCCGCCTCACGGCACCATCCGCAAGGCCTGCAGCAGATTCTGCGTCACCGGATCGTAGACGGCGCCGGCGATGAAGATGTCGTGAAAGAGGGTCAGCTCCACGACTGCGTTGACGAGCAGCGCGGTGAGCAGGATGCGCGGCCTCTCGCGCAGTTCCGTGACGAGAAAGGCCGCCACGACGAGGCGCACGAACGGGTCGGCGGACACGATGTAGCGCAGGTTCTGGGAGGGGACGACCATCGCGTGGACAGCCATGATGCCGGCGGCCAGCAGGGCCAGGCGGCGCAATTCGCGGGGAAACGTGTCGGGGCGCAGGGCCATCATCACCGCAGCGGCGATGAAGAACATCGTCACCAGCGGCGCGACCGCCAGCGAGTCGAGGATCAGGCGGTGGGGCGGGCCGCTCTGGAGCGCTTCCGCATACGGCGCCCGCATGACGCTGGTGGTGATCCGGGCGATGCGGAAGAACGACATCACGTCGCGCGCCAGGAGGCAGAACACGGCGAAGTAGAGCCCCGGCGGGAGAGCCCAGAGGACGGCATCCCGCACCAGACCGCGCCGGCCGGAGTCACGCCGCTCCAGCCACCAGTAGAGCAGCACGACGGGATAGATGCAGAGGAACTGCTCCTTCGCGGCGAAGGTGAGCGTCGCCGTGCCGATCCACGCCGCCGCCCACCCCACCCGCCCCCGCCCCTCAGCGCGCAGGTAGAGCAGGAGCGACGCCATGGAAGCCAGGACCAGGGCGCAGAAGAATTCGTCCGAGAGCGCGCGGCGTCCGAGGGCCAGTTGCAGCGGTGACGTCGCGGCGAGGGCCGTGGCGGCCAGGGCTACCGGAAGGCCGAAGAGCCGGCGCCCGATCCAGTACGTCAGCGCGACGGCGACGATGCCGGAGATCGTGGAGAGAGTTGCCAGAGCGCGGTAACCACCGTCGCCGCCCGGGGAGACGGAAGAGGCCAGCGCCGCCGCACCGAGGTACGACCAGCGTAGCGGATGGGGGAACACCCACAGCGACCGGTCGCCGAGGAACATGCGGATGACGGCCGGATAGCCGCGGCCTGCGGCCAGCGCCTTCGCGTAGAGCAGGTAGACCGTCTCGTCCGCGCGCGAGAACGTCGTGACGTTGTCGACTGCGATGCGGATCGCCGCGGCGAGGATCAGCAGGGGCGCGACGAGCAGCGAGGGTACCGCCCGCGCGGGCGTGGCCGCGGAAGTGCCATTCGCCTCTGTGGCCGAAGTCTCGATCATCGCAACCGCGAGGATACGGTGGATCGAGGTCAGCCCGCCCAAAACGAGAAAGGGATCACTCTGGATCGTGGCGGGAGCGGCTTCGGGCGCCGAGGCCTACGGAGGCTTTGCACTTAAAGTCAGAAGTATCGGTCTCGAGCAAGGCTGAAAGGCTGGAAGGCTGGAAGGAAACCCCGCGCTGCCTCTGGCCCTTTCAGCCTTTCAGCCTTCCAGCCTTTGTGATCAGGCTCCAAACCGACTTTAGGTGCAAAAGCCGCCTACGGGTTCTCGCCGGAGGGCTCCTGCGTCTGCGTCGCACGCTTCCTGCGGCGCGTGAGGTTTCGCAGCCGCATGACCTCCTTCACGTGCACATCGAGGTTCTCATTGCCGGGAGTGCGGGCCAGTTGCTGTGCGATGCGATAGGCCTGCACAGCCAGCAGCCGGGTGCGCTGGCGGCGAACGACATTCGTACCCGACACGAGCTTCCAGGCACTCTTCAGATCGACGGCGAAAGACTCCCATTGCAGGTCGTCTTCGTGCAGCCTGGCCACCTCGTCGGCGGTACCAACCACCCTCGCGACCTCCTCCGAGACGGCGAGGATGCCGATCGACCGTCGGATGGCCGATTCCGGCATGGCCGCGGATCGTCGCAGAGTCTCACGCTCCAGGGGCGTCAGCTCGACCACGTCGGGGAGGCGCGCCAGCAGGGCCCGAAGCTCCGCCGCCGCTTCCTCCGGCGAGAGCATCTCCGCCTCCGGCGACCCGGTGCCCACGGCCAACTCCTTTCCCGACCACTTGCGAATGTTCTCGAGGGTCTTGTCCACGGCTTCTCCTTCCGTACCGCGTGTTCCGCGGCACATACGGCGTATCTCACAGGATGTACCGCGGAGTGTACCTTGAATACCGCGAGATCTGCGCGAACTACCGCGGTCTCTGTATGGTAGTCCGCTGATATAGCGGTGAATACCGCTATATATGCGGTATTTTCAGTGCTGACCGCCGTTCATACCGCGAATTTCGCGGTTGATGCCGTATTAATCGCGGTGATGTTCGCGCGATCCATACTGCATCACTCCTGTCCAAATTAGCCTTTTGAGAACGACGCCGGCGGCATGAGGAGCAT
>CAZYTO010000292.1:0-6942 GCA_964650405.1 uncultured Thermoanaerobaculia bacterium | reverse complement strand
ACAGAAGACCGCAGCCGAAGCCGATCCAGCACCACATCTTCGCGTTCTTCGCCGCTGCTTCGGCACCGGCCACGTCGCCCACCGACAGCTTCGTGTTCACCTGCGCGGCGTAGACGATGGCGATGACGCCGAAGGGCAGGCAGCAGCAGAGGGTGACCAGGATGGCAGGAACGAGGTAGTTGTTGATCGTGGCCGACGCCGTGGCCATCGCGGGCGTCGACGCCGGAAAGGCGACCGCCACGCCGCAGTTCGAGCAGACCGATGCCCCTGTCGGAAGTTGACTGCCGCACGTCGTACAGAACATCAGCGGCCCCCCTCGGCCTCGGGATACTCGATGAAGTCGCCGTTCGAGTAGATGAGGTCGCAGTCGAAGTTGGTGGTCTTGACCGGTTGTGAGCCCGCGTACTCGCGCAGGTCCTCGCGCTCGAAGCGCAGGTCTTTACCGCCGCTGCCCACGACATATCCCGTGCACGCGCCGTCTTTGAGCCCGCTGCAGACGTAACGATACGGACCGGCCCAGCCGTCGTAGGACGGCAACGAGCGGATGTACGTCGGTACGAGCAGCGGACGCAGCTCGTCGATCGAATTCACATTCGGATAGCCATTCTTGTCCGCCGCATACGCTTCCACGGCCGTGGCAATCGTGCGGATGTCGGCCATGGACCGCTTCTGCTTGGAGCGCTGCATGGCCGTCAGCAGGTTCGGAATGGCGATGGCCGAGAGAATGCCGATGACCGCAATGATGACGAAGATGCCGACCACGACGGCCACGATGACTCCCACGGCATTGCCTCCGCCGCTGCCACGGGCGGCAGGAATGCCCGTGGCGCCGTTCGTCGGCTTGCCGCAGTTCGAGCACAGTGTGTAGGAGACCGTCGGTACCTGCGTACCGCACCAAGCGCAATACATTCAGCACCTTCTTCTGACCAAATGGAACCGGAAGGCGCAATTGTACCCGTCGATTGGTCAGCCTCCCACTTCACCCGGCCTCGCACCTAAAGTCGTGAGGATGCGCCATGACGGAAGGCTGGAAGGTCGAAAAGGCTGAAAGAGCCAGCGCAGCACGGGCTTCCCTTTCAGCCTTTCAGCCTTCCAGCCTTCAAATTCATCACCCGATCGGACTTAGGTGCAAGGCCACCTCACTCGTCACGACCGTCGCCTGCCGTCATTTCACGGGCGCCATCAGATGCTGGTACGGCGTCCCGGCCCACATGATGTAGGGAACGGTCGTATCGGGATCGGCACTCTTGGGATAGCTGTCGTAGAAGGCCTGGTCCCCACCGACGATCATGATGTGCGGCCCGGTCTTGACCCAGTGGTTGGTGGCCGTCGGCTGCTTGGCGTACGGGTCGGTGTTGCTGGCGTCGGTTCCGCCGGCCAGCATGTACATGAAGCCCACTTTCCCTGCCGGCGGCGGCTGGTGGCCCATCCAGGCATGCGCCCAGGCCATGGCGTTCGCGTCCATGCACATCGGATCCGGACCCGGGGTCTCGGGGTTGTCCGGCATGCAGGTGAACCCGTTCGTGCCCTTGCGGATGGTGCGCATGCTCCCGTCGGCCTGCATGGCCACGATCGTCGCGCCCTTGGCCACGCTCGCCGGAGCGGCCTTCATGGCGCTGACAATCAGTTCGGCATCGCTCGGTCCGGCCGCCTTCTTCTTGGCCGGCGTGGGGGTGGCGGCAACCATGAGCACACAGAGAGTGAGCAGAATCATCGTGGCAGTGTTCCGACGCATCGTGTTCCTCCTATCATCTCGTTCGCGGGAACCGGGGGCAGGATCCAATCGAGAGCCGGGGCGGAATCGTCCGGAGTCCGGGGCGGGATGCCGTGAATGGTAGGCTCGAAAGAGGAATCGGGCAAGGCGGGGCTCGGCCCCGCCTACCACATCCCGAGCTGCAGCTTCGCCGCTTCCGACATCATGCTGCGGTCCCAGACCGGGTCAAAGACGACCTCGATGTCGGCATTCTGCACACCGGGCAACGATTCGACCTTGTGCTTCACGTCGGCGGCGAGGACGGGGCCCATGCCGCAGCCGGGGGCGGTGAGGGTCATCTTCACCTTCACGTCGTGTCCGCCGCTTTCGGCGGGGGCGAGCTCGCAGAGGTAGACCAGGCCGAGGTCGACGATGTTGACCGGAATCTCGGGGTCGTAGCAGGTCTTGAGCTGGTCCCACACGAGTTGCTCGAGCTTCTCCGGCTCGATCTCTTCGACCGGTGCCGCTTCGACGGTGTTTTCGTCCGCCTTGCCGATCGCCTCCAGCTCCTTGCCGGAGATGCGGATCATCAATCCCCGGTCGGTGATGATCGTGTAGGTGCCGCCCAGCGACTGGGTGATCGTACCGGTGGCACCCTGCGGCACGAGGACCCGCTCGCCGCTGGGGATCATCACCGCCTCTGCATTGCGACCGAAGGTGATCGTCTCTCGCATCATGATTACTTTATCCCGAGCGGAGCGAGGGATCTGGCCCGCTCCGCCAACACCACCAGATCCCTCGCTACGCTCGGGATAAAGTGGATCGCATCATTCTGTCGAAACCTTCTCTCCGTCCCCCGCCAGGGCGCTGTGCAGCGTATGCCAGGCCAGGGTGGCGCACTTCACGCGGGCCGGGAACTCCGAGACTCCTGAGAACGCCGCCAGGCGGCCCAGATCTGCCGCGTCGAGGCCGGCATTCTCGCCCGTCACCAGGCGGTGGAAGACCTGGAACATCCGTTCCGCCTCCTCCCGCGACTTTCCCTTCACCGACGTGCTCATCACCGAGGCCGAGGCCTTGGAGATGGCGCAGCCGGTGCCGGTGAAGCTCACGTCACGGATCATCTCGCCGTCCAGGTCGAGGAACACTGTGTAGTGATCGCCGCAGAGAGGGTTGTAGCCCTCCACCTTTCGCGACGGTTGCGTCAGCTCGCGGAAGTTCCGTGGGTTCTTGTTGTGATCGAGGATGACCTGCTGGTACAGCTCGCGGAGCTCGTTCATTTGACTGACTTTATGCTGAGGGAGCAAAGCGACCGAAGCATCCGGCGGCTTTCAACCCTTTCTCGAGTTCTTTGCGACTACCGGAACACCTTGACGACCTCGCTCAGTCCCGCCACCAGGGCATCGGCCTCAGACTTCGTGTTGTACATGGCGAAAGAGGCCCGGACCGTGGCCGGAACGTTGAAACGCATCATCAACGGCTGGGCACAGTGGTGTCCGGTGCGGATGGCCACGCCTTCCTGGTCCAGGATCGTGCCGATGTCATGCGGATGGACGCCCTCGAGCGTGAACGAGATCACGCTGGCCTTCTCGTGCGCGGTACCGATGAGCCGCAGGCCCTCGACCTCCCGCAGGCGCGCCGTCGCGTACGCCAGGACCTCCTGCTCGTGCGCGGCGATGTTCCCGATGCCGACGGCCGAGACGTAGTCGAGTGCGGCGCCGAGACCGACGACCCCTTCGATGTGCGGCGTGCCCGCCTCGAACTTGTAGGGCAGGGCGTTGTACGTCGTCTTCTCGAAGCTGACGGAGAGGATCATGTCGCCGCCGCCCTGGTACGGCGGCATGGCCTCCAGCAGCTCCTGGCGGCCATAGAGCGCGCCGATGCCGGTCGGGCCGTAGACCTTGTGGCTGCTGAACGCGTAGAAGTCGCAGTCGAGGTCCTGCACGTCGACGTTCAGGTGCGGGACGCCCTGCGCGCCGTCGATGAGCACCAGGGCGCCGGCATCATGAGCCATGGCGATCATTTCTTTGACCGGATTGATGGTGCCGAGGGCGTTCGACGCGTGGCCGAGGGCCACCAGGCGCGTGTGCGGCGTGAGGAGCTTCGCGTACTCGCCGACGAGCAGCTCGCCCTCGTCGTTCACCGGGATGATGCGCAGTTTCGCACCCTTCTCGTCGCAGAGGATCTGCCAGGGCACGATGTTCGAGTGGTGCTCGATGGTCGAGATCACCACCTCGTCCCCGGCCCGCAGGTTCGTGCGGCCCCACGACGACGCCACGAGGTTGATGCCCTCCGTGGTGCCGCGGGTGAAAACGATCTCCTTCTCGTCGCGCGCGTTGAGGAAGCGCTTCACCGTCGTGCGCGCGCCTTCGTAGGCGGCCGTGGCCGTCTCGCTCAGGTAGTGCACCCCACGATGGACGTTGGAGTTCTCTTCCGTGTAGTAGCGGACAATGCGGTCGACCACCGCCTGCGGCTTCTGGGTCGTGTTGGCGTTGTCGAGGTAGACCAGCTTCTTCCCGTGCACGGTGCGGTGCAGGATGGGGAAATCGCGCCGGATGCGCTCCACGTCGAACGATGAACGGTGAACTGTGAACGGCGCGCGGGCTGCCGCGCTCGGTTCGGCAATCATCGTTCCGCCTACATCCTTCATCGTGCTCATCGCGTCTTCTCCCTTCGTTCCGGCAGGTGCTGCGGCAATTGCCGGAACAACGCGCGGCGGACCTGTTCCCGGACCGGCTCGAGCTTCATGCGGTCGACGATCTCGCTGGCGAAGGCATAGACGAGCAGGCCGCGCGCTTCCTGCTCCCCGATGCCGCGCGAGCGGAGGTAGAACATCGCCTCTTCATTGAGCTGACCGATGGTCGAGCCGTGATTGCACTTCACGTCGTCGTTGTGGATGACCAGGGTCGGCTTGGAGTCGACGATGGCCGCTTCGGAGAGGAGGAGGTTGTGGTTCGTCTGGCGGGAGACCGTCTTCTGCGCTCCCTCCCGGACGATGATCGAGCCGTCGAACACGCCGCGGGCGCTCTGGTCCAGGACGCCCTTGTAGAGCTCCAGGCTCTCGCCGTGCGGCGTCACGTGATCGATGAGCGTGTGGTTGTCCACATGCTGGCTGCCGGTCACGGCGAAGAGGCCGTCGAGGACGACACTGGCTCCCTCGCCACCGAGGAGGACCGTGAGGTCGTTCCGGACGAGCTTCCCGCCGATGGTCACGTTGTGCTGCGTGACGCTCGCTGAGCGGGCCTGTTCGATATGCAGCGTACCGGTGTGGTACGCATCGTTCGATTCCAGGACGATCTTGTAGTGATCGACGACCGCCCCTTCCTCCGCGATCAGCTCCGTGACGGCATTCGTGTAGTAGCTGCCCGTGCCGAGGTAGGTTTCGACGATCGTTACCTGAGCATTGCGGCCGATGCGGAGGACGTTGCGCGGATGCGACCAGATGCCGTCGCCGCTGCCGTGGAAGACGAGGTGGAGGAAGCCCTCGATCACGGCGCGGCCGGCAATGGCGATGCGCGCGCCGTCCTGCTGGTGCGCGGCATTCAGGGCTACGAGGGCGTTGCCGGTGAAGTCCAGCGAGCCCTGGTCGTCGATCGTTCTGACGCCGGGCAACTCACTGGAGGTCTTCACCAGGTGGCCGTTGACGAAGTGGTACTCGACGGCCGCGCCAGTCATCGGCTGGAGCTCTGCTTCGACGCCCGGGGGAAGCGTCCGGCCTCCACTCTGGGCCGCGCGCCATTCCACTCTGGCCAGGGCGGCCAGGCTCGTGTACTTCCAGGCCTCGAGGCGGGTGGTCGGCCAGCCGAGCTGGGCAAACCGCTCGCCGGCTTCCTGGCGGACGTCCGCGAGCACGGTCATGCGGGGACCCCGGCCTCACTCTCGATCCAGTCGTAACCCTTCTGCTCGAGCTCTTCGGCCAGCTCCTTGCCGCCCGACTTCACGATGCGGCCGCCGGCCAGCACGTGCACGACGTCCGGCACGAGATAGCGCAGGAGGCGCTGGTAGTGGGTGATGACGAGCACCGAGTGCTTTTCGCTCCGGAGCGCATTCACGCCCTCGGCCACGATGCGCAGGGCGTCGATGTCGAGGCCGGAGTCGGTCTCGTCGAGGATGGCCAGCTTCGGATCGAGCACGGCCATCTGGAAGATCTCGTTGCGCTTCTTCTCGCCGCCGGAGAAGCCTTCGTTCACGGCGCGGTTCATGAAGGCCTCGTCCAGGTCGACGAGCTTCATCTTCTCGCGGGCCAGGGCCAGGAAGTCGAAGGCGTCCAGCTCCTCTTCGCCGCGATGTTTGCGCATGGCATTCAGCGCCGCCCGGAGGAAGTAGATGTTGTTCACGCCGGGGATCTCCACCGGGTACTGCATGGCCAGGAAGACGCCTTCCCGGGCACGCTCCTCTGTGGGCAGGTCGAGCAGGTTCTTTCCCTCGAACGTCACGCTGCCGGCCGTCACCGCATAGCGCGGCCGCCCGGCCAGCACGTTGGCCAGGGTGGATTTCCCCGAGCCGTTCGGCCCCATGATGGCGTGCACTTCCCCCTCGCCTACTTCCAGCGAAAGGCCCTTCAGAATTTCCTTGCCGTCGATTCCGGCGTGTAGGTTGTCGATCTTGAGCATTCGTATGAGTCCTGAGTCCTGAGTGCCGGGTGCTGAGCCGAGTGCCCGCGACCTCTCCCGGCACTCGGTACTCATCCCTCGGTACTTTCTTCTATCCGACGGATCCTTCCAGTGAGACTCCCAGCAGCTTCTGTGCTTCCACCGCGAACTCCATCGGCAGCTCACGGAAGACTTCGCGGCAGAAGCCGTTGACGATCATCGACACGGCGTCTTCCGCGCTGATGCCTCGCTGCTGGCAGTAGAAGAGCTGGTCTTCGCCGATCTTCGACGTCGACGCTTCGTGCTCCATCACCGCGGTGGAGTTGCGTACTTCGATGTAGGGGAACGTATGTGCGCCGCACTGATCGCCGAGGAGCAGCGAGTCGCACTGCGAGTAGTTGCGAGCCCCCTCGGCCGACTTGAGGATCTTCACCTCGCCGCGGTACGTGTTCTGCCCGTGGCCGGCGGAGATGCCCTTCGACACGATGGTCGATCTCGTATTCCGGCCGATGTGGATCATCTTCGTGCCGGTGTCCGCCTGCTGGTAGTTGTTCGTCAGCGCGACGGAGTAGAACTCGCCCACCGAGTTGTCGCCCTGAAGGATGCAGCTCGGATACTTCCAGGTGATGGCCGAGCCGGTCTCCACCTGCGTCCAGGAGA
>CAZYTO010000291.1:0-6950 GCA_964650405.1 uncultured Thermoanaerobaculia bacterium | reverse complement strand
GGTGCGCTGGGTGTGCCACCTCGACGTTACCAGCGCCGACGTCGAGGAAGCGGTCATCCTCGGCGTGATGCTCTTCGCCCTCATCGCCTCGCGCCGTCACTTCTACCGCAAGGGCCTCCTCGTCAGCGAGAGCTTCGGCCCCGGCTGGGCCATGGCCATCCTCCTCGTCCTCATCTCATCGGCCTGGCTCGGCTTCTTCAGCTTCAAGCACGTCGAGTACTCGAATGAGCTGTGGTGGCACTTCCAGTTCCGCGGCGACGCGCCCCGCTTCCTGCGCGCCTCGGTGGGCGTCGTCGGCGCGCTGCTCATCTTCGCCATCCGCCACCTCCTCCGTCCCGCCTCGCCGGAGCCCGCACGGCCGACCCCCGAGGAGCTGGAGAAGGCCGCCGCCATCATCGGCCGCGACGGCCATTCCCAGGTCAATCTCGCCCTTGCCGGCGACAAGTCCTTCATCTTCAACGAGGCCGGCACGGCCTTCCTCATGTACGGCGTGGAAGGGCGAAGCTGGATCGCCATGGGAGACCCAGTCGGGGATGAGTCGGAAAAGCAGGAGCTGATCTGGAAGTTCCGTGAGATGTGCGACACCCACGCCGGCTGGACGGTCTTTTACGAGGTGCAGCGCACCAGCCTCCACCTCTACCTCGACCTCGGCCTCTCCCTCATGAAGATCGGCGAACTGGCGCGGGTGAACCTCGCGGAGTTCTCCCTCGAGGGCAGCTCCCGCAAGTGGATGCGCCAGCGGCTCCGGAAGCTCGAGAGCGACGGCTGCCGCTTCGAGATCCTCCCCGTCGAGTGCGTCGCCGAGATCCTTCCCGAGCTCCGGGCCGTCTCCGACGCCTGGCTCGGCGAGAAGAAGACGCGCGAAAAGGGCTTCTCCCTCGGCTACTTCGACGACGCCTACCTCTGCCACTTCCCCATCGCCGTCGTGCGGAAGGAGGGGGCGGTCATCGCTTTCTCCAACATGTGGCCCGGCGGCACGAAGGAGGAGCTCTCCGTCGATCTCATGCGCCACGTCGAAGGTGCACCCAACGGCGTCATGGACTATATGTTCATCCAGCTCATGGTCTGGGGCCACGAGCAGGGCTACCGCTGGTTCAACCTCGGCATGGCCCCGCTCTCCGGCCTGGAGAACCGTCACCTCGGACCGCTCTGGCATCGCGTCGGGGCACTGACCTATCGCTTCGGCGAGAACTTCTACAACTTCCAGGGCCTCCGCCAGTACAAGGAGAAGTTCGACCCGACCTGGGAACCGACCTACCTCGCCTCACCGGGAGGTCTCGTCCTCCCCCGCATCCTCACCAACCTCGCCGCCCTCATCGGCGGCGGATTGCGGGGCGTGGTGTCGAAGTAGGATGCGAACTTCACCCTGAGCGCGGGCAGCGGTTCGGGCGGGAGCGAAGGATCTGGCGGCAATCGCCCATCACAACGCACAGCGCGAACTTGCGTGTCGGGTAGGATGAAAAAGCGCCCAGCCCGGCGTTGTAGCGCGAAGCCCGGTTTCATGAAGTCAGCCCTCTTCACTCTCTCACTGTTGCTCGCTCCCGCCGTCTTCGCCGGGACGAAGCTCCCTGTCGTCGAGGTGCCCGCGGCGGCAGGCACCAGCTCCGATACGCTCGTCGTCTTCGTCAGCGGCGACGGTGGCTGGGCGAAGATCGACAAGGAGATCTCCGCCGTCCTGACCGCCAACGGCATGCCGGTGGCCGGCCTCAACGCCCTGCAGTATTTCTGGACCAAGAAGACGCCGGAGATTGCCTCCGCCGACCTGCAATCGCTCGTCGAGACGTACCTGGCAGCCTGGCACAAGTCGCGGGTGCTCTTCGTCGGATACTCGCGGGGCGCCGACGTCCTGCCGGCCATGGTGGCGCGCCTGCCGCAGGAAACGCGGGAGAAGGTCCGCCTGCTGGCGCTGCTCGGCCCTTCGCCGCGCGTGGAGTTCGAGTTTCACGTCACCGACTGGTTGCATACCGCCGGGAAAGGCGCTCCGGTGAAACCTGACGTCGACCGGCTCCGCGGCATGAACATGCTCTGTCTCTACGGGCAGGACGACAAGGAAGCCCTCTGCCCCGCGCTCGCCAACACGCCCGCCATCGACGTGGTTATGCTGAAAGGGGCGCACCATTTCGACGGCGGTTATGAGAACCTCGGCCGCATCATCCTCGAGCACCTGAAGTGAAACGCCTTCTCGCCGTCACGTTCCTGCTCGCCGCCGCCACCGCGCAGGCTGCCAACCTCCCCATCGTCATCCGCCCCGCCACCCACGGCACGAGCGACACCCTGGCCATCATGCTCAGCGGCGACGGCGGGTGGCGCCGCATCGACATCCTCGTCACGAACGAGCTGCGCAAGGAAGGCATCCCCATCGTCGGCCTCCTCTCGAACCTCTACTTCGGACCGCGCCGCACTCCCGAAGAAGCCGCGGCCGACCTGGAGCAGTTGATCACCGGCTGGTCGGAGGTGTGGAACAAGCCGAAAGTCATCCTCATCGGCTACTCGCGCGGCGCCGACGTCCTGCCGTTCCTGGTCAACCACCTCAGCCCGCAGACCCGGTCCAAAGTCGTGGCCGTCGCCCTCCTCGGCCTCGCCCCGAACATCGACTTCAAATACCACGCGAGCTGGATCCCCTTCTACCACTCCCGCGAGCCGCAGTTCGCCGTCCGGCCCGAGGTCGAAAAAATGCACGGCCTCAACGTCCTCTGCATCTACGGCGAGAAAGAAAAAGACTCCCTCTGCCCCGGCCTCCCCCCGCAGATCGTCACCAAGGTCCGCATGCCCGGCCACCACCACTTCGACGGCCGCTACCCGGAAGTGGCACGGGCAATCCTGCGGGCCGCGGGGAGGTGAGAGGTCGCTGTTTGCGGTTCGCAGAGGCAGCAATCCCGGGCGTATGCGAACATCGTTAATTCCCGGCGAGGCGCTGGCCGGGCGTAGCGCGCTAAGGCATCAGCGCGGGAAGTCCACGCGCTCGTAGATGCGCGCGAGAGGCAATTCCACGCCGATGGACTCGAGGCTCACAGTCTGATCGAGCGCATCAAAGACACGACTGATCCATTCTTCGGCTCGTGCGCGGTGCCGGTGCTCGACACGTGGTTTCGACTGCTCGATCAGAACGACGTCTCGAAGTGCGGAGATGGAACGGTACATCTCGAACTTCTCGCCGCAGTCGTATTCGCGCGTTGAATCGGAGAGAACCTCCATGAGCACGACCGGATTGAGCAGGGTCGCTCGTTCTTCCCCGCCAATCACGTGCACCTCACCGCAAACGACGGAAGCGTCCGGATACGTGTAAAGCCCGGAAGGCGTCATGACGCGCATGTCGCTCGTGAATGCTTCACAGGGCGTTCCGCGCAACGATTCACTCAGCGTCGTAAGCACGTTGGTGGCGACACGTGCGTGAACGCGCGTTCCGCCCGCGATCGCGTAAACCTCGCCGCCGAAATATTCGTGCTTGATCGGTGATCCAACCTCGACGAAGAAGTAATCCTCGACGGTGTATCTCCGCTGCGACGGTCGCACCATCCGGTGATTGTAACGTCAGTTCTTCCGGCCGACGAACAGGCGCTGATGGCGGAGAGTGGCATTAGCAGTGCACCCCACCCACGGGAATTTGCACGACGCCGGTCGTGCCCTACCCCACCCAGCGATCAGCGAAAAGCGACCAGCGATTCACGGCCTCGAATACTCGTCGATGATCCGTTCGATGGCGTGACGGCAGACGCGACAGAAGCCGACTTCGTCGCGGGTGAACATGATGCAGTCCGTTTCGGGGCGATAGAGGCCTTTCGACTCGTACGCGGCCCCTTCGAACGCCCCGACTCTGCCGGCGTACTTCTGCGAGCCGAGGTACTTCGTCTCCCAGGCGCGCTCGTCGCGGAAGAGCTGATCCATCACTGACTCCGGCTCGTTGGCGGCGCGGATGCGGGCCCGCTCCTTCTGGATCTCGCGCGAGTGCTTGTCGAAGTCGTCCTTCTCCCACGCCGTCGGCAACGGCACGTCCTTGTCCGCCAGGTCGCGCCACTTCAGCTTCGCCGGATCGTGCAGGGCCGTCACGTTCGGCTCCCAGGGCTCTGGATGCTCGTCCCCACCGGTCTGGTAGGCCACGGGCGAGGTGTAGTACTCGTCCGCCAGAGCCGCGAAGTGATGGCCGAACTCGTGGACGAAGATGTACTCGGCGAAGGCCGAGTCGACGCAGGACGTGGCCTGGTCGCGAAAGATCCCCCCGCCGCCGTAGGTCTTCTCGTTGACGAGGATCTCCAGGAAGTCGTAGGGCGCCGCCGAAGCCACGTTGCGCAGGGCGTGATCGTGCATGGTGAGCACGTAGCGCTCCGAGTCGAAGATGTTGTACTGCACGCCGGTCAGCGTCCGGCGGTCGTCGTGCGTGCGCGGCCGGTCGATCCCGCTCTGCGCCTCGACGAGATCGAGCACGCGGACGTTGAAGTCCTTCTGCCGGCTCTTGAACGGCTCGGTGGCAAACAGCTTCGCCGCCATGCGCTTCACGTCGGCGTGCAGCTTCTCCTGTTCGGCGGCGCTGTAGCCCTCGCCGATGATCAACAGGTCCACCTTCTCCGCGGCCGGGCCGTTCTCGAAGAGCGTCCAGACCTTCCCGGCCGGGGCGCGATCGGCGGGATTGACCGAGCGGGACTGCGGATCGATCAGCGTCGACCAGATCTGCTGGAACGCGCCGTCCTTGTCGCGGTGCTTGACCACGAGCTGCACCGGCTTCTTCGGCCAGGGGAAGCGCACCGACTCCTCGAACGTCCCGGCCCGGGCCTTGGCCTCGTCCGTCGTCGCCCACTCCCCGAAGACCGAATTGAACCCGCGCGAATAGACCACCTGGTTCGTCTCGCGGTCGATGACGTCGAAGAAGTATTCACCCAGGTTCGAGGTGTCGAGCAGGCGCGTCCGGCTGCCCGGCCACGGGCCGTCCGAAACGACGTCATCGAGCGCGATGACCTCCTCCCCATGATTCCCAGTGTGGAAGTAATCGACGCGCATCGTCTTGTCGAGGAAGAAATCGTCGAAACGCGCGGCGACGGCGGACGGAGCGAATAGGAAAAACGTCACCAGAACGAAGCGGAAGCGCATGCCACGGATTGTATTCTGGAGGCGAGAGACGATGCTTGCCCCATTTCTTCTCGCCCTTCTCCAGCAGCCGCCCGCGCCGGTCCAGGAGCGGATCGTCGTCGAGCGCGTCCTCGTCGACGCCCGCGTCGTCAACGGGCGCGGCGACCCCATCACCGGGCTGACCGTGGCCGACTTCCACGTCCTCATCGACGGCAAGCCGGCCGTCGTCGAGTCGGTCGACTGGATTCCGGAGACCGCCGCCACGCGCGAGGTCGCCGAAATCGAACGCCCCCCCGTAGAAGTCAACAAGACGGTCGACATCCAGGCTCCGCGCGGCCGCCTCCTCGTCTACTTCTTCCAGACCGACATCGCCCGCGAGCCCTCACGCCTCGGCGGCCAGATGCAGCTCAATCAGTACATCGACTCCATGGTAGGCTTCCTCGAGCCCGACGACCGCGTGGCCGTCTTCTCCTACGACTCCCACCTCAAGTTCCGCTCCGACTTCACCGACGACATGCACCGCGTCCGCGGCGCCATGGAAGAGTCGATCCTTATGAACGACCCAGCCACGCCGCCCATCGTCCCGTCGCCGTCCATCGCCAGACGCCTCGACCACGGCGAGATGCTCAAGGCCGGCAAGCCGGAGACTGCCCTCATCCTCATCGCCAATGCCCTCCGTCCCATCCCCGGCCCGAAGTCGCTCATCTTCGTGGGCTGGGGCCTCGGCCGGTTCGGGCGCGGCGGCGTGCGGATGGAGATGAACTACCCCATCGCCCGTACCGCCCTCGAAGCAGCGCGGGTGAGCGTCTTCACACTCGACTTCACCCAGGCCGACTCGCACTCCCTCGAAGTCGGCCTCGGCAAGATCTCCGCTGACACCGGCGGCTCCTACGCGAAGACCTGGCACTTCCCGCGCCTGGCCATCGAGAACCTCCAGCACACCCTGGCCGGACACTACGAGCTCGAAGTGCGCAAACCCGAGACCAAAGTCCGCGGCACCCACACCATCGAGGTCACCGTCAACCGCCGCAACGCCGAGGTCCTGGCGCGTTCGACGTACGTGGACAAGGAGTAGCGGCGAGAGGCGGCGAGCTGGGGGGCACACACCTTGCTCGGGCGAGAGTGTACGATCCGCACTTGTGACGATCAACGACCACATCCGGAATTCTCAGGAGGAGTGTCCATGCGCCAGAACGTTACTCGTATCGTTTTCACGATGCTTCTGCTCGTCGCGGCGGCGTCAACCGCTGACGTGTCGGCAGCAGAGAAGTCGACCAAGTGCCAGATGACGTTTGAAATGCACGGCTGGTCGATCTTCTACAAAGTAGCCAGCGGGACCGGCCAGATCACGTGCGACAACGGTCAGACTGCTTCCGTGAAGCTGGAGGCGAAGGGAGGCGGAATCACGGCCGGCAAGTCAGAGATCCACGACGGCACAGGCAAGTTCTCCGAGGTCAGCGACATCGGTGAGCTGTTCGGCACCTATGTCACCGGGTCCGCCAACGCAGGCGCAGGGAAAGAAGCGTCGGCGGCCGTGGTCACGAAAGGTGAGGTGTCGTTGGCACTGGCCGGCAAGGGACGAGGGATCGAGGTCGGAGTGTCGTTCGGCAAATTCACGATCACGCGAAAGTAGCCCGGACGAGCCGAGCTCTCTAACCACTCCCGCTCCTCCCTCCCCCGGTAATCCACGAGATCGCTGGCAAGTGCGTGGTCGGGGCGTGGACCCGTGGCCTCGTAACGCTACACCGCGCCAATCCTTCGATCGTCGACGAAGGCCCACCTCGACAACTTTCCAGTATCGACGTCGTCGCCTACGGCGACATCTTCATCACTGCCAAACGCCCGGCCTTCGACCGAACCACGGCACCCCCGACTCACTCATGCCAAAA
>CAZYTO010000290.1:0-6960 GCA_964650405.1 uncultured Thermoanaerobaculia bacterium | reverse complement strand
GTTTCCTGCCAGTCGGCGCTCGTCTCGCGAGAGGAGACGCGCCCGCGCAAGCCGGAAGGCGACGTCCCGGAGGTCCGGATCGACGCGCCCTGGCGCGTGCCGGTCGGCGTGCCGTTTCGCATGTCCGTCACCTACTACGTGCCGGCCGAGGACAAGAGCGCGCCGCCGCAGACATCCGTCTCCGCCGACGACACGGGAGAGATCACGTACGAGCCCTCCGACTTCGTTCTGAAGGCCAACGAAACGAAAGAGGTCCGCGTCACCGTGAACAGTACGACCTCCGGGCTTGCGGAGCTCATGGTGACGGACGACTGCTGTGACGATCCCCGTCTCTCGATCGAAACGGGATTCCGCGGACGGGTGGCCTGGGATGCCGGGCCGTCCCTGGAAAGCCAGACCACGCAGTGGGCCACGCTGACCATTCTCGATCCCGGCGACCGCCCGCTGGCCCTCGACGCCCCGGTTCCGCTCGACGTGAAAGTGTCCGGCGCGCTGATCCGGCTTCCCGGCGACACGGCCTGGCATCACGAGCTGCCCGTCCATCTCCCCCATGGATCGAGCGGCTCGCCGACGTTCGAGATCCTGCCGCAGCCGCTGTTCAGCACGGAGGGGACCGTCCAGGTGCGCGGGTTTCTCAACGATGCGTCGTTCGTGCTTTTCGACTCGTCCCTCCGCTTCAAGATCCTGCCGCCCTGGTGGATCCGCCTCGGCGTCACCGTGCTCGGCGCGATCCTGTACAGCCTCTACCCGCTCATCCAGAAATCGAGCGGCCCGCTCCCCGTGGCCGTGGCAAAGGCGCTTCTGGCCGGAGCCTTCGGCGGCCTCTTCGCTTGGGCTCTCGCCGACTGGAACGTCCTTGGCATCAAGACCGACCCGGAGCATCTGACCGGCTACTTCGTCCTCGGCCTGCTCACCGCCTACGCCGGCGTCGAGCCAGCGTTCGAGAAGCTGGCGAAGCGAAAAGAAGGGCCTGAGGGAGAGGCCAAGCCTGAGAAGAAGGCCGTTGCCGAGGCGACGTAGCCGTTTATCGATTGAATCGCGACGAGCCTCATTACTGCGTGGGCAACTCCTCCCCGGTCCACCGATCGCGGTTCGCCCAGTACGGACACCTGGGACACACCTCGCCTACCGGGTAGTCTGGACCCTCCTGGTGCGGGCACCCGATGATGCCGGGCGACAGCACCACCGTCTTCGCACCATGCACCTCGAGGAACCTGTGAATCTCTCTGGCGATGGTGACGTCGTGCCGGACGTCGTCTGTTTCCGAGACCCAGCGCTCGAGCTCGGACGGTTCCGCCCCTTCGAACGGGATGATGCCGACGGCTACCTTGCTGGCACGCGACGCGTCGCGGCCGTAGAAAGCCAGCGTGGCCGCGGGATAGCCACGATGGCCGCGCCTGGCCTTCTTCTCGAGCGCGGTGGGACGGCGCTTGATCTTCATGGCTGCGAAGATGATAACGTTGCGGCCATGGAACGCATCACCGGCATCGGCGGAATCTTCTTCAAGGCACAGGATGCGAAGGCGCTGCAGACGTGGTACGCGGAGAAGCTCGGCGTCGCGGTCGATCCGAGCTATGGCGGCGCGATGTACGACACGACGGCGTGGTCCGTCTTCAAGCACGACACGAAATACTTCGACCCGTCCACGCAGCCGTTCATGATCAACTACCGGGTGGACGATCTCGAGGCCATGCTGGCCCAGCTCCGCGCGGCGGGGGTGACGGTGGATGACAAGGTCGACGACACCGACTACGGCCGGTTCGGCTGGGCCATGGACCCCGAGGGGAATCGGATCGAGCTCTGGGAGCCAAAGAAATAGCAAGAGAAGGACTTACGGGTCGCGCCCGCCTCCTGATGCCACTTACTTACGGCCGATAGGAACTGCCACGCAGGCGGGATCGCGGCGGTAACGCACCGTCGTCGCGGTCCGACGCTGCTGTGTCGCGGTCTGACGCTACTGCGTCGCGGTCCGGCGCTACTGCGTCGCGGCCCGACGCGGCTGCGTCGCGGTCTGACGCCATTGCGTCGCGGTCTCGGCGCGGTTGCGTCGCGGTCCGGCGCGATGACATACCGCCGCGGCGCGACTGCACATCAGCGTTCGGATGCCACGCTGCCCCACTGACGGAAAGCGGCGACTCGCGTCGCCGCTCTCCGAGGTTGACATCGGTGAAGTGCTCTACACGGTGACCGCTTCCGCGCCGACGGCGGCCCGGAGGGCGTCGGCCTTGTCGGTCGCTTCCCAGGTGAATTCCGACTCGGCGCGGCCGAAGTGGCCGTAGGCGGCGGTCTTCTTGAAGATGGGGCGGCGCAGCTTGAGTGTCTCCATGATGCCGCGCGGGGTCATCTGGAAGTGCTCGCGGACGAGGTCGGCGATCCTGTCCTGCTCGATCTTCCCGGTCCCGAACGTGTCGACGTAGACGGACACGGGGTCGGCCACGCCGATGGCGTAGGCGAGCTGCACCTCCACTTCATCGGCCACGCCGGAAGCGACGAGGTTCTTGGCGATGTAGCGGGCCATGTAGCACGCCGAGCGGTCGACCTTCGTGGGGTCCTTCCCGGAGAAGGCGCCGCCGCCGTGACGGCCGCGGCCGCCGTACGTATCGACGATGATCTTGCGACCGGTGAGGCCGGTGTCGCCCTGCGGCCCACCGATGACGAAGCGGCCGGTGGGGTTGATGTGGAAGACGGTGTCCTTGTCGATGAGGTCGGCCGGGACGACGGGCCGGATGACCTTGTCGATGATGGCTTCGCGGAGGTCGCGGTTGCTGACGTTCGGCGAGTGCTGTGTGGAGATGACCACGGCCGAGGCGCGGATGGGGCGCTTCCCCTCGTACTCGATGGTCACCTGAGACTTGCCGTCCGGGCGGAGGAAGTCGAGCTCGTTGGCCTTGCGCACTTCGCTGAGGCGCCGGACGAGCTTGTGGGCGAGCGTGATGGGCAGCGGCATGAGCTCGGGCGTCTCGCGGCAGGCGAAGCCGAACATGAGGCCCTGGTCACCGGCGCCGCCCGTGTCGACGCCCTGGGCGATGTCCGGCGACTGCGGGTCGATGGACGAGATGACGGCGCAGGTCTCGCTGTCGAAGCCGTACTTGGCGCGTGTGTAGCCGATCTCGCGGATGGTGTTGCGGACGATGGAGGGAAAGTCGACGTAGGTCTTGGTGGTGATCTCACCGGAGATCATGGCCAGACCGGTCGTGACCAGGGTCTCGCACGCCACGCGCCCGAGCGGGTCCTCGGCCAGGACGGCATCGAGAATGGCATCGGAGATCTGGTCGGCGATCTTGTCGGGATGGCCCTCGGTCACCGACTCCGAGGTGAACAAATGTCTGTGCATCGACATGGGAAGGGAAGCTCCTAGTTCGAAATCAGGCAATCCTAACACACGGTTAGAGGGGCCAAGGGCGGTTCGCTGGTCGCGGTCGACTGCAGGTGCTGCTTAACAAAGAAGGCGAAGGATTCGAAATGTCCAGCACGACCTGGCGCCAAGGCGCACATTGACACCAGTGCCTCGCGGAGCGAAAGTACCGCTGTGACGAAGTTTGTCTCGCTGGAGCATCTCCGAGAGCGTCTCGACGACTATGTCGGCGAGGCTACGCGAGGAGACGTGATCAACGTCATGAAGGACGGCCATGTCGTCGCGACGATCGCACCGCCGCCAAGACAGCCGGCCGGCCGGCTCCGGGACTTCATCCCGGGACCGCGCCCACAGAGTCTCACCGTCGATCCCGCCGCCGCGTTGATTGAGGAACGGGAGCGCGAGCGGACCAGGTGATCGCGTACATCGACACATCGGTATTGGTGCGCATCCTCCTCCGCGCTCCGCAGGCTCTACCGGATTGGGACCGGATCGAGGAAGGCGTGGTCAGCGTGATTGTCCGCGTGGAGGCGTGCCGGACGTTTGCCCGTCTGCTTCACGATGCCCAAATGACGCTTGCGGAATATGAGGCAAAGGTCGCGGAGCTCGATGACGTTCTGGGACGCGTCACGATCATCCCGTTCACCGACCGGATTCTGCAGACGGCGAGCGAGCGTCTTCCCGTTCGCCTCGCGACGCTCGACTCCCTCCATCTGGCGACTGCCATCGCGCACGCTGAGTCTGCGTCGACGGACGATCCGCCAATACGATTCGCAACCCATGACACGGCGCTGGCGGCGGCTGCACGCGCCAAGGGTTTCATCGTGCTCGGCGCATAGCCCGGTCCAAGGCCCGCCCCTTACTCCGACAGCTTCTCTTTCAAACGCGCCAGTTCGTTCAGGGCCTGGATGGGGGTCAGCGCCTCCACCTCCAGCGAACGGAGCGCGGCCACGACTTCTCCCTCGCGGGGGTCGCCGCCGAAGAGGCCGAGCTGGCGGGTGGGGGCGGTGCCGCTGCGCTTGCGCGTCTCCTCCACGACGTCACGCTCCTTCCGTTCCAGCGTGACCAGGATCTCGCGAGCCCGGTCGATGATCGAGCGGGGGATGCCGGCCAGCTTGGCCACCTGGATGCCGTAGCTCTTGTCGGCCGCGCCTTCGATCACCTTGCGCAGGAAGATGATCTGCTCGTTCCACTCCTTCACGGCCACGCTGTAGTTCGCCACGCGCGGCTTCGTCTTGGCCAGGTCCGTCACCTCGTGGTAGTGCGTGGCGAAGAGGGTGATGCCGCTGCGGGCGTCGTTGTCATGCAGGAACTCGATGATGGCCCAGGCCAGCGAGAGGCCGTCGAAGGTGGCCGTGCCGCGGCCCACTTCGTCGAGGATGATCAGCGAGCGATCGGTGGCGTTGTTGAGGATGTTGGCCGTCTCGTGCATCTCCACCATGAACGTCGACTCGCCGCGGGCGAGCTGGTCGGAGGCGCCCACGCGGGTGAAGATGCGGTCGAAGATGCCGAGCCGCGCCTTTGCCGCCGGCACGAAGCTTCCCGCCTGGTTGAGCAGAACGATGAGCGCCACCTGCCGCAGGTACGTCGACTTGCCGCCCATGTTCGGCCCGGTGATGACCTGGATGCCGTTCCGCTCCCGGACGATGTCGGTGTGGTTCGGAATGAAGCGCTCGGTGGCGATCTGCTCGATGACGGGGTGGCGGCCGTCCTCGATGGCCAGCTCCGCCTCTTCACTCAGCGTGGCCCGTACGTAGCGGTTGCGGACGGCGACCGTGGCCAGGGAGCAGACCGCGTCCGTTTCGCCGATGGCCCGGCCCGTGCCGAGGATGCCGCGGGAGGCGCGGGAGACCGCTTCGAGCAGCTCGTCATAGAGCCGTACCTCGATGGCGATGGCCTTCTCCTCGGCGCCGACGATCTTCTCTTCCAGCTCCTTGAGGTCGGGCGTGATGAAGCGCTCGGCGTTGACCAGCGTCTGCTTGCGGATGTAGTCCGACGGCACCTTGGCCAGGTTGGCCTTCGACACCTCGATGTAGTAGCCGAAGACGGAGTTGAAGCGGATCTTGAGCGAGCCGATGCCGGTGCGCTCCCGCTCCCGCAGCTCGATCTGCGCCAGGATGGTCTTCGAGTCGTGGGCGATGGCCCGCAGCGCATCCAGCTCGCCGTCGACGCCGCTGCGGATGGCGCCGCCGTCGCGCACGTTGATGGGTGGGTTGGGATCGAGCGTGGCAGCGATGCGTGAAACGACGTCCGGGAGCGGATCGAGGGCCGCGCGCAGGTGCGTGAGCAGCGGCCCCGCCAGCGGTGCCAGGACTTCGCGCAGCTCCTCGGTGACGAGCAGCGAGTCGGCCAGGGTCAGGCACTCGCGGGGGCTGGCGCTGCGCAGGCTGATCCGCGACGCCACGCGCTCCAGGTCGGCGATTTTCGCCAGCCGCGCCGTCATCTGCTCCAGCGTGGCCCGCGAGCGCGTCAGTTCCTCCACCGCATCGTGGCGGTCGAAGATGGCCTCGCGTGCCTTCAGCGGGCGCGTCAGCCAGCGGCGCAGCGTCCGCCCGCCCATGGCTGAGCGCGTGGCGTTGACCACGCTCCAGAGCGAGGCCCGCGGGCGGCCGGCATCGCGCGAGTCGAGGACCTCCAGGTTCGCCAGCGTCGCCGCATCGAGCTGCAGGTACTCGCCGTCGTTGTCGACCCGCAGCGACTGGACGTGATCGAGCGACTTGCGATGGCTGGCCGCGGCGTAGCGCAGCGCCGCTCCCGCCGCCGCGATGCGCGGGTCGTCTCCCTCCAGCCCGAAGCCGCGCAGCGACTGCGTGCCGAAGTGGCGGCTCAGATACTCGTGCACGCCCACGGGCTCGAAGAGCGACGGCTCGACGGCCGTCGCCGGGATCTCCAGCCGCATCTCCCCGTCTTTTGGATGGATGGCCTCGCGCGGAACGAAGCGGGCCATGTCGTCCGTCAGCCGCGGATCGTCGAGTCCGCGGTAGGTCGTGACGAAGAAGTCGCCGGTCGAGACATCGAGATAGGCCGCGCCGAGGGTCTCTCCATTGGCCACGAGCGAGAGGAGGTAGCAGCTCTCCCGCTCCACGATGTGCGACTCGGTGGCCGTGCCGGGAGTGACGATGCGGATGATCTCGCGCCGCACCAGCCCCTTGGCCGCCGCCGCGTCTTCCACCTGGTCGCAGATGGCCACGCGGAAGCCCTGGCGGATCAGCTTGGCGATGTAGCCGTCGGCGGCGTGATACGGCACGCCGCACATGGGCGACTCGTACTCCTGGCCTTTGTTGCGCGCCGTGAGGACGAGGTCGAGGATGGGCGCCGCGCGCTCGGCATCCTCATAGAACATCTCGTAGAAATCTCCGAGGCGGTAGAAAAGGATGGCGTCGGGAACCTGCCGCTTGATCTCGAAATACTGCTCGAGCATCGGGGTGAGCTTCGCGGGGCGGGACATCGGCCTGAGTTTATCCTGAGCCATGACGAGTGTAGGGCACGACTGCGTCGTGCCGAATCCTCGTGGGCGGGGCAATGACAAGGGTCCGCCGGTGACACGGAAACGGGGGTTCGGCACGACGCAGTCGTGCCCCTGGAGTTTGGACGTTTCGGGAGGT
>CAZYTO010000289.1:0-6995 GCA_964650405.1 uncultured Thermoanaerobaculia bacterium | reverse complement strand
CCGCTGCGCCTGCTCGACATGCTGCGGCTGGGGACATCACACGCGCGGCACCATACGGCCCTGCTGATGCATTCCCGTGTCGTTGATGGAGGTTCGCTCTGAGGGCATTCCACCCCGATCGGCTATTCTGTTAGCGCATGAGCCCGACAAAGCGGCCGGCACGCTTTGGCCCATTTCATCGACGGCTCCATTTCGCCGGAGAAAACGAAAAGATCGCCGCCTCGGGTGAGATTTGGGGTCGGCCTCGATCTAATATCTATGCTGGTGATGTTCCGGCGGTGAAGGCGTGGGACGGCGTTCTTCCGGACGGATTTCGCGGAACGGAGTTTTACACCGACGTGGAGCCTGATCCGTGGAGTGTTCCGGGTTCTCCCCAGTGGAGCGAGGGCAGGCCCGGTGTGATGATCATCGAGCGGAAGCAACTGGTAGCCATCAAGGTTGTTGTGACGAGGCAGGTGCCTGAGGAACATGAGAGCAGCGAACGCGAATGAACTGACGGAACGGGCAGTTCCTGTGCTGGCGGCCCGGTTGAGCGAGGCGGAGCTGGCGGCTCTGGTGCCGGTCGAGTTTCACGACATCAACGACCCCGACGCGACCGCTGAGCCCTCCAAGGGAGCGCTGATTCAACTGACCGCAGGCACCTTCGTCGTGCTGTTTTACGGCAAGGAATCGGGGCGGCTCGTGCTTGAGTCTCCTGAATCGACAAGCGCAGTTCGGAACGTTCGATCGTTTCTCGAAGAAGTACCGATTCCTCTCTCGAAAATCTTCTGGAAACGACCGGATATCGTCATGGAGCCCCGGCAAATGGGGACTCCGGCAGAATTCATCGAGGAGACGTATGCGGGTGAGATCGGAACCGAAACGTCGGGCGTGAAATCCATTCGCGCGAGCGTTGTGCCGTCGCGGGTGCGAGGGCCGCGGAACGAGCACGCGTCCGAGAATCGATCGTCGGCCACACTGTCGCCGCGTGAGATCCGCGCGCTTCTGGCGGCACCAAAAGAACAGATCGCCGCCTTTGAGGCCCAGCGCGATACATCGCCAGCCTCACGCAATCGCTACTTCTGCGCCGTCCGCGACAATGTCATCCTCGAACTGCTCTTTTCCACGGGTATTCGGATCGGCGAGCTCGTAGCGTTGGACGTGGAGGATCTCGACCTCGACCACCAGCGCCTCCAGGTCGGCGCCAGGGCGATTCGTGGGCGGAGTGTGACTCTGTCCGCCGAAACGGTCGTTGCCGCGCTAGAGAATTACACCGAGCTACGCATCGAACGAAAGCCTGACACGCAGGCGCTCTTCGTCGGACGCTCGGGAACGCGTCTGACCGTCTACTCCATCGAGAACATCTTCAAGAAGCACGTCCGTCTCGCCGAGATCAATCGCCAGATCACGCCTCAGATGCTCCGGCATACGATGGCGGCGATGCTGGTGGGTACGGGCACCACCGCCCGCGAGGTGCAGGAAATTCTCGGTCATGCGTCGATTCTCTCGACCCATGTCTACACGAAGCTCCCCTCCAAGCGAGACCGCCGCAGCGCGCCGGCGCCTGAGTCTCCCAAGGTGCCATCCGCGGGAGGTAAGAGGACAGCTCGGTCCGGGCGGACGCGATCTCGCCAGATCAAGTAACAAGAAGACAGCGGTTCAACGCGCCCCCGAGGGGCTGGATGTTCGTCGGTAAGGGTTCACGCCGCCCGTTAGCCGCAATGCTTTCCGCCATATTGCTGTTACACTAGCTCGCGACTCCCCGGCATGCCGAGCGTTCAGGAGCTCCTTGGGATTCTCGTTGTCGTCGCGCTCATCTGGTTCGTTGTGAAGATGGCGCGTGTGGCACTCCGGCTGATTCTCTTCCTCACCGGCCTGATTCTCATCCTCGGCGCGGTGTATCTCGTAATCGTGAGGTGACGTTTTGAGCGATGACCGTAAATACAAGCACCGCGGCTATCAGGACGGCGGCGGCTATTCCTCCCACTCCGGCGGCAGTAACAATCACCGATCCCAGGGGCCGCGCCCCGAGCCGCCGCGAGGCCGGCTGGAAGGCGCACCGCGCGGCCGCACGGCGGGTGGATTCGGCCCTGAGGTCTTCAAGTGCAACGCGTGCGGCCACCAGCGTATCGGTCTCGAACAACCTACCTCGGACGAGACCTGCATGAAGTGCGGCGCCGACCTGCATACCTGCGGCAACTGCCGCTTCTTCGACACGACCACCCTCTGGGAGTGCCGCGAGAACATCCCCGCCCGCGTCTCTCCGAAACATGCCCGCAATCAGTGCACGTTCTACCAGCCCAAAGTGGTGAAGGACCTCGTCGCCGACAAGGCCCGCCAGCCGCAGACGCCCGATGACGCGCGCAAGGCGTTCGACGCGCTGTTCAAGAAGTAGATCGCGGGGCGGAACCGACCCTTCCGGCGATCCGGCAACTCATTCATGCCTCTCCGCATTGCGTCATCCATCATCTCCGGCCTCCTCCTCGCTCTCGCCTTTCCGAACGTGGGCGCGGGCTGGCTCGTCTTCATCGCTCTCCTGCCGCTCTTCGTGGCGCTCGGCAAGGCGCGCGGCGGCTGGGAGTCGGCGTTTCTCGGATGCCTTTCAGCGACGACCACCTGGCTGCTGATGGTGCCCTGGGTCGTGCGCGTGATGTCGCACTACGGCGGGCTGCCGTACGTCACAGGCGTGCTGATCTTCATCGCCATGTGCATCCTGCTCGGCCTGTACGGAGCGCTGTTCGGCTTCGCCGTCTGGCGCATCCGGCCCGGAGACAGCTTCGGACGATGGCTGCTCGTGCCGCTGGCGTGGGCGGCCGTCGAATACGCCCGCACCTACCTGCTGACGGGCTTTCCCTGGAATCTCATCGCTGCGGCCATCGTCGACTACACGCCCCTCGTGCAGTTCGATCGCGTCGGCGGGCCTTACCTTCTGGGCGTACTGATCCTGCTCCCGACGACACTTCTGGCCTGGCTGATCGTCAGTCGCAACTCGCCGCGGCCCCTGGGCATCCGGCGGCTGGTCGCAGCGGGCAGCGTGACGATCATCTGTTTCGTCTGGTGGGCGACCGGCCTGGTGGCCGCGAAGCTCATCGCGCGTCCTACGGATGCTCCCGTTTCCCGCGCTGCCCTGCTGCAGCCGAACATCTCCCAGGAAATGCGGTGGGATTCAGACAACCTGATGGCCATCTACCGGCGGATGATGTCGATGACCGCGGAGGCCATCCGGAAGGGCAAGGCCCAGGTCGTCATCTGGCCGGAGTCGACCGTGCCGCTTGCGTATGCCACGACGGACGGCTACCGCAACGCCATCGAGGCCATTTCCCGCGATGAAGGCGTGGACATGATCCTCGGTTCCGTCGCCGAGGACCCGGCACAGCCGAACCGGCTCTGGAACGCGGCGTTCCTCGTCAGTGGCGGCAGGACCATCGGCCACTACGACAAGATCCGCCTCGTGCCGTTCGGCGAGTACGTCCCTCTGCGCAAGATGCTCTTCTTCGCCCAGAAGCTCGTCCACGCCGTCGGCGAGTTCGAGTTCGGGACGAAGGACACCCCGCTCGACGGGAAGTTCCGTTACGGCCCGGCCATCTGCTACGAGGTCGTCTACCCGCAGATCCCGCGCGCCCAGGTGGTGCACGGAGCGAACGTGCTCGTGACCATCACCAACGACGCCTGGTACGACGGTACCTCCGCGCCGCGCCAGCACCTCAACCAGGTCCGCCTCCGTGCCGTCGAGACCGATCGCTACGTGCTTCGCGCCGGCACGACGGGAATCTCGGCGTTCGTCGATCCGACCGGCCGGCTCGTGCAGAACCTGCCCATGGGCCGGCAGGGGATCATCTACGCGGACTTCCAGGCGCGGACGACGGTCACGCCGTACGTGCGGCTGGGGGACTGGTTCGCCTGGATGGCCTGCGCGGTGATCGCGCTGGCGATGATCCGAGGGAGAATAGGCAAAGCGACCAAGCGATTAAGCGAATAAGCGATCAGCGATTAAGCGACTAATCGGATACAGCGACTCAGCGAATACAGCGACTAAGCGAGCCTCCATGAACGAAGCAACTCTCGAAAAGATCCCCGATCTCAATGACCGTCTCACCGCGGTCCGGAGCTATCTTTGACCCCGACGCGGCGCGACGCGCGCTAAACGAGATCGAGCGTGAGATGTCCGCGCCCGGTTTCTGGGACAAGCCGGAGACGGCGCAGGAAGTGGGGCGCAAGCGGGCCCGCGTCGAAAAGCGCATCGAAGCCGGCGAATCGCTGACCACGAAGTCGGAGGAGCTGGACGTGCTGCTGGAGCTCCAGCGCGACGGCGAGCCGGTGGATGCCGACATCGAGGCCCTCGTCGCGCAGCTCGAGAGCGAGGTCAACGCAGTCGAGATGACGATGAAGCTCTCCGGCGAGCACGACGACCGCGACGCCATCCTGGCCATCCATCCCGGCGCCGGCGGTACGGAATCGCAGGACTGGGCGGAGATGCTCCTGCGCATGTACCTCCGCTTCTGCGAGAAGAAGGGCTGGTCCGGCGAGCTGCTCGAGTACCAGGCCGGCGAGGAAGCGGGGCTCAAGAGCGTCACGGTGATGGTTCGCGGCGATTACGCCTACGGCTACCTCAAGTCGGAGCACGGCGTCCATCGCCTGGTGCGCATCTCGCCGTTCGACGCGGCGAAACGGCGGCACACCTCGTTCGCCTCCGTCTACATCTATCCCGACATCGACGAAGAGATCCAGGTCGAGATCAACGACAAGGACCTGCGCGTCGATACCTACCGTTCCAGCGGCGCGGGCGGCCAGCACGTCAACGTCACCGACTCGGCCATCCGCATCACGCACATTCCCACCGGGATCGTCGTCACCTGCCAGAACGAGCGCAGCCAGCACAAGAACCGCGACACGGCCATGAAGCTCCTCCGCGCCAAGCTCTACCAGGTCGAGCTGGAGAAGCGGAAGGAAGAGCAGTCGAAGATCGAAGGAGAGAAGAAAGAGATCGGGTTCGGCTCGCAGATCCGCTCCTACGTCCTCCAGCCCTACCAGCTCGTCAAGGACCTGCGTACCGGCTACGAAGTGGGCGACCCGTCGCGGATTCTCGACGGCGATCTCGACGGCTTCGTGGAGGCGTACCTCGCCCAGCGCGCGCGGACGACGGCGGACTAGAGGCCGTTGTTCGTTGTTCGTTCTCCGTTGTTCGTTGATCGTTCGCAGTTCTTGCTGATCGTTTTTCGCTTCCCATTGATATGCGACGCGTTCTGATGTTTACGCCCTTGCCGCCGGCTCGTACGGGCATCGCGCACTACTCAGCGATGCTCCTGCCGGCGTTGCGCGAGCGTGTGGACGTGGAGGCCGTCGATCGCTCCGCCACGGAGGATTCCCAACCCGCTAACCTGCAACGAACAACGAACAACGAACAACGAACAACCGACAACGCCGCCCGCCTCTATCATCTCGGCAACAACCCTCATCACGAGTGGATCTACTGGGAGGCGCTGCACACGCCCGGGGTCATCGTGCTGCACGATCTCGTGCTCCATCACCTCATCGTGGAGATGACCCTGGCGCGCGGGGATGCAGACGGTTATGCGGCGGCGCTGAGCGCGAGCCATGGTGCGGTGGGGGAGGCCTGGGCGCGCGGGCGGGCGGCGGGCCTGCACAGCGAGATGGGGAACTTTCTCCTGCCGGCCTCCGTCGACGCCGCCCGCCGGTCGCGCGCGGTCATCGTCCACAATCAGTGGGCCGCGGAGCGGCTGCGGTCGTTCGGAGTCACGACGCCGGTCTTCGTCGTGCCGCATCCCTTCGAGCCCCAGCCGTTCGCGCGGGGCCGGCGCAGCGACGTCCGGCAGCGGTACGGGTATGGCGCCAACGACCGGGTCATCGGGCTCTTCGGCTTCCTCACCGCGGCCAAGCGCGCGGAGGTGATCCTGGCCGCCTTCGCGAAGGCGCGGGCCGAGGCGCCGTGGCTGCGGCTGCTCGTCGTCGGCGAGCCTGCGCCGAACATCGACGTCCAGGCCTTACGTGACGAAGGCATCACCTTCACCGGCTACGTCGAGGACGTCGAGTTCGCGGCCCACTTCGCCGCGGTGGACCGGCTGGTGAATCTCCGCTATCCGAGTGCGGGCGAGACGAGCGGAACGCTCATCCGCGCCTTCGAGTCAGGCAAGCCCGTCGCCGTCAGCGACTACGCCCAGTTCGCGGAGCTGCCCGGCGACTGCGTGGTGAAGATCGCATTCGGAGAGAGCGAAGTCGAACAACTGGCCGGCTTCTTTCTGCGCGATCTGCCCGATCCCGCCGCGGCCCAGAAGCGCTGGCTCGACGAGCATGCCAGCATGGAAAAGACGGTGGAGGGGTACCTGGCGGCGCTCGAAAGTGCAGCAGACTCAGGGGGCGACGATGCCGACAGAGCCGCGGATCGCAGGTCGCAAGGCTCGCAGGCCGAGGCTGCCGCCGCGGGCGTGACTCCCGCGATCCCGCTCTTCCCAAACCTCGAGCTCGTGCGGGTCGAGCTCGACCCGCTGACCATCGAGTTGCTGAACGCCGGTGACGCCACGATCCGCGCACGCGAATATGGCCAGCCCGGATACCGGATGATCGTGAAGCTGTTCGACGGCGGCGCCGAGATCTACGACCACTGGGTCGCGCTGCCGCGCGACCTTGCGCCCGGCGCGCGCACCACGGTCACGCTCCCGGTGCGCGGCCACGGCACGCTCGCTCTCTACCACGCGCTCGAAGGCATTCCCATGCTGGAGCCGGAGGCCTTCGCCCGTGCGCCGCTCTGAGCAAGTCCTTCATACTTGAGACATGCCTCGCTTTGATGACGACTCGCTCACCGCGCTCCGCGGGATCCTTGCGCGGCGCGCGGCCATCGAGATCGAGGCGCCCGAGCATCGCCGGGCCTGCCTCCTCCTCCCGCTCATTCGCGACACGGGCAGGTGGTCGATCCTCCTCTCCCGCCGCAGCGGACCACTGCAGGCCCACAGCGGACCAATCCCCTTTCACCCCAGGGCGGTACAAGGCGTGGAGAGCCC
>CAZYTO010000288.1:0-7010 GCA_964650405.1 uncultured Thermoanaerobaculia bacterium | reverse complement strand
CACCTCGCCGCCGAACTTGAGGTACTCGATGCGCTTGAGGTGGTTGTAGGCGGCGATGGCCAGGACTTCCTTGGCCTGCTTCTGCCCGACCACGTACTGGTCGAGGTGCTCGAAAATGCGCCGTGGCGATACATGGAGGAAGCGGTAGATGTCGCGCTTTTCCTTCATTCGAGGCGCCGCGGGCCAGTATGGCAGAATCGCCGGACGTTTTGAATGTGCGGCATCAACGCCATCTTCGCGTGGCACCCGTCGGCTCCTCCCGCCGATGCCGATGAGCTGATCCGCACCCGCGAGGCCATGCGCGCACGCGGTCCCGACGCCGCCGGCTCCTGGATCTCGCCCGACCATCGCGTGGCCCTCGGACACCGCCGCCTGGCCGTCATCGACGTCCGCGAGCGCGCCAATCAGCCCATGCTCCATGGCCGCTCGGCCATCATTCTCAACGGCGAGATCTACAACCATGACGAGCTGCGGGCGGCGAGCGGCGAGCGGGGAGACGAGCGCGGCGAACTGCCGCCCGCCCCTGGTCCCCCGCTCGCCGCCCGCCCATCACCGCTCGCCTCCGCCGCTCCGTTCATCACGTCGTCCGACACCGAAGTCCTCCTGCGGCTCGTCCTGCGCGAGGGGCCGGACGTCCTGCCGCGATTGCGGGGCATGTTCGCCTTCGCCCTCTGGAACGGCGATACCCGCACGCTCCTCATGGCGCGCGATCCGTACGGCATCAAGCCGCTGTACCTCGCGGACGACGGCCGTACCTTCCGCCTGGCCTCGCAGGTCCGAGCCCTGCTGGTAGGCGGCGGCGTTTCCGCGACGCGCGATCCTGCCGGCCTGGCCGGCTTCCTGCTGCGCGGCAGCGTGCCGGAGCCGTTCACGCTCTACAAATCGATCCGCGCCCTGCCCGCCGGGCACTGGATGATGGTGACGGAGTCGGGTCCGTCCGAGCCTAGGCCGTTCTTCTCCGTGGCGCGGGTCTGGTTCGATGCCGCGCAAGGGCGCAGGCACCTGTCAACCGCCGAGAAGCAGGCGGAGATCGCCGCTGCCGTCCGCGACTCCGTCCGAGCCCATCTCGTCAGCGACGTCCCCCTCGGCGCGTTCCTCTCCGCAGGCCGCGATTCCGGGACCGTCGTGGCGCTGGCGCGTGAGACCGGGACGCCGCTGCAGACCGTCACCTTGCGCTTCGACGAGCACGAAGGCACGCGGCACGACGAGGCACCCGTGGCCGCGCTGGTGGCGCGACAGTACGGTACCGAGCACACGACCGTCACGCTGACGGCAGGCGAGTTCCGCGACGAGCTGCAGCGCATTCTGGCGGCGATGGACCAGCCGTCGGTCGATGCCCTCAACTCCTGGTTCGTCTGCGCTGCCGCGGCACGGCTGGGATGGAAAGTGGCGCTGTCCGGGACCGGCGGCGACGAGCTGTTCGGCGGCTATTCGACGTTCCGGACCATCCCGCGGACCGTCCGCACGTTCGGCGTCTTCCGCCACCTGCCCCGTCTCGCCGGCGCCTACGGCCGCCTGCATCGCGCCCTCGTGCCGCGGACGCCGCGCTTCAGCCCGAAGTCTGCCGCGCTCCCGCTGTACGGCGGCTCGTACGAAGGGGCCTACCTCGTCAGGCGCGGCCTCTTCCTCCCCGAGGAGCTGCCGGCGATCCTCGGCGACGAGACGGCGCGGGAGGCCCTGCGGCGTCTCGACCTGCTGCAACGCATCCGCACCGTCATCACGCCCGATCCTGGCCATCCCTTCGCACGTGTGGCCGCCCTCGAGTCAGAGCTCTTCCTGCGTAATCAGCTCCTGCGCGATCTCGACTGGTGCTCCATGGCCCACGGCCTGGAAGCGCGCGTGCCGCTCGTCGATCCCGTTCTGCTGCAGTGCCTCGCGCCGCTCGTGCTCGACGGCGGCGGCAAGGACCTGCTGGCGCGCGCGCCGCGGCAGCCGCTCCCGCCCGAGGTCCTGCAGCGTCCCAAGACGGGCTTCACCATTCCGGCGAAACAGTGGCTCGACGACCGCCCTGCGCGCGTGCGAATCCATCCCTTTGGACGCAGAAACTGGGCGCTTTATCTGCTGGACGCGTTGTAGGTAGCACTCAACAGCCAGGCGAGTCTCCATGGTCCCTGGCGTAGAATGTCTGGGCATGGGCAAGTTGCTCGATCAAGTGATTGCTGAGGCGTCCCGCTTGTCCGAAGACGAGCAGGAGGCACTCGCGGCGGCCGTGCTCGCCGAGCTCGAATCAGAACGCCGATGGGATGACCTTTTTTCTCGATCGCAGGATCTGCTGGCTAAGTTGGCAGAGGAAGCTCGCCACGAGTATCGAGCGGGCTGACGGAGCCGTTGGATCCCGAGAAACTGTGAAGTCGCAGACCACGCTCGGCTTCAGGAAGCGTTTCGCTGAACTGCCTTCAGAGGTTCGCGATCAGGCGCGTACGGCATATGGGCTGTTCTCGGCCAATCCTCATCACACCAGTCTTCACTTCAAGAAGGTGCATGCCACCGAGCCCATTACTCGGCGCGAGTTGGGCGGAGCTACCGCGTCGTCGGTTTGATAGAAGAGAAGGACAACGTGATCGTATGGTTCTGGATAGGCCCGCACGAGCAGTACGAAACTCTGCTCGCGAACCTGTGATCGCCGCGGCGGGGCCCGATCAGCGCTGAGCTGATCGGGCCATCCGTTCGGCGGGGCGACCTACTTCTTCTTCGGTGCCAGGACTGCGTCCTTGGCGGCCTTGGCCAGGCGGAACTTGAGCACGCGCTTGGCCGGGATCTTGATCGTGGCGCCGGTGGCCGGGTTGCGGCCCTTGCGCGCCTTGCGGTTCACCAGCACGAGCTTCCCGAGGCCGGGGAGGGTGAAGCCGTTCTTGGCCTCGCCGTAGGCCGTCTCGGCGAGGATGTCGAGGAACTCCGAGACCTTCTTCTTCGGAAGCTCCGTTTCTTCGGAAAGGTGCGCGATGAGCTGCGACTTTGTCATGGGACCCGGCATTTCTAGACGTCTCCTTGTGTGAGTGGCGGTTAGAGTGGCGAGCCTTATACCGGCGAAGGGCCGTTTGCGCAAGGGACCAAATCACGTTTCGCACTGGCCCGCCGGCCCGAAACCGTACCGTACACGGCCGGGTAGGGAAACGCGCCGCTCATGGACCTCCTAGAATCAGAGGGAGCTCAACCCCATGAACGTGCTGCGTAATCTGCCGCTCCGGCTGCAGTATGTGCGTGAATTCGTGCTCGTGGAACGCGCCTCATGACCGCCTGCCGCTGGATCGCCGTTCTCGCAATCGCAGCCGCTGTCTTCGGTACGTTCATCTTCTTCGTCTACCGCACGACGCCGGGTGTCGTCGCGTTGCAGCGCGCGGGGAACGCGAAAGCGGCGGCGGACGTCATCCGGCACTGGCACTGCTCGGGGCAGTGGCCTGTGGCGCGGCGCAACATGACCCTCGACTACGGCTTCATCGCCACGTTCTATCCGTTCCTGGCCCTGGCGGCCTGGGTGTGGGGCCGGGGCCTCGGATGGACGACCGCATCGACGGTGGCCGCCTCCATTGCCGTCATCGCGGGCATCAGCGACTTCATCGAAGACCTCGCGCTCGAGGCGGTGGTACGGACTCCGACCAACGCTGCTGCCGAAGTGGCGGCGATCGGCTCGATGGTGAAGTTTGCGCTCGCTTCGGCCGCCCTGCTCTTCGTCGTCGTGGCCGGAGTCCGGCTACTCCTCCGCAAGAATGGTGTGTAGCGCCACCATCACACTCAGCGATGCCAGCACGATGAGGGTCACGATCATGGTCGCCGAGATCGACGCCGTGGCCGTGGCTCCGGCGGCCTGAGTCATGAGTGCGGCGGGAGTGAACACTTTCAGCCAGGCGTGAATGGCGCCCCACTTGAACGTGAGCAGCAGCGCCCATCCGGCGGCCAGGGCGACGTAGGCGCCGATCTGCAGGTTGGTGATCGGGCGCGAGGCGCGATCGACGGTGGCGGTGGAGCGCAGCAGTTGGGCCTTCAGCCAGAGCACCGAGGGATCGGGGAGCGGGCGCTCGCGAACGTCGTCCTCGGCGAAGCTCTGCATCCACGGCGCGACCTCGGCGGCAGCCGTGCAATCCTCGCACGTGGCCACGTGTGCGCGCAGCGCCTCCGGCCAGGCGTCGTTCGCGGCGGCACGGATGACGTCGCGTTCCATCGGGCAGCCGTTCATCGCGCAGCCCCCGGAGCGAGCCCCTTCTTCGACAGCAGCTCCCCGAGACGTTTGCGAGCCCGGAACAGCATCACTTTCACGCTCTTGGCCCTCACGCCGAGGGCCTCGGCGATCTCTTCGTGGCTCTCCCCTTCCACGTGAGCGAGCCACAGCAGGGCCCGCTCCTGCGGCTTGAGCTCCGCGAAGACACGCATCATGTCATGGCGCAGCTCGCCGCGGTCGGCCCGGTATTCGGCGCCCGCGGCCAGCATGGTCTGATCGATCGGGCCGTACAGCTTCTCCCGCTTCGACTCCCGGAAGTGATCGAGCACCAGGTTCGTGGCGGTCTTGTAGACGTAGCGGCGGAGATGGTCGTCGTTGGCGATGACGGGCCGGCTGCGGAGGAAGCGGAAGAACGCCTTCTGCATCAGGTCGTCGGCCAGGGCGGCATCGCCGGTCATCCGGTAGATGTACGACCAGACGCCTCCCGCCTGCCGGCGATAGAAGGCTTCGAACTTCGCTTCATCCATCGGCTCGTTCGGCCTCCGTCCGAAGGTCGTGGCGGCTGTTTCCGCCGGGGCGAAGCCTGGGTTCAGGAACATCGTGGCGGCGCTCATGATCGTCAGTTGGAAGAAGTGAGGTCACGACGCGGCTCCTCGGCATTCGACGTCCCCGGCATCAGTCCCCACTGGCGGGAGAGCCGCACGGAGACGAAGGTGGAGATGAAGTTGCCGATGCCGATCGCGGTCAGCACGCCGCCTGCGATGAGGAAGCCGTCGTTGCGCACCTCCTCGGAGAGGCAAAGGGCCAGGAACCCCAGGCCGAGGAACGTGGTGATGATGCCCGCGCGGATGCCGCGGAGGATGTTGTCGCTCGTGCGCAGCTTGGGGAGCGTATCGACGCCGCCCAGCAGGGCCTTGCCCTCCGGCGAGTGCAGGAAGTCCACGAACTCTGTGGAGGAGCCGAACCGGTCGATGAGCCGGGCCTGAACTTCCGCCTGAACTTCCGCCGTGCGCGCCTTCGTCCTCGAAATCGTGAAGACGATGAATGCGACCATGAGGAAGAACCCGGTCGGGACGAGAACTGCGATCATTTCAACCATGTGGGAAATGCCTCCAATTGAAACTCGGGAGCTAATACGGGGACGGGGCGCGGGAGTTAACAGGGGCGGCGCTGGCAGGGCTCAGGGCCTTCGGTAGACCACTCCATCTTTCATCACGAACGAGACGCGCTCCATGGCGGCAATGTCGCTGAGAGGATTGCCGGGGAAGGGGACGATGTAGGAGGGCTTGCCGGGCTCCAGGGAGCCAATCTCGTCGGAGAGATCGAGCAGGCCGGCGGCGACGGTCGTGGCCGATTGGATGGCCTGCATCGGGGTCATGCCGAACTGCGTTTCGTAGCTGAATTCCTTCGCCTCATTGATCCCGTCCCATGGGAAGCCGCCCGCGTCAGTGCCGAAGGCGATCTTCACTCCTTTCTTCAAGGCGCGCGGGAAGCTGTCGTGATGAAACTGCGGCATCTTCGCCCAGATTGCCCGCCCTTCCCTTGCCCTGCCGGGCGCCACGAACTCCGTCACGGTGAGCGTCGGGCAGAGATACGTTCCGTTCTTCACCATCAGGTCGGCCAGGTCGTCAGGAATGGCCACGCCGTGCTCGATGGAGTCGACGCCGGCCAGCAGCGCGTTCTCGATGCCCGGCCGGGCCATGGCGTGCGCGGCCACCTTGTGCCCGAGGCGGTGAGCCTCGTCGACGATGGCCTTCGCTTCGTCGAGCGTGAAGGTGGGGATAGACGTGAGCGACCCGTCCTTGCGCAGGTAGTAACTGCGGTCGGCGTAGAACTTGATCCAGTCGGCGCCGTGTGCGAGCTGCTCGCGGACCGCTTTGCGCGCTCCCTCGACCCCGTCGACGATCTGGACTCCCATTGGATAGATGACGTCAGGGGCGTAGCCGCTGGGGCCGTAGCCGCCGGTGACGGACATGGCGCGCGTGGAGACGATGAGTCGCGGACCGGGAATGATGCCGTTGTTGATGGCCCGTTTGACGTCGACATCGGTGTAGCCGGCTCCCTCGGTCTCGAGGTCGCGCATGGTGGTGAAGCCGTGCTCGAGGCCGATCTTCACGGCCCGGCTGGCGCGCAGCGCGCGGTAGGCCGTCGATTCCCTGAAGAGCTGCCCGTCATACTCCTCGGTCGTGACGTCGCCCTGAAGCAGCGTGTGCACGTGCGCGTCGATGAGGCCCGGGAGAAGCGTGGCATCGCCGAGATCGATCGTCTCCGCGCCCGCCGGGATGGTGACCGTTCCATGCCCGCCGACCGCCTCGATCCGGTTGTTGCGGACGACGACGACACCGGGCGTAGTGACGTTGCCTGAGCGGCCGTCGATGAGGCGTGCCGCCTTCAGCACGACCACGCGGCCGGTGCCAGCTCCCGCGACGTCGGGGGCCGGCGCGGCGCCGGTGAATACGGTCGTGGCGAGGCAGGCGACGAGACCCGGCAGGAGAATCGATATACGGCGCATGTGAGAATCCTACGCCATGCGCATTTCGGTTCCGGAATACGTGCGATGGGTGGACGTCGACGCCGCCGGCATCATCGACTACCAGGCCTTCTTTTCCTCCCTCGGAGCGCGGAAGGGGTCGTCCGCGTCAGAACAGATCGGGGATGTGCTCGAAGTTCCGCATCGCGGCGACGGTTCGCGGGGAGATGTCGCTGAGGAACCAGGTGAGCGTCTCCACGGTCGTCTCCGGAATGGCGTATCCGGTGACGAACGAGACGGCGACGCCGGGTTAACGCCGGGACCCCGCATTCGGGCCCACGGCGCGGCTTTCGGACAGGCCTTCCACGAGCCTTTCCTTTGGGG
>CAZYTO010000287.1:0-7082 GCA_964650405.1 uncultured Thermoanaerobaculia bacterium | reverse complement strand
GATTGCGCGCTCCAGTGCCGACCCTCTCCCGCGGGGAGAGGGTCGCTTCCGTTCGCACCGCCTGTGTCCGTTCTTTTCGAGCCCGGCTAGCCAGCACGCTCGCTATCGCCGCAGGGATTGACCCCTCACCCCGGCACTTCCGCGCTGATTGCTGGGAAGTTGATTCACAGCCTTCCGGATAGCGCGCTCCAGTGCCGGCCCTCTCCCGCGGGGAGAGCGTCGCCCCGCGCCGTGCGAGGAACATTCGGGCGAAGGGCGCCAAAGACTTTAGCTGCACGGCTTCCCTCCGCACTCCGTCACTCCCTCCGGCTGGCGGGGGAACTTGAACATGGGCAGCCGGACTTTGTTCACCGTCTGCCGGTCGGCCCAGATCTTCTTGTCCGGGAGGAAGCTGCCCGCAGCGAGGTACGTCACGTAGTCGTCCTGTTCCACGCCGTCGCCGCTGATGCCGAGACCGCCGACGAGCTTGCCGCCGGAGTAGAGCGGTGTGGCGCCCGGGAAGAAGACGATGCCGCTCTGATTGGCGTTGGCCGGCTGCGAGCCCTGGCTGCAGGGATTGGCGAGATCGTGCAGGAAGAGGGGATAGAACGGTCCGGTCCCCACGTGGAAGACCTTCGAGTCGATGCCCGGGGGATAGAGCGGCTGCGCGCCGAAGCCGATGGTGCGGTTCGTCACGGCCGTGCCTGAGGGGAGGCCGAGGTCGGCGGTTCCGGCGCTACTGAACCAGATGACGTTGCGCGCCTTGGCCACGGCCACGTCGATGGAGAAGACCGTGGCGTCGGGCATGCGATAGAGCGCCAGGATCTTGCCGTTGAGGTCCGCGACGGCGATGACCATACGCGCGTAGCTGCTGAGCGGCAGGCGGATGATGCCACGCGTCTTTTTCGCCGCGGCCACGGCGCGTTGCACGATGCCGTCGACGTCGGCGGCGGAGAGCTGGGAACCGGCGATGGGGCCGGCCAGGTACTCATTGTCTGCACAGCCGCCGGCGGTTGGTGCGATGACGTAGGTGCCGGTGCCTGAGGGATGACTGGGGTAGAGGGCGGGATTGTTGATGCCGTCCGGCAACCCGAAGTCGCCGAACCTCAGTTGCTGACTGGGGCCGAGGAACGGAAGGCGGATGCCATCGATGAAGACGTTGCCGGGGAACGGCAGTGGATACTGAGGCACAGGCACCACGGGGCCGTCGGCCGAGAACTCGGCTCCAAATGCTCCTTGCGCCGCGACCGCCTCGGCCACGTCCGGGTCATCGATCCCGGCCACACCGATCCCGCCGATCAGTTTCCCGTCGGAGATCACTCCCTCATGGCCGCTGGTGTCGAGAATGCGGTAGAGGGGAATTCCTCCCGCGTTGACCGGACGGTCGTCGACCGTCTGCGGGTAGGGCCCGTCGTCGGGCTGCTGTTTGCCGGTGACGATGCCTGGGCCGCAGCCGGAGCTGTCGAAGGCGTTGCAGGGGTTGCCGTTCAGCGAGCGCGCCGGAGGAACGCTCTTGCCGGGGTTGAATGGTGTGTTGAGATCGCAGCCACGGTTGGTGTTCTCGATCCCATAGAGGGCGGCGTTGGGCGCGTTGACCACACCAGGCGGGAAGTGCACTCCGCTGATGAAGCGCACGGTGCGCGACGTGAGCGGCGCCATGTTGTGACTGAAGAAGGCGGCCGTCCGGGCCGCGCCCACGGCCAGGTCGTCATTGCCGGGCTTGTAGTTCGACTGGTGCAGCAGGGCCAGGACGCGTCCGGCGCGATCGACGACGGCGATCGTGGCAGTAGTGCCGGCGAACGCCGAGTCGGCCGTTTGCACGATGGCGTTGACGTCGAACGCGCTCAGCGGCGCGAATGACTCGGGCGTGCCATTTCCCAGCGCGCCATCCGTACATTGTGCGTGCGCCGCCGCGGCGGCGAATAGAAACGTGAGGATCAACGCTCGTGGCATGGTCTCCTCGGGATTCGTTGGCCGTTGTTCGTGTCCATCACTTGGACACGTGCACACGAACAACGACCAACGGACAACGAACAACGATTCAGATTTGAAAGACGAAACTCGCGGCGCCGTCGCCGAGAATGATCGTGTCTCCCCGTTTGAGCTCGACATCGGAGATGCGCGTGCCCGGATTGCCGGCCAGGAACGTCCCGTTGGTCGACCCCTCGTCGATGACGTGGGCCTTGCCGTCGCGCGGCACGACGCGGAGGTGGCGCTTCGAGACGCGTCCGTCCGGGATGACCACTTCGGCCAGCGCCGGATCGCGCCCGATGTAGAAGCCCTTCGGCTCGATGATCTTCCGCTGCCCTTCCAGCGGGCCGCTCTTCCAGAGGATCAGGCCGTACCACTCCACGGCCTCCGTCCCGCCAGGCTCGGGAACGCCGAGCTCGTTGAGCTTCACCACGCGGGTGGCGTCGACGTCCGACGGCGCGGCCGTGGGCTGGGGCGGAGCAGGCGATGGTGCGGGCCGGGCCGGCGGTGCAACCGGTGCGTCCGCCACGGCCGCGATCCGCGCGGTCGGCTCCTCGACGCGTCGTGGCGGAGGTGCCGGTGCGGAAGGCGCCGGTACGAATGGAGCGGGAGGAGGCGGTGGCGGCGGTACCGGCGCTGCTGCGGCGCGCGGTTGCGGCTTGTCGTCGGAACGCGGGCGGAGACGCTGGTACGTGACGATCCCGATGGGCACGAGCAGGACGATCAGCAGCAGCACGATCGCACACACCAGAACCGTTCCCAGCATCCCCGTTGCGCCTCCAGTCGGTGACGGTGACGCGGGAATCACCGTCGCTCTCGTCAGAATGTTCCTGGAACGCTCATGATAGTCGTGACAGGTGCTGCAGCCGCTGGGAATTCGCGCTCCCTCGCCGGCGTGGCAGCCGGTGCAGGCGCTCCGCTTCGGGATCAACACATCGGTAGTGAGCGCACTGCCTCGGGCCGTTTCATGGCAGGACACACATTCGAGGTTTTTGTGGGCCGGTCCGTGCGAGAACTTGCCGTGCAGGAGCCAGCGCGCCGGAAGGACGGGCGGGACGACGGCCAGCCGGCTATCCGAGCGCTGCAGATCGTGGCACTTCTGGCACTTGGTCTTGATGACGTGCTCGGCGTCGATGTTCGCGCTCTCGTCGTTCGTGACCTGGTTGCGTGAGGTGAGGATGATCCGGATCCCGTCGGGCGACTTGTCGGCCGGGTTGCTCACGCCGGAGCGCGCACCGAAGACGAAGCCGTAGACCGTGCCCGGGTCGCCGCCGTGCGGCACCTCCAGGTCGGGATAGCGGAGATCGAAGGTCAGCTTGTGGCAGCGCTGGCAGTCGGTGGCGAACTTGACCGGCTTCGGATCGGCCTTGCCGCTCCGCGGGTCGGCCACGAGCTTGTGGCAGGTGGCGCAGACCAGCACTTCCCGCCGCCCCGTGGCGTTGAAGATGCCGCCCGGCTGCAGGTGCAGTCTGTGGTTGAAACGCAGCGTGTCCCGATCCTCGGCGGGCGCGAACTCGGGATGGTCGTCGCCGAAGGTCCGGATGTGGACGTGCGTGGCTGCGAGGGCGAATCCCGGCCTGACGCGCTGGGAAAGGTCGGCGTGACACCCGGCGCAGACGGCCTGGCTGGTCGGGGCCAGCTTCGGCGCGCGGTGCTCCGGATGGCAGGAGATGCACTCCGGCTCGTCTTTCACGGCCAGGGCGTGCGGCGCCTTGTTGTGGCAGGCGCGGCACTGCTCGCCGGTCACGCCCTGCCACGGCGTGTGGCAGGCGTGGCAGTTCTCGGCGATGGGCTTGCCTGCCCCGTCGCGGGCATGGGTGTGCGCCGAGGAGACGCCGCCCGGCATGAAGGCCTTCTGCCGTCCCGGCTCCAGCAGCTCGCTGGTGATGGTCAGGACGACGATGGCGATGAGCGCCACAAGCGACAGCTTCGTCAGCCACACCCGGCGGAGGCGATAGGCGCCGGCGTAGTCGATGAGGGGCGCCTTCAGCGAGCCGCCCTGCGGAATGGGGCCGGTCGGCGGCTCCTCTTCCTCTTCGTCGAATTCGCCGGCGATGACGGGAACGGTGGCCGCCGGCGCGATACGCAGGAAGAGCGGCCGGCCGGGATCGGCGATCTGTACTTCGATCTTCAGGTCGCCGATCTCCACCACGTCGCCCTTCGACAGGCGGGCCGTCTCCACCGGCTTGCCGTTGACGTACGTCCCGGTGATGCTGCCCTTGTCCGTGACGGCGAACCCGGCCGCGTCCTCGTCGATGACGGCATGCTCGAGCGAGACGGCGGGGTTCTCGCTGCGCAGCTCGGCGCTCGTGCCCCGGCCGATGCGCAGCGAGGCCACGTTGATCTGGTTCACCACCAGGCCGCGCGGGGTGACGCGCTGAACGACGAAGCTCATCCCACTCTCCGGTAGTAGAAGACCGCCGCGATGTGCACCGCGGCGAAGAGGAGGAGCGCGATCGTGAAGGGGACGTGGATGTAGAGCCAGGACTCGAGGATGTTCTTGGAGCGCTGCTGGTAGACGAGACGGATGAGGAGCTCCTTGCGCCGGCGCCACACGACCAGCATCTGCCGCAGCTCGTCCTGTTCGTCGCGTCCCACGAGCGCGATGAGCCGCGACCAGTCGCCGGGCGTCTCCTTCCTCCTGCCGCGGGCGAGGAGCAGCCGCCAGCCCGCCATCCACCGCGGCCGCGACTCGCGCAGCAGCTCATCATAGATGCGCTGGAAGGGCGCCGACTTGCCGCTGGCGATGCGGGCCATCTGCCGGGTGAGCTGGTTGAGCTGGTCGGAGATCTCGTCCACCGTCAGGTTGCTCTCCACCTCCGTGAGCAGCCGCGGCACGGTGATGTAGAGGATGGCCCCGAAGATCCCGCTGAAGACGACGATAGCCACGAGGACGAGCGTCGTCACCGCCACCGTATCGTTGAACCGCCCCCCGCTGTGGAAGAGGAGCACGACCAGCGACAGCACGCCGAGGTAGATGTGCGACTGCATCCACTGCTCGAGCGTCCCGAACGTCGAGCGGTACCACCGCTTGCGGATCCCGAAGAACGCCAGCAGCAGGATGAGCAGCGTCCCCGCCACCCCATACGCGATCCCCATCTGCGACCCGCCATGCGTGTACTCGCGGCGGTAGTCCCAGATGTACGAAGCGCTCACCCCCGCCAGCAGCACGATGAAGATGCGGCGCCACACGACGCCCGAGCGGGCTACCGGCACGGGAGCCTCCGCGCAGCACGAGAGAAAGTCTGAAGATTGGAAGGCTGAAAGGCTGGAAGGCTGAAAGGCTGCGCCCCCCTGGTGAAAGGATGAAGGATGAAGGATGAAGGGTGAAGGCGCGAGTCGTCTTGGACAGCCCCGTGCCGACGGGCGAAGGCGTGCGGGGATGTAGGGCACGACTGCGTCGTGCCGAACCCCCGTCGTGGCTCCTCGCACTCTGAACGACGAAGGGCGAAGGGCGAAGCATTTCGGAGCCACCCTCTCCCCGCGGGAGAGGGTCGGCACTGAAGCGCGCAATTCGGAGAACCGTGAATCCGCTTCCCTGCAACCAGCGCGGAAGTGCCGGGGTGAGGGGTGACGCGAAAAGGGAATGCATCACCGGCCGTGGATGCGCTTCCCGGAAATGCGTAAGTCTGCTCACGCGGAGGCGCGGAGGACGCGAAGGAGAGCTCGAGTCTCCGCGATCTCCGCGTCTCCGCGTGCCGGACCGACGCCGTGAAACGGCTCGAGAGGACCCGTGCCGCGAAGCCTTCATCCCTCATGCTTCATCCTTCATCCTTTCGGTCCCCGCCCACGGGAGTCCCCCCCCACGGGAGTTCGGCATGACGCAGTCATGCCCTACACTCGCGCGCCCTTCGCCCTTCGCCCTTCATCCTTCGCCCTTCAGTTCTGCCCCCTTGTGATCACGATCTCCTCCAGCGTCGACCGGTACTCCTCCGGCGTCAGGCGGATGGCCGCTCCGGTGGGGCAGCCGCGGACGCAGGCCGGGCCTCCGCTGATCTCGCGGCAGAGGTCGCACTTCACGGCCATGGTCTGCTCCACGTCGTGCTTCTCTTTCCTGAAGAGCGCCGTCACCCACGAGAAGAGCGTCTTCTTCGGCTCCTTGTGGACCATGAAGATGTTGTCGTAGGGACAATTGCGCTCGCAGTTGCCGCAGCCGATGCAGTTGCTCTTGATGTAGACCTCGCCGCGCGGGTCGCGGACGATGGCGTCCGGCGGGCAGTCCAGCATGCACAGCGGGTTCTCGCACTGCCAGCAGGAGTTCGGCGCCAGGAGGTTGTAGAACTTGATGCCGGTGAGAGAGATGCGCGCCTGGCCGTCGGCGTGGACCCCTTCGCACGAGGCCACGCAGTTGCCGCAGCGGATGCAGCGGTGCTCGTCGATGATGAGCGTCTGCGTGCCCATCACCACTTCCTCGCGGATGAGGTCCGCCAGGAGGTTCCCCGACCCCGGCGTGGCCTCGGCGATGAGGCCGGCGATGTTGCGCTCTTCCAGTTTCCGGCGCGGCGCTTCGCGCAGCTCCGGATGCTGCCCGAGGAACTCGTTGAAGTCGCGGCGGGAGAGCTTGATCAGGTCGGACGGAAAGATCGTCGTCACCGTGGCCGTCCGGTCGCGCTCGGAGAAGAGGGCCGTCTCGCCGAAGAAATTGCCGGCCACGAGGTACGAGAGCACGACCTCCTTCTCGCCCGACTTCTTCGAGATCTTCACCATGCCGTTGCGGATCAGGTAGAAGGCGTCGGCCGGATCGTCTTCGCGGAAGACCACGCTGTCCTTGCCGAGCGTCACCACCACCGCCCGCTCCACCAGCTCCCCAAGCTGGGCCTCGGGGACGCCCGGGAAGAGGTAGCCGCCGAAGGCGCGGAGGAGGAAGGCCTGGTCGACCAGGGCCTTGGCCCGCGGCGCCGAGGCCAGCAGCTTGAGGATGGCCTTGCGGGGAATCTCGATGATGCGGGTGGGGCCGATGGCCTTGGCCGTGGCCGTGCGGCGGCGCCCGGAGACGAGGCTCATCTCGCCGAAGAAATTGCCCGCCGTCAGCTCCGTGATCTTCACGTCCGCCGTGCTCTGCTCCGGACGTTTCCAGAGCTCCACGCGCCCCGAGGCGATGATGAGGAAGTCGTTGGTGTAGTCGTTCTGGC
>CAZYTO010000286.1:0-7119 GCA_964650405.1 uncultured Thermoanaerobaculia bacterium | reverse complement strand
CCGCAACGTCTTCGCCGATCCCATGCCGGTCGACGACGTGGCCATCGACTTCCCCAGGCTGAACATCATCCTGGCGCATGCCGGCCGGCCCCTCTACGGCGAGACGGCCATGTTCCTGGCGCGCCGCCACGCCAACGTGCGTCTCGACCTCTCCGGCATCCCGCCAAAGGCGCTGCCGAAGTACGTTCCGCGCCTGGCCGCCCTGGCGGACAAGTGCCTGTGGGGAACCGACTGGCCGTCGCCCGGCGTGGTGTCGATGCGGCGGAACGTCGAGGACTTCCGCGCGCTGGCCCTCGGCGAAGACGTCGAGCGGAAGATCCTCTGGGAGAACGCGGCGGCGCTCTTCGGCGGATAGGGCTACTGCTGGCGTGCGCCGTGAGCGATGAGGAAGGCGGCCACGTCGTCGCGGCCGTCGCGTTTCGCCTCCATGAGCGCAGTGAGGCCGTTCTTGCCCACGGCGTTGACGTCGGCGCCGCCGTCGAGCAGCAGTTTGGCGATGGCCGGATTCCGCGCCCAGGAGATGTACGGGACGCCGTATTCGTCACTGCCGCGGGCGTCGCCGCCGCGCGCGAGGATCCGGCGCACGTCGTCGGTCCGGCCGTACTTCACCGCGTCGAGCAGCGCCTCGGCGCGGTCGATGCGGACCGAGTTCCTTCCCTTCGCGTCGAGGTCCTTCTCGCGCAGGTGGAGGACGCCCCATGCCACGAGGAACGGGACGACGAGGAAGAACACGGCCAGGATCACGTCCGAGAGGCGTTTGTCGCGCACGTGCTCCAGGGCTTCGTCGCGCGTGCCGCGGATGAGACGCACCCGCGCCGTGTCGGGCTCCGGCACCATGGCGTTCTCCGCGGCGGCGTAGCGCCCGATCACGCAGACCGGCGACCCGGGCGGCACGATCTCCTCGCGGACCGACGAGCCGTCGAGGTCCTCACGCTTCGAAAGCTGTATGTCCTTCCGCACCACGCCGGTGCGGTCCTGAAACATCTCGAGCACCTCGGACGCGGCAGTGATGAAGCCCAGGCCGGTGCGGTCTTCGAAGTGTGCATTGGCGAGGTACGTCCGGCCGCTGGATGGGTCATGGGTCGTCGTGGGAAAGCGCTCCAGGCCGGGATAGGCGTGCAATGCGATGTCGCGGCCTCCGGCGCGGATGACGCACGGTGCCAGGGCGAAGCCGCTGCGATCGACGACCTCGATGCTGCTCGAACCGCGCGTGCGTCCCCGTTCGATGTGGAAGATCTCGTACTCGTACACGAGGCAGGCTTCGCCGCTGAATGGCGCGAGGAGCGTCCCGGCAGCCGGCTCGAGCGTCCCGGCGACGGCCACGCGAGCACCGTCGGCAAGAGGCTCGCCGGTGCGCCCGACGATCAACTCGTCACCGCGCTCCATGCGCGACCTGCGGATGGCGCCGACCCCGAGGGCCACGAAGAAGGAGACGATCAGCGCGGCGATCCAGTCGCCCGGCGGGTAGTAGCGGTTCCAGGCCAGGCGGTACAGCAACGCGAAGGCCGCGGCCCAGACCAGCAGTGTGACGGCGAAGCGCTTCACGTGTGCTGGTCAGCTTAGTACAGCTTGCTACGGGCGAGCACGAGAACCGCGCAACGAAGGAGAGGGCAATCAATCCCTTCGCGCCGCTTTCGTTTTGCGGTATCGTTCCTCCAACCGCAGTTCGCACTTTCCCACCGCGCGGCGTGCCCACGCGCGATCGCACACTCTCTCTATGGTCTCGATCGCTGTCGCCGACGGTCACGCTGTCGTTCGGGAAGGGCTCAAGCGCATCATCTCCGAGCAGCCCGGTCTCTCCGTCTCCATCGCGGTGGCGACGGGCGAAGAGCTGCTCACGGCCATGCGGAAGACTCCCGCCGATCTGGCCATCATCGATCTCGTCCTCGGAGGCCGGAGCGGCCTGGACGTGCTCCGCCGGATCCGCGCCGAACATCCCCAGGTGCCGGTGATCATCTTCAGCATGCACAGCAGCGAGGAGTTCGCGCTGCGGGCGCTGCGCGCCGGTGCAGCGGGGTATGTGCGGAAGGAATCCGCCTCCGAGGAGCTGATCACGGCCATCCGGCGTGTGCTCGCCGGTGGCACATTTGTGTCTCCCACGGTCGCGGAACGGCTGGCACTGCAATTTGCGCGCGGCGGCGAGAAGCAGCCGCACGAGCTGCTCTCGGACCGGGAGCTCGAAGTCTTCCAGCTCGTTGCCGCCGGCAACTCCGTGTCCGAGGTGGCGGCGCTGTTGAATCTGAGCGTCAAGACCGTCAGCACCCACCGCACACACATCCTGGCCAAGACCGGACTGCGGAACAACGCGGAAATCATCCGTTATGCGGTCACTCACCGCCTGGTCTGAGAATCAGAGTCTGTCCTACTCCCCAATCGGACTGCGTAGCACGGAGATCCCTGAATTACGGCTGCATTCTTGAGTACATCTCTCTCATGACTGACCATCCGCGCGACGGTCCGGAGCGCCTCGGAGCCGGGAGCGAGCCCCATCCGCCGAAGCTCTCCCCCCACGAGCTGGCGTCGCGGCTCATTCACGACTTCAACAATGTCCTCATGGGCATCCAGCCGATCGTCGAAGTCCTTCGCCGTCGCTACTGTGATGACGAAAAGCTGATGCGCCTCATCGAACCGGTCGCTGCCTCGCTCGCGCGCGGGAAGCAGATCATCAAGGAAGCGCGTGCGGTGATCGTATCGACACCGGTCGAGGCGGGTCCGCCCCGCCTGTCTTCTCTCGACGCAGGCCGCACGAGCCCCGGACTCGATCCGGCACGTCCGGCGGGACCGGAGCCTCGGCGGGCGTTGCTGGTCGAAGACGATGAAGCCGTGGCCGGCGGCATCGTCTCGCTCCTCGAGGTGGAAGGCCTCGATGTGCGCATGGCCCGCTCGGGCGGCGAGGCCCTGCGACTCCTGACGACGTTTGCGCCCGGGCTGGTGATCCTCGACGTCACCCTTCCGGACATGACCGGCCCCGAGGTGTACGAGGCCATCACGCGCGACTGTCCGGGGATGCCGGTGATCTTCTCGACGGGCTACTCCGTAGAGGAAGGGCTGGAGCCGTACCGGCAACTGCCGAATGTCGCCGTTCTCTTCAAGCCGTACACGATGGAAGATCTGTTGAAGGCGATCGAGATGCTCGCTCCGGCGAGCTGAGTGCCGAGTGCCGAGTGCTGAGTGCCGAGACGGCATGAGGTTCGAGGCATGAGTGGTCTTTGCTGTATGCCTTGCGCGGCTCACACCGAATCCGAGGCGAGAGCCTTCGAATTTCTTCACACGCCGGGAGGTGAACCGGGAAGTGCCACGGAGCAGGCGAGCTGGAGTATCGTACCGGCCCTGGATGTCGCCCCGTCTCATTCCGGTCTCTCTCCCGGACATCAGCGAAGACGAGCGGCGCCTGGTCGATGAAGTGCTGCGCTCCGGCCAGCTCTCCTGCGGCCCGGTGCTGGCGTCGTTCGAGCGCGAGTTTGCCGCACGTTTCGGCGCCCGGCATGCGGTGGCCGTCTCCAGCGGCACGGCCGCCCTGCATCTGGCCATGATCGCCGCCGGCGTCGGAGACGGCGACCAGGTAATCACCACGCCGTTCTCGTTCATCGCCTCCGCCAATTCGATTCTCTTCCAGCGCGGGACGCCCGCCTTCATCGACATCGACCCCGAGACGCTGAACCTCGACACGCAGGCGACTGTGAGGGCCATCGAAACGCTGGCGCCCGAGGGGCGGCTGCGCGCGGTGCTTCCGGTCCACGTCTTCGGCCGTCCTGTGGAAATGCGGGAGATCGTCGACGCCGCGCGCCGGCACGGCGTCGCCGTCATCGAGGACGCCTGCGAGGCCATCGGCGCGTCGTCGGACGGCGTCCCGGCCGGACGTTGGGGCGATGCGGCCGTCTTCGGCTTCTATCCCAACAAGCAGATGACGACGGGCGAAGGGGGCGTGTTCCTCACGGACCGAGACGACTGGGCCGCGCTGGCGCGCAGCCTGCGCAATCAGGGACGAACGGACGACGGTTCGTGGCTGGAGCATTCGCGCCTCGGTTACAACTACCGCCTCGATGATCTGAGCGCGGCGGTGGGGCTGGCGCAGCTTCGGCGGCTCGACGAGCTGCTGGCCCGGCGCGCCGCCGTGGCCGCGCGTTACGACGCGTTGCTGCGCGACGTCGCAGGCGTCACTCCGCCGGCAGCGGCACGCCCGGGCGTGTCCATCAGTTGGTTCGTATACGTCGTCCGGCTCGCGGCGGGGCTCGACCGCGACCGGCTCATGGCGGCATTGGCGGCGCGCGGGATCGCCAGCCGGCCCTACTTCCCGCCGATTCACCTGCAGCCGCTCTACCGCGAGCGCTTCGGATACCACGCCGGGATGTTTCCGTATGCCGAAGCCGCCGGCGCCTCTCTGCTCGCGTTGCCGTTTCACGCCGGGCTCTCCATGGAGGACGTCGCGTGCGTCTGTGCGGCGGTGGCCGAGGAGCTTGCGCACGCGGAGGTGGCCCGATGAACGAGCCCTTGAGCGAGCTCGAGCTGCGGGAACTGCTGCCGCCGCCCGCGCCGATCGCCGACTCGGCGGCCACGCCCGCGCTCACGGAGGGAAAACCCGTCACGGCCACGGGTGCCGGTGGCTCGATTGGCTCGGAGCTCTGCCGGAAGGTGGCGGCGCTCGGCTGCGCGTCGCTGGTCATGCTGGACCGCCACGAGAACAGCCTCCACGGAGTGATGCTGTCGATCGACAACCCGGTGGCGAAGCCATTCCTCGGCGACATCCTGGATGAGCGCAGGCTCGACGAAGCCTTCGCGCGCCACCGTCCGGAGGTCGTCTTCCATGCCGCCGCGCACAAGCACTTGACGCTCGTGGAGCAGCAGGCCAGTGAGGCGGTGAAGAACAATGTGACCGGCACGCGCCTGGTGGCCTCGGCCGCCGAGCGGCACGGCACGAATCGCTTCGTGCTCATCTCGACGGACAAAGCCGTGAATCCGTCCAGCGTGATGGGTGCCACGAAACGCGTGGCCGAGCTGCTCGTCTGCGACGCCGTGTCCCGCTCGCGCATGGAGCTCGTCAGCGTCCGCTTCGGGAACGTTCTCGGAAGCAGCGGCAGCGTCGTGCCGCGGTTCCTGAGCCAGCTCCGGGCGGGCGGCCCGCTGACCGTGACGCACCCCAACGTGCGGCGTTACTTCATCCTCATTCCGGAAGCGGTCGGTCTCGTGATCGAGGCCGCGGCAGTCGGCCGCTCCGGCGGGATCTACGTGCTCGACATGGGAGAGCCGGTCCGGATCGCCGATCTGGCCCGGCGGCTCATCGCTCTGTGCGGTGCACCGCCTTCGACGCCGATCGAGTTCATCGGCCTGCGCCCGGGCGAGAAACTCGACGAGCTTCTCGTGGGAACGAATGAGCGCGCCGAGGCCACGGCGCTGCCGCACATCGCCGAGATCCGCAGCTCCGTGGTCCTCCCGCCGAACTTCGCAGAGGATCTGGCCCTCCTGGAGTCGCTGGCCGTGGCCGGGACGAACGACGAGCTGATCGATCAGCTCCGCGTGCTCGTGCCGGAGTTCACCCCGGCGTCCACACAGGTACGCGTGTGAAAACGGCGGCGAAGATCGTCATCGCCGGTGCCGGCGGACACGGCGCCATCGTCGCCGACATCCTACGGGAGGGGGCTATCGGATTCGTCGACGACGACTTGGAACTGTACGGCACGACCGTCCTCGGACTGCCGGTGCTCGGCCCGATCGCGTCGCTCCCGGAGCTCGATCACGACGCGATCGTCGTGGCCATCGGCGACAACCGAACCCGCCGCGAGGTGACGGAACGGCTCGTCGCCGCAGGGGAGCGGCTCGCGCGCGCCATTCATCCGTTCGCCTCGATCGCGCCCTCGGCGACGATCGGCGACGGCGCCATGCTTTGTGCCGGAGCGATCGTGCTGCCCCGCGCCGTCATCGGCCGCGGGGTCATCGTCAACACCAAGGCCTCCGTCGATCACGACTGCGTCGTCGGCGATTTCGCGCACATCTCGCCCGGAGCGACGCTGGGAGGGAACGTACGTGTCGGCGAAGATTCGCTCGTCGGCCTCGGCGCATCGATCCTCCCCGGCACCAGCGTGGGTTCCCGGTCCATCGCCGGCGCCGGAGCCGTGGTGGTGCGCGATGTGCCGGACGACGTGACGGTGCTCGGCGTGCCGGCGCGCGTTACCTCGCGGCGAGGGTAAACGCCGTGGAGGACGGACAATCCTGTCCGTCCCCCCGATCGCACATTCCAAAGGCCGGCGTTTGTGTGGATTCACGATTTGACGGACAGGATTGTCCGTCCTCCACGCATCCTGCCAACCGATGCGGGCCGGCCTCGTTCACATCCTGTCGCCGTTCTGCAAGTTCCACTCGATTGCAGCATCCGGGACGCTGCCGACGAAACCGTCGGTCCACTCGCAAGCCATCGCTGGCGGCTGCGTGGTGTACCAGAAGAGGCGGCGGCCTCGCGCGTGAGCACGTGCGGCGAGTGGTGGCAGGGCGGCAGGATCGGAGACGGCGTGTACTCGATCGAAGTCCGCGGCACTCTCGACGATGGCCGCCCATGAGCCGCGCAGTCCGAGACATTCGATCCGCGCGTGCGGCCGGGCCAGGAACTGTGCGTGCCACTGCTCCGTCGTGTAGACGAAGCTCGATGGGAAGAGGGAGGGATCGGGATCGACTGGCTCGAGCCTCGGCGGCGGGAGGTCGTGAGCTGCGGTCGAGCGGCAGTAGAACGCGGGCCACATGGCCGCGGCGGCGGTGACGAGACCGCGGGCGCTGACGTTCTCGCCGCGGACAAAGCCGAGCATGACGCCGTTGCATTCGGCGGCAACCTCGCATACGGTCCGGAGCAGAAGGGAGAATGCGCCCAGCCCGCGCGCCTCCGGCAGGGTCCAGGCCCCGGTCATGATCGCCGCGCGCCGGCCGTCGTGCAGCGTGCGGAACGTGATGCCGGCACCGGCCATCGGGTGGCCGGCGGCATCGTCGAGTAGGAGAATCTCGGCATCGTCGCGGAAGCCCCCCGCCAAGAGCGCGGTGTCGCCCCATCCGGCGAAGGCGGCGTTGCCACCGTCGAGGTACCCCTGGGGATCACAGCCGCGTTCGGCGCGGGGACGAAGGTTGAATCACCCAGTG
>CAZYTO010000285.1:0-7142 GCA_964650405.1 uncultured Thermoanaerobaculia bacterium | reverse complement strand
GTGGAACAAGATCGTCTACGACCGCGGCGGGCTGGCGATGCACGCCGGCTGCAAGGTCATTCCGGTGGCCGGCAGGAACCGCGTGGGCCTCATCGTGGGCCTCTCCGGCACGGGCAAGACGACGACGACGTTCACCAAGCAGAACAACTCCTCGCCGGTGCAGGACGACTTCTGCGCGCTGATGCCGGGCGGCAAGGTCTATGCGACCGAGAATGGCTGCTTCGCCAAGACGTTCGGCCTGAACCCGAAGGACGAGCCGACGATCTTCCACGCCTGCGCCAGCGAGCACGCCTACCTGGAGAACGTCTCCCAGGACGACGCCGCGAAAATCGACTACTTCGACACGTCGTACACGCCGAACGGCCGGGCCGTGATCCGCATGGAGGACATCGCCGGTGCGCTGGACGCCCGCGAGGTGAAGAAGGTCGACTTCCTGCTCATCCTCAACCGGAACGAGAACATCATCCCGGCCGTGGCCAAGCTGGAAGGGCCGCTGGCTGCCGCCTATTTCATGCTCGGCGAGACCAAGGGCACGTCGGCCGGCGGCGCCGCCGAGGCGGGCAAGTCGCTCCGTGTGCCCGGCACGAATCCGTTCTTCCCCCTGCTGCACGCCTACCAGGGCAACCGTATGCTCGAGCTGATGCGCGACAGCCCCATGGAGGTCTACCTGCTCAACACGGGCCGCATCGGCGGCGACGCCGCAGGAGACGACAGGGACGAGCGCTCGAAGAAGGTGAAGATCCAGCACTCCTCGGCCGTCGTGAAGGCCATCGCCGAGGGGACCATCCAGTGGGAGAAGGACGCCGACTTCGGCTACCTCGTGGCTACGCACGTCCCGGACATGGACGATGCCGATTACCTCCAGCCGAAGAAGATGTACGAGCGGCAGGGGAGGCTCGACGAGTACAACGGCCTGGTGGCGAAGTACAACGACGACCGCCGGGCTTACCTGCGCAAGTGGAAGGGCCTGGCGGACGAGATCGTGAACGCGATCTAGACGAAGGGCGAAGGATGAAGGATGAAGGGCGAAGGAGGAATCCTTCGCCCTTTGTGTTTCCATTCTCCAGCCCCGCTGAAGACGCTGAATCTATCGCAGCTTCGCTCAGCACCGAGGCTATGGGATGTGGTACAGCCGGATCGTCTTTCCCACCCGTTCGACGGGTGCGTATGCCGACAGCCAGTCGTATTCGTGATTCCGGTTCAGGAACTTCAGCGCGGACTCGCTGACGGCGACCCAACTGTCGTGCCGAAGGGTGAAGGGATCGAGAAACTCGAAGCGTGTGCCGCCGAGATTCTCGAAGCGCGCCGAGCTGACGCTCGCCTGCCGGAAGCAAAGGTAGAGGACATCTTCAGATCGGCCGTAGCAATACGGATTCCGTGACGATGGCGTCCGAAGCCACTCTCCAGCCCGCTGATTAACGCTCAATCTATCGGAACTTCGCGTTTCGTTGTAACCTCTCCGTGACGTTGGCGTAACGTGGACCGCGCTACCGTTAGCGCACAACCCAGCGGAGGACGTGATGCGCGTCGCAAGGCTCTCGGCGATTTGGTTGCTCACTGCGTTGGCCCCCCTGGCCTTCGCGCACGAGCGGCCTGCCCCCAGCACCGGTGACGCCGTCCCCGTACCCACTCCGGCCCTGGTCACCCACAACGTCCCCGTCTCCCGCGGCGTGATCGATCACGTCGACGATCGCGTCCTGGCCAACCTGCTCGCCCCGGTCAACGACCGCATGCCCCTGACCGTCGTCACGGGTGAAGTGACCCGCTGCGAGTCGGACACCTGCCACGTGCCGATGCTGGTGCGGATGTCGGAGAACGCCGTCGGCCCGGTGCGCCTCTCCTTCGCCGTGGCCAATTCGCGAGGACAGCTCTCGGACGTGCAGCACGCCGAATGCGGTACGGGACAGTGCCTCGTCGATCTGATCGTGGAGCGCGGACGCAACACGCTCTCCATCGGCGCCGTCGACCGCCTCGCTCACACCGCCGGCTTCGCCACCCTGACCGTCAACGCCCGCCGCCAGCCCGTGGCCTCGAAGGGCAAGAGCGAGTGGTTCTAGAAAAGTGCCGAGTGCTGAGTGCCGAGTGCCGAGGAGGCATGAGCGGCTCGGCACTCGGCACTCGGCACTCGGCACTTTCCTCACGTCTCCACCCGTAGAAACATGTACAGCGCCGCGATGGCGAAGAGGATGTTCGCGCTCCAGGCGGCGAGGAGCGGGGGGAGGTTTCCGGCTTCGCCGAACTTGGTGAAGATGGCGTAGACGAGCCAGTAGAAGAGGCCCAGGACGAGGGCGATGGTGATGCCGTAGAGAGCGCCGGCCTTGCCGATCTTGAAGGCGAAGGGCAGGGCGATGAGGCACATGACCAGGCTGAGGAACGGCCACGATGTCTTCTCGTAGAGCTTCACCGAGAGCTGTTCGGCCGAGTAGCCCGAGCTGCGGATGGTGTCGATGTAAGTCCGCAACTGGTTGAAGGTCATCTGGTCCGGCAGCTTGACCTCCGCCTCGAAGTCGGACGGTTTCTCGCTGTAGAAGAGGCGGAGGGGGGACGTGATCAGGGCGAAGGTCGAGCCGCCCTTGTCGGGGAACGAGCGCATCCAGCCGTGGTCGAAGACCCATCCCTGGCCGTCCCACCGGGCCGTGGAGGCATAGACGCGCCGGGCCAGGCGGAATTCCTGCGGGTGGAACTCGAAGACCTGCACCTGCGAGAGCTCCTTGCGGACGCGGTCGTAGGACAGGAAGTTGATGATGTAGTTGCCGTGCCCGTGGAACCACAGCTTCTGCTGCTGGCTGGCCACGGCCACGCTCTTGTTGTTCTTGATCTTGTTGTGCAGCTCTTCGGCGCGGCGGTTCGAGTACGGCAGGACGTAATCGAGCAGCAGGTAGGCCATGCCGCTGGTCAGGAGACCGAAGATGACCACCGGCAGAGCGATGCGGTACAGCGAGACGCCGCTCGATTTGAAGGCCGTCACTTCGTTGTTCTTCGAGAAGAGGGCGAACGTCACCAGCGTGGCCACCAGGACGGAGATGGGCACGGAGAAGTTCAGGATCTGGAAGACCATGAACCGGTAGTAGGCGAAGACGGTGTGGAAGGCGATGTGGTTGCGGCGGATGTCGCCGGCCAGGTCGGTGTAGTCGACGATGACGAAGAGGGCCAGGGTGGACAGCAGCACCAGGGCCAGGATCTTCACGTACTCCCGGATGACGTAGCGGTCGATGATGTTGGGGAAGGTGATGTCCAGGCGGCGCAGGACGGCCGGCTCCTCTTCCTCGGCGCTGGCCGCGGCCACGACGCCGCACTTGCGGGCCATGACCTCCGGATGGCGCCGGCGCAGGCGCTGTACCTGGACCAGGCCGGCCAGGCGCTTCCACCACGTCGCTTCCTGCCGGCTGGCGCCGGTGTCGCGGTTGGCGCGGCGCAGGGCCCAGACGCCGAGCGCCAGCAGCAGCAGGTTCGGCGCCCACATGCCGATGGCCGGCGAGATCCGGCCGGAGCCGGCCAGGTGCTCGCCGTTGATGATCATGACGTAGTAGACAAGGATGATGCCGACACTTAAAGAAAAGCCTGAGCTTTTGCCGCCGCGGCGGTTGGTGATGCCCAGTGGCAGGCCGAGGATGCCGAAGACGATGGCCGCGCAGGGAATGGCGAACTTCTTGTGCATCTCCACCCACGCGAGCCGGTAGATCTCCTGGTCGGCGTCGTTCGGGCTGTTCTTCGTCAGCCGGGACTGTTCCCACAACTCACCGAGGTTCAGCTCGCGGAGGGTACGGACGCGGGTGTAGGCCGCGTCTCCCGGGGTGACCATCTTTTCCGGCAGGCGCATCTGCTGGCCGGCATTGCGGTTCTCGTCGTAGCGGTCGGACTTCCGCGGATCCCAGAGGTGCGTCTCGGCGTTGGTCAGGTTCAGCCAGATCTGCTTGGTCTTCTTGACGTAGGTCAGGGTTCCGGTCTCGGCCACGACGATGCGGGTCGTGCCGTGCTGGGCGCCGAAGAACGTCGTGTTGCGCCGCGCCGCCTCCACGAGCTGGGCCGGCGTCGTGCCGGTGGGATTGGCCTCTTCACCGCGGCTGTCGGCGACGAAGACTCCCTTCCACTTGCCGTGGGAGTCGACGTCGTTCACGTAGATCATGAGGTTTTCGTAGTCGTCGTAGAAGACCCGCGGCTGGATCTGGTTCGAGGCCTGCGAGGTGGCAATCTCGTACTTGATGGCCATGAGCCCCGAGTTGCCCTTCGGCAGCAGGACGTTCATCAGGTAGAGGTTGAGCAGGAAGATGACGAAGCTGAAGAAGAAGACCGGCCGGTAGAGCGTGCGCATGGAGACGCCCAGCGCGCGCATGGCGATGATCTCGGAGTCGGACGAGAGCCGTCCCACAGCCAGCAGGACGCCGAAGAGAAACGACATGGGCACCGTGAGCACGATGATGTTCGGCAGGGAGAGCCCGAGCATGGTGAAGACCGTGCCGGCCGGCAGCGAGCGCTTGATGACCATGCCGGCCAGGTCGAAGAGCTGCCGGGTCAGGATCAGGAACGTGTAGAAGATGAACCCCAGGACCGTGGGGACCAGCATCTCCCGGAAGATGTAGCGCGTGAGGATCTTCATCCGCAGCTCATTGTAAGTCTTCGGGTTAGACGCTTATTCGCTGATTCGCGGCAGGGCATTGCTCACGTCCCGGAACGTTTTCCGCACCGTCAAGTAAGATAGATTATGTTAATGTGCGTGGATTGTCCGTGAGAGCTCGATGACGTCCGACAGCACGGCGGCGGCTGTCGGCAGCGACCCGGCACCGCGCCCGCTGAAGGCGATTTCCCCGACCGCCCTCCCGCGAATCACCACTCCGTTGTGCTCCTCCTTCACCGAGGCCAGCCGGTGCGCCAGCGGCAGCTCGCGCCGCTCGACGCGCAATTCGATGCCGCCTGCAATCGGCCGTGCGCTCGCCACGTGCCGGACAACGGCGCTGCGCGACGTGGCGCCCTCGAGCTCGGCGCGGGTGACGTCGCGAATTCCGGCCACGCGCAGCTTGACGCTTGGCGGTGGCCCCCAGGCCAGCTCCGCCAGGATCCGCAGCTTCTGGGCAGCGTCATGGCCGTCCACGTCCAGCGACGGATCGGCCTCGGCGAATCCCCGCTGCTGGGCCAGGCGCAGCGCGGCGTCGAAGTCGAGGTTGTCCTCTTCCATGCGCGTCAGGATGTAGTTGGTCGTACCGTTCAGGATGCCGGCGATACTCTCGATCGAGTCGCCGGCCAGGCCGTGCTGCAGAGCCCGGACGATCGGGATGCCGCCGCAGACGCTGGCTTCGAAGCCGATCTTCACGCCGCTCTTGCGCGCCAGGGCGAACAGGTCGGCACCGTCGCTGGCCAGGAGCGCCTTGTTCGCCGTGACGACATGGCGCCGGGCGGTCAGTGCGTGGCGGACATAGGCGCCCGCACACGTCACACCGCCGACGAGCTCGACGACGACGTCGCAGTCGCCGTCGAGCACTTCCAGGGCGCGGTCGGTCAGGAGGCCCGGGTCGATGCCCGGGCGATTCCGGCCGGCGTCGCGCACGAGGATGCGTGTGAGCTGCAGGTCGACCGCGGCCGCCCCGCGGATGCGCTCGCGCTCCCGCGCGAGTAGTTCCACGAAGCCGCGGCCGACCGTGCCACAACCGAGAAGGCCGATGTTCACACGGCGCACGGGGTCTCTCCTTGGAGGACGGCCACCTCGCCGCCGCTCTCGGCCGCGACTCGCCGCTCGGAAACGGCTTCCGCGCCGCAGTCCAGGGCCTGGCCGTCGTCGAGCGCTTGCGCAAGGTCGTCGATGAGATCCCGGACGTCCTCCAGGCCGACCGACAGCCGGATGAGCGAGTCGCTGATGCCGACTTTGCGGCGCACCTCGGGCTCCACCGAGGCGTGGGTCATGGTCGGCGGATGGCAGAAGAGGCTCTTCACGCTGCCGAGGCTCTCGGCGAGCGTCCAGAGGCGCAGGCGCCGGGCGAAAGCGCGCGCGGCTTCGCCGTCGCCGTCGATCTCGAACGACACGATGGCCCCGAAACGGGTCATCTGCCGGCGGGCCACGGCGTCATCGTCGGGATAGAACACCCGCCTCACCCTCGTATGGCGCCTCAGGTACGCCACGACCTCCTCGGCGTTGTCGCAGTGCCGATGTACACGGAGCGACAGCGTCTTCGCGCCGCGCAGGATGAGGAAGCAGTCATTCGGCCCGGGCACGGCCCCGATGGCGTTCTGGAAGAACTTCAGCTCGGCGAACAGCGCTTCGTCGTTGGTGATGACCACGCCGCCGAGCGAGTCGCTGTGACCGTTGATGTACTTCGTCGTGGAGTGGACGACGATGTCCGCGCCGAGGGCGAACGGCTGCTGCAGCACCGGCGTGGCGAAGGTGTTGTCCACGACGGTCAGCACGCCGGCGTCCCGGGCGATGGCCGCGCAGGCGGCGATGTCGGTGACGCGCAGAAGCGGATTGGACGGTGTCTCCAACCACAGCAGCCGCGTCTCCGGCCGGATTGCGGCGCCTACGGCCTGCAAGTCGGCGGCGTCGACGAAGGTGAAGTCAATGCCGAACTTGGCGAAGAACTTGGTGAAGATGCGCCACGCGCCGCCATAGAGATCGCGCGTAGAGACGACGTGGTCGCCCTTCCGCAGGACCGACAGCACGTTGTGGATGGCGGCCATGCCGGTGGCGAAGGCCAGGCCGTAGCTGGCGCCCTCCAGGGCGGCGAGATTGTCCTCCAGCGCTTTGCGCGTGGGGTGCTCGGTGCGCGAGTAGCCGAAGCCGCCGAGGTGGACGCCGGGCTCGGGCTGGCGGTAGGTAGAGGTCTGGTAGATGGGAACGGTGACGGCGCCGGTGGGCTCATCGGCCTCGCCGGCATGGATGGCAAGCGTATCGAAACGGTAGGACATGGCAACCCTCCTGAAGGTGCTTTGCGTTCGCTGGTTGACGGGGAAAAACGCGGAGGGACCCGGGTCGAAGACGCGAAAGGGCTAAGCGCCTGCGCCCGGGCAACGCATCATCATTCGGCCCAGGCCGAGCGGGCAGGAGGCGGCTCGCGGCCCGCGGGAGGAGGCGCCTCCCCTTTCGCTGCACGGCCGGAACGGCCCGCGCGTGTCGTTCACGTCAATCGCAGCCGGCGTAATTCGGAACACGCTGT
>CAZYTO010000284.1:0-7155 GCA_964650405.1 uncultured Thermoanaerobaculia bacterium | reverse complement strand
GGAGAGCGGGCCGCGTGTGTCGCGGCCGGTGGGAATGGCCGTTTATACTGGGGCATGGTGGCGGGGGAAGACGCCGGGGTAGGCCATGAGGGGCTTGAGGCTGGGGACGCCCTGGTCGATCAGCCGCCGCATCTCGGGCAGGCGATCGTCAGGGAGGTCGGTGCAGATGAGGTGGAAGCCGTAGTCGATGGCCGTTCGGCCGTCGGCCTTCCTGTGCCAGGCGTCGACCGCTTCCTGCAGCGACTGTCCTTTGTACTGCACGGCGAAGTCGATGATGGTGGTCGTACCGCCGTGGGCGGCGGCGCGCGTGCCGGTCTCGAAATCGTCTGAGGCCGAGGTGCCGCCGAAGGGCAACTCCATGTGCGTGTGCGGGTCGATGCCGCCGGGGAGGACGAGGCGGCCCCGGGTGTCGATGACCTTTTCCGCCGGGACGTCGATCGACCGGGCGATCATGGCGATGGTGCCGTCTTCGATGAGAAGGTCGGCATGGTAGTCGTCCACGGCCGTCACGATGCGGCCGTTCTTCACGATCGTTCTGCTCATTCGTCGTTCCTTTGGCGTCTTTCCTTTGACGCTTTTTTACTCTGCCGCGGGATTGTAGCTCTGCCGTCCCGTATACTCCCGCCGCGTGCTGCCGTTGTGGTGTGAATTGACCGCGCCCGGGCGGATCGACTCGGCCAGCGACGTTCTGGCGGCGATTGCCTTCGGCGGAGGTGTGGCCGCGGGGGCAGCCTCGCCGCTCGCCACCATCGAGCTGCCGCCGCTCGCCGAGCCGCTCGTCGAGGTATGGCGTACTCCGGACGCCGTCACCCGCGGCACATCCGGCGCCATCACGTTCGCCCGTACCGGCCGCGTGCTCCTCGGCACGCTCGGGTGCGATGCCGCCGGCGTCGAGGCAGCCGGCCGGTGGGCCTTCGACCAGATCATCGAGTTCGCGCGGACGTCGGGCTATCCGTACCTGCTGCGCATCTGGAATCACGTCGGCGACATCAACGAGATGCAGGACGGGACGGAGCGCTACCGGTCGTTCTGCGCCGGGCGCTACGAGTCCTTCGCCCGGCACGGCTATGCCCTGCGCACGGACCTGCCCGCCGCCAGCGCCGTGGGCATGCGCGGCAGCCGGTACCAGGCCTACTTCGTTGCCTCCACGACGCCCGGCACGCAGGTCGAGAATCCGTGGCAGGTGAGCGCGTACGACTACCCACCGCAGTACGGCCGCCGCAGCCCGTCGTTCTCGCGCGCCACCGTCCTGCGCGACGGCGGAGAGTCGCTGATCTTCATCGCCGGCACGGCCAGCATCGTCGGGCACGAGACGATGTATCCCGGCGACGTCTGCAAACAGACCGGCGAGACCATCCGCAACATCGCCCGCGTTCTCGAAGCCGCCGGCGCCACGCTCGAGGACCTGGTCATGGCCAAGGCCTACGTCCGCAGCGCCGAAGACTGCGCCGCCGTGCAGAATCACCTCCGTGGGGCGCTCGGCGAGACGCCGGTCCTCTACCTCCGCGCCGACGTCTGCCGCGGAGATCTGCTCGTGGAGGTCGAAGGGATCGCGAGGGTCGAGTGCTGAGTGCCGAGTGCTGAGTGCCGAGTTGCAGCACTCAGCACTCACTCGGCACTCACTCGGTCCTCAGCACTCGGTACTCGGCACTCGCACCAGTTACACTCGCCTCCCATGAAGCGCGCCGCGAAGTTCGTCCTCTATGCGACGGTGCCGGTGGCCTTGTGGCTGCAGTTCACGCACGGCAACCTGGTGTGGCTGTTCGTCTTCGCCAGCCTGGCTGTGTTGCCGCTGGCAGCGGCGATCGGGGTGAGCACCGAGCATCTCGCCCACCGCATGGGGCCGACGTACGGGGCGCTGTTCAACGCCACGTTCGGCAATTTCGCGGAGCTGATCATCGCCATCTTCGCCATCCGGGCCGGGCTCCCGGACGTCGTGAGGGCATCGTTCGCCGGCTCGATCCTCGGCAACCTGCTCTTCGTGGCCGGTCTGTCCATGCTGCTCGGCGGGATCGGAAAAGAGACGGTGAAGTTCAATGCCCTCGCCGCGGAGTCGCAAGCCGGGCAGCTCATCCTGGCCGTGGCGTCGTTTCTCGTCCCGGCGCTCTTCTTCCGCACCGCCCACCAGCCGCGCCTCATCCACAGCGTCTCCATCGGCACGTCGGTAATCCTGATCGTCTCCTACGGCCTCGGTCTGCTGTTCGCGTTCAAGACGCACCAGGACCAGCTACAAGGGCGGCGGGCGGATGACGGCGAGCGGCGAGCGGGAGCATCAGGCCCGGGCGCAGGCTCGGACTCCAGCTCGCCCCTCCCATGGGGTGTGAAACGCTCGTTGATGCTGCTCTTCGCGGCCAGCATCCTCATGGGCGTCGTGGCCGAGGGGCTCGTGCATGCCGTCGACGCCGCGGGGAAGGCCTGGGGCATGAACGAAGTCTTCCTCGGCTTCGTCGTCCTGGCCATCGTCGGCAACGCCGCCGAGCACTCCACGGCCGTGATGCTGGCCATGCGCAACCAGATGGACACGGCGCTGAACATCTCCATGCAGTCGAGCGTGCAGATCGCCCTCTTCGTCACGCCCCTGCTGGTCTTCCTCTCCTATGGCCTGGGTCACCCGCTCGATCTGCTCTTCACGCCCTTCGAGATGCTCGCCGTCGGCCTCGGCGTGGCCATCTTCGCCTACCTGGTCATGGACGGCGAGACGAATTGGTACGAAGGCGTCCAGCTCCTGGCCGTGTATTCGATCATCGCCGTGGCGCTGTACTTTCTGCCCGCCGCGTGACGCCGCTCGCCGCTCGCCGCCTCCCGCTCGCCACGCAACCGGTGTCTCCTGTGTTACGGTGACTCGTGTGACCGGCCTCCGCCGCGACCTCGGGACGATCGAGTCGTACGCGACGTTGCTGGGCATTCTCATCGGCGCGGGCATCTTCAAGGTCACGGGCGACGCGTGGGTGCTCACCGGGCCCAGCGTCATTCTCGGGTACGTCGTGCTGGCCCCGGCCGTACTGGCCACGTCCGCGGCGTACTCGGTCTTTCTCTCCACGCCGCTGGGCCGTGAGCCGGGCGGCGAGTACACGAACATCTCCCGTACGTTCGGCGGCCATGGGCTGGCCTTCATCGGCGCCTGGCTGAAGATCATTTCCTACACCGGTGCGCTGGCCTACCTCGCCGGCGCATTCGCCGACTACGCGCAGACGCTGGTGCATGTCGATGCGAACGTGCTGGCCGTCGGTGCGCTCGTTTTCTTCTACGTCATCCACGTGGCCGGAGTGCGCTGGTTTGGACGGCTGCAGGTCTGGATGTGCATCATCCTCGGAGTCTCGCTCGTCGTGTTGATCGTGCCGGGGCTCTTCGCCATCCACCGCGCCTGGTACACGCCGTTCTTCACGCACGGCGCGGGCGGATTCGCGGCCAGCCTTCCGCCGCTCTTCTTCGCCTACGCCGGCTTCGAGTCGCTGGCCCAGACGGCGGGGGAGGTAAGCGACAGCACACGCCGGCTGCCGCGCGTCTTCGTACGCGGCATCAGTGCCACGCTGGTCATCTACTTCCTCATGGCGGTGGTCGGCCTCGGCACGCTGGCGCCGGAGCGGCTGCGCGTCTCGACGGCGCCGATGACCGAGGCAGCGGCGGGCTACCTGCCGATGGGGGCAGCGGCGCTCGTGACCATCGGCGCGCTCATGGCCCTGACCACGTCGGTCAACGCCACGATGCTCGTGCCGTCGCGCATCGCCATCGTGCTGACCGAGGACCGGCTGGCACCGCGATGGCTCGGTGCGGTGTCGGCCCGAACCGGGACGCCGATTATCGGACTGACGTTTACCCTCGCCGGCGCGCTGGTACTGCTGCTCACGAAACACATCGGGCTGGCGCTGAACATCGCCGTCTATGCCCTGGTCCTGCTCTACCTGCTGCACAGCGTCGCGCTGTTGCTGTTGCCGCGGCTCAATCCGAAGCTGTTCCGCGAAGTGACGGTGACGCTGTCGTTGCGCTGGCAGCGCATGCTGGCCGTCGTGTCCATCCTCTGCATGGCGGCGCTGTTGACGCAGATCTCCTGGCCGTCCGTGGAACTGCTGCTGTTCTGGTCCGCGATCGGAGGCGTGCTCTACGCGTGGTCGGCGTTCCGTTCAAAGCCGGAGCTTGAAAGGCTGGAAACGAAGGCTGAAAGGCTGGAAGGCTGAAAGATACTCCAGCGCTGCTTTGGCCCTTTCAGCCTTCCAGCCTTCCTCACAAAGCCTGTCGTCAGCCATTAGGGCCCGCTTGGTAGCGAACCGCGGGACTGCCGGCGGGGTAGAAGACGCCGAGGAGACGAAGCTCTCCTGAGCCCGTGTTCTCCAGGCAGTGACGCTGGCGGATGGGGAGGAAGATGCACGAGCCGGCGGCCACGGGCGTCGCCGACTCCCCGGCGTGCATGATCCCTTCGCCTTCCAGGATGCAGATCACTTCTTCGTAGAGGTGAAAGTGATCGGGTGCGCGCCCGGGCGGGATCGAGCCGACGAACTGCGTCACCTCGGCCTGCACGAGCTCTGCGTACCAGCGGTCGCCGGTGTGCTGGACCTTCTGATCGGCGAGCGTCAGGCGCTCCGTCTTCCGCCCGGACGGCGTGGCGGGCGTGAGCGAGCTGACGTATGTGGCGGGGCCGTCGAGCGCCAGCGGGACGCCGGCAGGAATGTAGATCCCTTCGTTCCTCGCCAGGTCGTAGAGCACTTCGTCGTGCGCGTCGTTCGCGAACGTCGCCGGACCGCGCAGTTCCACGACACGGAGCGAGAGGACGCTCTCGAAATGCCGCCAGATGCGCCGGTTGCCGGAGTCTTCCGGTGAACCCTCGCGCATGGCAGTCACGCGGCATCCGCCCTCGAGCTCGACCATGGCCATACATTATGTGATGTGCCGGCGCTCTGGCGCCCCCCAGGGCGTATGCTCGATCGCGCATGAAGACGCAGGAAGAAGGCATCCACGCCACGAACCAGGACTTCATCCGCTACGACCAGGTGGAGAAGCGGCAGAGCTATCACCTCGCCGAAACGGAGGGAGAGGACCAGTTCGACGACGACTTCGTGATCCGCACCTGCGACCTGCGCAGCCCCACGTTCGCGCAGGAGCTGGGCGACGCGCTGCGCGAGATCGGCTTCGCCATCCTCTCCGGCCATGGCGTCGATCCGGCCCTCTACGACGAGGCCGAGGCGAAGGTGCGGGAGATGTTCACCCGTCTCTCGCTCGACGACAAGATGCGCTATCGCGCCGAGCGCCATGGCTCGGTGAACCAGGGCTACTTCCCGGTCAAGGAGACCAGCAACATGCACCCCGACCTCGTGGAGGGTTGGGTGTTCTGCCGGCGCGCGTTCGAAGGGGGCGACTTCTGGCCGCTCGTCGAGTACCGGGCCTTCTTCGAGCGAATCGTGCACGCGCACGAAGCCCTGATCCTCCCGGTGATGCAGAGCCTCCTCCAGTACCTCGGCTGCGATCCGCATCTGTACGACTCGAAGCTGACCGGGACGAACTTCGGCCTCCGTCTCAATTACTACCCGCCCCTTTCGGCCGCCGACGATGCCTCCGGGGCCGCGCGCCTGTTGGGCCACGAGGACGTCGATCTCTTCACTTTCCTCCCCGCGCCGCGTACGGAAGGGCTGCAGATCCTCAACCGCCGCAACATGAAGTGGATCCGCGTCGCCGCCCCCCACGGCACGATCATCCTCAATACCGGCGACTACATGCAGCGCATCAGCAATGACGTCTTCCCCTCCACCACGCACCGCGTCAGCAAGCCGCGCGATCCGGCGCAGCGCCGGGACATCCGCGTGTCCTTTCCCATGGCGGTCTACGTTTGGGAAGACGAGTTCCTCGACGTCCTGCCGTGCTTCGCGCAGCCGAAGTACCCGCCGGTGAAGGCCATCGAGTTCCACACCAGCATCACCAGCAAGTTCTATGGGGACGGGTACGCCGTGAAGGGTTGACTGCGGTTGCTGAGTTGCGGAGGCAGCCGGTTTTCAGGTTCTGTGTGGAGTCCGGCTGCCTTCTCCGTTCCGGAACGGTTACATGCCTCCACGCCGAGTTCACCGTCTCGTTCCTCGTGCTCCCCGGACCCTCGTGCTAGTTTCGCCGCTCGATCCACGATCGAATCGAGGGGGGATTCCGAGTGAACAGAACGTCCGTCCATCTGGCCGCAGCGGCGATGATGCTGGTCCTGACCACGCAGGCGAACGCAGCCACCGCCGATGACGAGAAGGCCGTGGCCGCGCTGGATACGCAGTACCAAGCCGCCGTGGCCAGGAATGACGTCGCCGGCATGGACCGCATCCTCGCCGACGACTTCATCCTCGTCACGGGACGGGGCAAGTCGTTCACCAAGACCGACCTGCTGAACGATGCGCGCAGCAAGAGCTCGGTCTACGAACACCAGGAAGACACGAACCAGAAGGTCCGCGTCTGGGGCGACACCGCCGTCGTTACCGCCCTGCTGTGGGCGAAGGGAACGAGCGACGGCAAACCGTTCGAGTACAAGCTGTGGTTCTCCGACACCTACGTCCGCACGAAGAGCGGCTGGCGCTACGCGTTCGGCCAGGCCTCGCTGCCGCTCCCCGCAGGTTCCTGAAACTCAGACGGTTCGCGAGGGCCTGACGGACGCCGCAGTCAACGACCAGCGAACAGCGACCAGCGAGAATACTGAAGATCGCCGAAGTGCGTGATGTCGATCGGGTTGCGTCCTTCAGCAGCACCTTCTTGCTGCCCATAGAAGCCCCGTTCCGTAACTGACTCGACGATCGGATGGACGTGCAGGCCGACGCTGGACCTCGTCTGCGGCGACGAGTTTGTCATCCGGTGGAGTGCGCGGTTGCTGGGGTCAGCTTGCGTTTCCTGGTTGGACTTGGTCCTGGTTGGACTTGGGGGGTTGGACTTGGGGTCACACCTTCCTTACTTTGTTGGGGTTGGACTTGGGTCACACCTTCCTTACTTTGGGGCAGGCTGACCCGGTGACTGGGGTCACATCTTCCTTTTTTGGGCGCTGGGCGGGCGGCTTAGGGGTCACATCTTCTTTCTCCGCGTTCCCATCCCCTCTTCCTTCTCGCGTCACCCGTCGTCACTCTACGGGCTGTGGAGCGGCCGGTGAGCGAGTTTCCATCCCGAGGAGGTCTCCGCCCAGTTCCCGGCTCTCATTCGCTA
>CAZYTO010000283.1:0-7167 GCA_964650405.1 uncultured Thermoanaerobaculia bacterium | reverse complement strand
GCTGAAAGGCTGAAAGGCTGAAAGGAAACCCCGCGCTGCCTCTGGCCCTTTCAGCTTTTCAGCCTTCCAGCCTTTGTGATCGGGCTCCGAAGGCCGACCGTGCACGTGAACCTGCGGCGTCCGGCCTTCACAAAAAGGGCGGCCGCGCGGCCGCCCCTCTTCGTAACGCTCGACCGCGCGATTACTTCGTCTTGAGGCAGGTCTCCTCGTCGAGCTTCGTCCACTTGCCGTCCACTTCCACATCGGCCCTGTGCTGGACCTTCGTGGCGCTGAGCTTGGTGAAGACGTCGCGGACTTTCATGGTCGTTCCACCGGCGTGCATGTCGCCGTCGAACGTCATCGTGTCGCCGTCCCAGCCGGGAGTGCTCTGGATGAAGTACGCGCCGGTGTTATCGATGCCGCCCGCGGCGAACTTCTTGGTCTGGTCGTCCCATCCCCAGGAGATCTTCACGTCGACGGGCTGGGCGTTCAGGGCCGTCTTGCTCTCGTGGTAGCGGAGCAGCAGCCAGTAATCGTTGAGCGCCCAGCCGGCTTCCACATGGCCGCTGGTCTTGTGCTCGGGCGTTCCCATGAACGCGAAGGACGTGCCTTTGCACTGCCACGCACCGGCGAAGTACTTCAGCTCTTTCAGCTTCGGATTGGGTCCCGGCGGGGCATCGGCAGCGAGAACGGACGAAGCGGCGAAAGCGAGGGCAAGGATCGCGAAGAGGATTCGTTTCATGCAATCTCTCCTTTACGTTGTGCGCTCGCGGGCGCGAAGGTTGTCGTGGATGGCACCAGCTTATCGCACTCAATACGCGAGGGGCGGCAAACCGGATTGGCACGACGCGGTCGTGGGCAAGGCGAATGTAGACACGACTGCGTCGTGCCGAATCCCCGTGGGCGGGCAGTGGCTCGTTCCGGTCAGCGACTCGTATGACCGGGTTTCGGCACGACGCGGTCGTGCCCTGTCTACACGTAGCTCTCGCGGAGCATCTCCGCGGCCGAGGCATCGAGGCGCTCGTCGCGGCGGATTTCGTCGAAACGCCGCACCAGGTCCTCCGCCCGCACGTGCCGCCGCATGGCGCCGGCATAGTCGGCGAGGACGCTGCCCTGGTTCATCATCACGATCCGGTCGCCGAGGGAGGCGGCCTGCTGCATCGAGTGCGTCACCATCAGGGTCGTCAGCCGGTGCTGCGACACGATCTGTTCGGTGAGCCGCACGATCTGGTCGGCGCTTTTCGGGTCGAGGGCGGCGGTGTGCTCGTCCAGCAGCAGGAGCTCGGGGCGGCGCCAGGTGGCCATGAGCAGGGTCAAGGCCTGGCGCTGTCCGCCGGAGAGCGTTCCGATGGGGTTGTGCATGCGTGCCTCGAGCTGCATGTTCAGCGTGGCCACGCGGTCGCGCAGCTCGTTCTGCAGCCGTGCCGGCAGCAGGCTCCCCAGCCCGCGGCCGAGGCCGCGGCGGGCGGCCAGGGCCAGGTTCTCCGCCACCGTCATCGTTGGCGCCGTGCCGCTGAACGGGTTCTGGAACACCCGCCCGATCATGGCCGCGCGCCGGTGCTCCGGCCAGCGGGTGACGTCCTGCCCGGCGATGATGATCGCACCGCGATCGACGAGGAACGTGCCCGCAACGGCGTTGAGCAGCGTCGACTTCCCCGAGCCGTTCGTGCCGATCACGGTGACGAAGGAGCCATCGGCGATCTCCAGGGACACGCCGCGGAGGGCGCGCACCTCGTTCGGCGTGCCCGCGAAGAAGGTCTTCCGCAACTCACGAAGCTGCAGCATGCCTTCTCACTTTCTGCATGGCCGCCGGCACGACCAGCGCCCCGAAGACGAAGAGCGCCGTGACGAGCTTGAGGTCGTTCGGGTTCAGGCCCCAGCGCAAGGCCAAGGCGATGATCAGGCGAAAGAGCACCGACCCCAGGATGGCACCGGTCAGCGCCGCGCCGACGCTGTCCGATCCGACCAGGGCCCGGCCGATGATGACGCTGGCCAGGCCCCACACCACCATGCCGATCCCCATCTGGACATCCGCGAAGCCCTGATACTGCGCCAGCAGCGCGCCGGCGAAGGCGATGAGGCCGTTGGAGATGGCCAGGCCGAGGATGGTCATGTTCTCCACGCTGACGCCGAGCGCGCGAATCATCTGCTCGTTGTCGCCGGACGCGCGCATGGCGCTGCCGAGGTTGGTGTTGAAGAAACGCCAGGCGATGAGGGCCACCACCAGGACGATGCCGGCCGCCAGCAACAGCGATCCCAGGTCGCGGGCGCTCACCGGCCAGCCCAGCAGCTTCGCCGAATCGTGGCCGCTGATCCAGCGGCCGAGGTCCTGGGCGTACGTGGTGAGCGTCGTGACGGAAAGCAGCGGCAGATTGCTCTGTCCCATCACGTGCAGATTGATCGAGTAGAGCGCGGTCATGACGAGGATGCCGGACAGGAGCTGATTGATCCGGAACCGCGTGTGCAGAACGCCGGTGCAGATTCCGGCCACGGCGCCGGCCAGGAACGCCGCGCCGCTGGCCGCCAGCGGATGCACGCCGTGCGTGAGCATCGACGCCGCCACCGCCGCACCGAAGGTGATGGAGCCGTCGGCGGTGATGTCCGCGAACTTGAACACGCGATAGCTGACGTAGACGCCCAGCGCGAGCAGGGAGAGGATCAGGCCGATGGTCCAGGCGGACAGCAGCAGCGTCACGGCTTGCCTCCGCGGGGAGCTCCGATGGTGTCGTTTGCCGAGCGCACGAGCGCGGGAGGCAGGGAGAGGTTCAGCGCCCGTGCGGCGTCGAGGTTGACGATCAGGCTCGTCTTGCCGAAGTCCTCCAGCGGAATCCTGGCCGGGTTCTCCCCGCGGATGATTCGCGCGGCCAAGTGCGCGGCATGGCGGCCGCTGTCGCGGTAGTCGCGGGCGATCACCACCATGGCTCCTCCGATGGCCTGGGATTTCTGAAAGGCGAAGATGGGGAGGTGCGCGCGCCGCGCGGCCTCGCTGATGCTTCCGAAGGCCGAGGCGGTGAGGTTTCCCGGAATCTGCAGCACGGCGTCGATGTCGCGCGACACGAGCGCCGCCGAGGCGTCGGGCACGTCCGTCGCCGTTTCCGCCGGGACGTAGACGACCTCGAAGCCGGCACGCTTCGCGGCCACGTCCAGCGCCGCCTTCGCGTTGACCATGTTCGTCTCCGCGGGGCAATAGAGCGTGCCCAGTTTTCGGATGGCGGGAAAGTGCGTCCGCAGGAGCGCCAGGGCCTCGTCATTCGCCGGGAGCAGGCTCACGCCGGTGACGTTCGGAGCGTGGTCGGTGTTGCTCTTGCCCGCCCCGGCCTTCAAACCGGAAGCGACGTAGTTGTAGACCACGGGCACGTTCTGGGCCCGGCGCAGCGCGGCCTGGAGCGTCGGCGTGGAGAACGTGATCAGCATGTCCGCGCGCGCCGTGACGGCGGCATCGACGAGGGCCGAGACGGTGGCCATGTCGCCCTGTGCATTGAGGATCTTGACCTCGATGTCACGGCCGTCCTGAAGGCCCGATTCGGACAGGCCCTCCATCACCCCCGCCTCCGCATCCTTGACGTCGATGACGTCGTTGTACTGCACGAAGTAGAGCTTCCACTTGTGATTCGCGGTCCGGTGCGACGCGCGCTCGCGATGCTGCAGGTCGGAGAGCAGCAGAATCGCCGACACGGCGGCGACGATGGCGAGTCCGAGGGCAATTCTGCGGAAGGCGTTGAACACGGGAACGGCGCGTATCGTCTCTGCGCCGGGCGACTGCTGTCAAGGCGCTGGCCGCACCCAGCACAACGCTAGAATGACGGCGCGAATCGGCGCGCTCCTCGGCACTCGGCACTCAGCACTCGGCACTCGGCACTCGGCACTCGGCACTCGTATGGCCCGAATCGACTCCACGTACTTCGTCAACGTCGCGGACCTGAGGAGCGCCGCGAAGAAGCGCCTTCCCCGTGCGGTGTTCGACTACATCGACGGCGGCGCCGACGCCGAATGGACGTTGCGCGAGAACTCGCGCGTGTTCGAGGACGTCCTCTTCCGGCCTCGCTCGGCGGTGGCCACGAAGCAGTGCGACCTCCGCACGACCGTGCTGGGAGAGAGCATCGACCTGCCCTTCCTGCTCGCGCCGGTCGGCAGCAGCCGGATGTTCTATCCGCGCGGCGAGGAAGTGGCGGCGCGTGCTGCCGGAGGAGCCGGCACGATCTATACCCTTTCGACGCTCTCGGGCTGCGCGGTGCGCGACGTGAAGGCGGCAACGCGCGGGCCGCTCTGGTACCAGCTCTACGTCATCGGAGGCCGCGACGTGGCGCTGGCGGCCATCGAGCGCGCGAAGAGCTGCGGCTGCTCCGCCCTCGTCGTCACGATCGACACACCCGTCGCGGGGTTGCGGGAGCGCGACGTCCGCAACGGCGTCAAGGAGCTCGTCTCGGGTGCGCCCTTCACGATGCTCCCGTACCTCTTCCAGTTTCTCGCCCGCCCGCGCTGGCTCGCTTCGTACCTTCTCGACGGCGGCCTGATGAAGTTCCCCAACATCCTGCTGAAAGACGGGCCCATGCCGTACGCCGACGTCGGCGCCGCGCTCGAGCAGGCCATGGTGTGCTGGGACGATTTCACGTGGATCCGGGAAGCCTGGCAGGGTCCGATCATTGCCAAGGGCGTGCACACGGCCGATGATGCCCGCCGGGCCATCGACCATGGCGCATCCGCGGTCGTCGTCTCGAATCACGGCGGCCGGCAGCTCGACGGCGTGGCCGCGACCCTGCGCGTGCTGCCGGAAGTGATCGCGGCCGTGGACGGGCAGGTGGAGGTCTATCTCGACAGCGGCATCCGCCGCGGCAGCGACGTGGTCAAGGCCCTCTGCCTCGGCGCACGCGCCGTGTTGATCGGCCGCGCCTATGCCTACGGGCTCGGTGCGGCAGGCGGAGCCGGCGTCACCCGCGCCATCGACATTCTCCGCACCGACATCATCCGCACCATGAAGCTGCTCGGATGCGCTTCGGTCTCCGACCTCGACCGTTCGTTTGTCACTTTACCCTGAGCGAGGGTGGGGGCCGGCCGGGAGCGAAGGGTCTGGTGGCAAGTGCATGCAACCTTCACGTAGCTTGAACCGCCGTGCAATTGCCGCCAGACCCTTCGCTACCGCCCGGCCCCCATCCTCGCTCAGGGTAAAGTGAATGGCTCCGTCACCCTCCCGGCTTCAGTTCGACGACGATCAGGTGGAGCGTCGTGGTGCCGGTGTTCTCCGCCCAGTGGGTGAGCGGCTCGCGATAGATGACGTCGCCGTCTTTCAACGTGGCATCGGTCGTCGACCCGTCCGGAGCATGGCTGCGGAACGTTCCGCCCGTGAGCACATAGATGATCGACGCCGGGTGGGAGTGCATCTGCTCCTTCGCACCCGGCGGAAGCACGGCCTCGAGGACGCGTGTCCTGGCGTTGTCCAGCTTCACGGTGATGGTCTTCGGGTTCACCTTGGCCACATCCTGCGCGGCGGCAGGCAGGGCCAGCAGCCCGATCGCGAGCGCGAGGAGTGGCAGCGACGATTTCGACATGCCGGCCATTGTAAGGTGCCACTGCCGATCCGTTTCGCGAAGCAGCTCGTTCCCGTCGCTGAAGGGAATGACAGAAAGTAAGCTGTCCCTTGTGAGAACAGAGGTGAAAGCGGAGGTGATGTCACCGGTGAAGCCGCAAGTCACCGTCATTCTGCCGACGTACAACTGGAGCAGCGTCCTCCGGCACGCGATCGCCAGCGTGCTGCGGCAGACGTTCACCGATTTCGAGCTGCTCGTCATCGGCGACGGCTGCACGGACGACTCCGCGCAGGTGGTCGCGGAGGCCGGCGATGCGCGCGTTCGCTGGATCGCTCTTCCGGAGAACTCGGGGCACCAGAGCGGGCCCAATAACGAAGGACTGCGCCAGGCTCAGGGCGAGATCATCGCCTACCACGGACACGACGACCTCTGGCTGCCGCATCATCTCGTCGTGATGGTGGAGGCGCTCCAGTCCGGCGGCGCGGACCTGGCGCATTCGCTCTGCCTCATGGTGCCGTCGGAGGGGGAATCCGGCTGGATGCTCATTCCGCAACCGGAGCTCGGCGCGTACGCTCCGCCCCTCTGCGTGATCCACCGCCGAAGCCTCACGGAGCGCATCGGCGGATGGCGCCACTATCGCGAGCTTGGAACGACGCCTCCCGACGTGGAGCTCTGGCGGCGCGCCGCAGCCGCGGGGGCGGCGCTCACCTTCGTTCCCCGCTTGACCGGGATCAAGTTCCCGGCGAGCGTGCGGCGTGACGTCTACCGCACTCGACCCCATCGCGAGCAAGAGACCTGGGCCGCGCGCATCGCTTCCGATCCTGACCTGGAAGTGCACCTGCTCGCCCAGGCCGTGACGGCGCGCAGCAGTCTCATGGAGAGCTGGTCGTATCGTGAGCTGCTGCGCGGCTTCATCCGGCAGACCGCGCGGCGGTTGCGAACCCGCCTGCGGTTTCGTCGCCAAACGATCGATGCCACTCGGCGATATAAGGGGTTGTAGAGTCGGTAGGAACGTTCAGGAGGATGAATGTTGACGGCGGCACGCAGAGACAGTCAGTTGGTCACGAAGGAGTGGCAGTTCGTGCGACAGCCGATCGACGGTGTGTCGGTTCACGAAGTGCTGCATGTGCCGCGCGATCACGGCGTGATCACCGAGACCTACCGCCCGGAGTGGGATCCCAGCGGCCTGCCCATCGTTCACGTCTACCAGTCCCGTCTCTATCCCGGCGCCATCGGCGCATGGAGCTGCCACGCGCAGACGATCGACCGGCTCTTCGTCAATCACGGGCATCTGAAGATCGTTCTCTATGACGGCCGCGAAGAGAGCCCCACCCGCGGACAGATCATGGAGCTGCACGCCGGAGATGCACGGCCGGCGTTCGTACACATCCCAATCGGCGTGTGGCACGGCGTGCAGAACGTCGGCACCGAAGACGCCCTGATGCTCAACTACCCGTCGCGCGCCTACCACTACGAAGACCCGGATCACTATCGCCTGCCGTGGGACTCGACCGAGATTCCGTACCGCTGGGCGACGAACGAGAGGACGCGGGTGCGTAGCGATCACGGGTGATTTCGCTGGTCGCTGTTCGCCAGCCTATTCCTCGGCTTGTGCCGCAGGTCCTCTTGATTGCACGAAGGAAATCCCGTTCCCGTCCGGGTC
>CAZYTO010000282.1:0-7174 GCA_964650405.1 uncultured Thermoanaerobaculia bacterium | reverse complement strand
GCGGCGGCTCGCTGACGGCGCTGCCGATCATCGAGACCCAGGCCGGCGACGTCTCGGCCTACATTCCGACCAACGTCATCTCCATCACCGACGGCCAGATCTTCCTGGAGACGGACCTCTTCCACTCCGGCGTCCGCCCGGCCATCAACGTCGGCATCTCGGTCTCGCGCGTGGGCGGATCGGCCCAGGTTCGCTCGATGCGCTCGACCTCGGGCACGCTGCGCCTCGATCTCGCGCAGTACCGCGAGCTGGCGGCCTTCGCCCAGTTCGGATCGGATCTCGACAAGGTCACGCAGGCCCAGCTCAACCGCGGCCAGCGCCTCGTGGAAGTCCTCAAGCAGGGGCAGTACAAGCCGCTGCGGGTCGGTCTCCAGACCGCGTCCGTTTTCGCCGGCGTCCAGGGCTTCCTCGACAACCTGAAAGTCTCGGCGGTCCGCCCGTTCGAGGCGGCGATGCACCAGGCTCTCAGCGATGAGAAGCAGGAATTGCTCGGGAAACTGGAGACGGCCTCGAAATTCGACGACGCGCTCCAGGCCGAGCTGCGCACGGCCCTGACCGAATTCAAAGCCCTCTACGTCAAGGACCATCCGGACGTCCTTGCCACGGCGTAACGGACCATGCCGAGCACGATCGACATCCGCCGCCGCATCCGCAGCGTGAAGAACACGCAGCAGATCACCAAGGCCATGAAGATGGTCTCCGCGGCCAAGCTCCGCCGCGCGCAGGACCGCATCTTCGCGGCCCGTCCGTACGCCGCGGCCATGCGCGAAGTCCTGGAGTCCGTGGCCACCCGCGTCGACGTCCGGAAGCATCATCTCCTCCAGTCGCGCGAGGAGAAGAAGGCCCTGGTGGTCGTTGTCACGTCCGACAAGGGCCTCTGCGGCGCGTTCAACGCCAACGCCATCAAGGCGGCGAACAACCTGATCCGCGAGAAGGGCTGGGAGTCCGTGCACGTGCTGCCCCTGGGCAGAAAGGGCAACGATCACTTCCGCCGCCGCCCGTACCCGCTGCGGCCGCAGGCGACCCAGGTCTTCCAGGCCCTGAACCTCGGCACGGCGCGCGACATCGCCACGTCGATCATCAACGACTACGTGAGCGGCGAGCTGGATGCCGTCTATCTCGTCTACAACGAGTTTCGCTCGATCATCTCGCAGATCGTCCGGGTCGACCGGCTGCTGCCCCTGGCGGCGGAATGGCTCCCGGGCGAATCGCAGCCGCAGGCGAATACGGTCACGGTCGACTACCTCTACGAGCCGTCGCCCGAAGCGATCCTGAACGACCTGCTGCCGAAGCACATCGAGTTTCAGCTCTACCGCGTCCTCTTGGAGAGCGCCGCGGCCGAGCAGGGCGCGCGCATGACGGCCATGGAAGCCGCCACCAAGAACGCCACGGAAATGATTGCCGCTCTCACGCTCACGTACAACCGCATCCGCCAGGCCGCCATCACGAAGGAAATCATCGAGATCGTGTCCGGCGCCGCCGCAGCCCAGTAAGAACATCGGAGAAAAGCATGTCCGCGACGACCACGCAGCAAGTCGGAAAAGTCATCCAGATCATCGGTCCTGCCGTCGACATCGAGTTCGACGAAGGGCACCTTCCGGCCATCTACAACGCAATCCGCATCGTCGACAACGGCGAGCTGGGGAAGGTTCCCATCGACGTCGTGGCCGAAGTGGCGAACCACATCGGCGAGAACCAGGTCCGCTGCATCGCCATGAAGCCGACGGACGGCATGGTCCGCGGCATGAAGGCCATCGACACCGGCTCCGCCATCTCCGTTCCCGTGGGCCGCGAGACCCTGGGCCGCATCCTCAACGTCCTCGGCGAGCCGGTCGACGAGCGCGGACCGGTGGGCGAGAAACAGCGCCTTTCCATCCACCGCGAGGCGCCGCCGTTCGAAGAGCAGTCGACGGAAGTGGAGATGTTCGAGACCGGCATCAAGGTCATCGACCTGCTGGAGCCGTACACGAAGGGCGGCAAGACCGGGCTCTTCGGCGGTGCCGGCGTCGGCAAGACCGTTCTCATCATGGAGCTGATCAACAACGTCGCCAAGCAGCACGGCGGCTTCTCCGTCTTCGCCGGCGTGGGTGAGCGCACCCGCGAGGGCAACGATCTGTACCTCGAGTTCGAGGAGACGGGCGTCATCGTCCCCGGCGATCCCTCCAAGTCGAAGGCCGCGCTCATCTACGGCCAGATGACCGAGCCGCCCGGTGCGCGCCTCCGCGTCGGTTTGACCGGCCTCACCGTGGCCGAGTACTTCCGCGATGAAGAGGGGCAGGACGTGCTGCTCTTCATCGACAACATCTTCCGCTTCACCCAGGCGGGGTCGGAGGTGTCGGCGCTGCTCGGCCGCATGCCCAGCGCCGTCGGTTACCAGCCGAACCTGGCCACGGAAATGGGCGAGCTGCAGGAGCGCATCACTTCCACGAAGAAGGGCTCGATCACCTCGGTGCAGGCCATCTACGTCCCGGCCGACGACCTCACCGATCCGGCGCCGGCCACTGCGTTCGCCCACCTCGACGCCACCACCGTTCTCTCGCGCCAGATCGCCGAGCTGGGCATCTACCCGGCCGTCGATCCCCTGGCCTCGACGTCGAAGATTCTCGATCCGCGCATCCTCGGCGACGAGCACTACAACACCGCCCGCGCCGTCCAGGCCGTCCTGCAGAAGTACAAGGACCTCCAGGACATCATCGCCATCCTCGGCATCGACGAACTGTCCGAAGAGGACAAGGTCATCGTGTCGCGGGCCCGCAAGATCCAGCGCTTCCTTTCCCAGCCTTTCCACGTCGCCGAGCAGTTCACCGGCATCCCCGGCAAGTACGTGAAGATCGAGGAGACCATCCGCGGCTTCCGCGAGATCGTGGAGGGCAAGCACGACGACATCCCGGAGCAGGCCTTCCTGCTGCAGGGGACGATCGAAGACGTGCTGGCCAAGGCCGAAGAGCTCCAGAACGCCGCGAAGTAAGGAACGAGACCGATGGCCGACCTCCCGACCAAGATCAACCTCACGATCGTCACGCGCGAGCGCAAGATCGTCGACACCACGGTCGACGAGATCGAGCTGCCGGCCACGGACGGGGAGATCGGGATCCTTCCCGGCCACACGCCGCTGCTGACGACGCTGAAGATCGGGCCGATGCGCTATCGCTCCGGCGGCACCGTCAACCGCCTGGTGCTTTCGTGGGGCTTCGCCGAGATCCTGCCGGACCGGGTGATCGTCATGGCCGAAACGGCCCGCCTGCCGCAGGAGATCGATCCGGCCGCCGCCGAGGAAGAGCGCAAACAGGCCGAGCGCGAGCTGATGGACCTCTCCTCGCAGGACCCCGAATTCGCGATCGTGGAAGCGCGGCTCGAAGAGTCGATTGCCATGATCGGCATCGGGCGCGAGCACTGAGCAAATCGCTGAATCGCTGCTCGCTGATTCGCACGAATAAGCGAACAAGCGAATAAGCGAATAGCGATTAAGCGAATAAGCGGATAACGAATCCCCTGACACGCGCCTTGCATTAAGCTGCGGCCAGCGGACTCATGGAACCATGGCTCGAAGCATTCGCGCGCGCGAATTTCGCGCGTAGCGCGGATACGGCACACGACCTCAAGACGCCGCTCAACGTGGCGGTGCTCAACCTGGAATTGCTGCGCATGCGCCTGGCCCGGCTGGGGGCGGCCGCGGAGAAGGATGAGAAGATCGGGGAGTACGCCCGTTCGATCGAGGTCGAGCTCCGGCGAATGGCCCGGATCTTCGACGCGTTCTTCCTCCTTTCCGCGCCGCCGAAGAACGAAGGGGCGCCGGCGCCGGTCGACGTCGCGCCGCTCAGCCGGGAGGCGGCGGAGGCGGCCGGCTTCGAGCTGGAAGGGAACGGATCGTTCCTCGTCCGCGGGCATGCTTCCAGAATTCGTCAGGCCCTGAAGATGTTTTTCGACGGTGCAGCGCACGTTCTCCGGAGCGGCAGCCGGCGCGTGCGCGAGGAGAGGAACAGCGAGCACTTCCGTATCGCCGTCACGGGCACGCCCGAGGGGGATACCTTCGAGATCGAGAAGATCTTCAAGTTCTATTACACGGATCCGCTCGGCAATCCCGACCTCTCTCTCGCCACCGCGCGACTCATCGCCGAAACGTACGGCGGTGAGCTGATCGCCACCGAGGAACGTGATACCGTCGTAACCATACTCCTCACATTTCCGGGTGACCACGCATGAAGAAAGTTTTGATCGTTGACGATGACCGCGCCACCAGTGCGGGCATGGCCGACGTAGTCGAGGAGTGGGGCTACGAGGCGGAAGTCGCAGACACCCTGAAGGCCGGCTGGAACTCGGTCTCCCGGCTCGTTCCGGATGTCGCCATCGTCGATCTGAAGCTGCCCGACGGCACCGGCCTCGATCTCCTGCACCGCATGAAGGAGAGCTATCCCGACGTGGCGGTGGTCATCCTCACCGGTCACGCCACGGTCGATTCCGCGGTCAAGGCGCTCAAGGTCGGCGCCGAGGACTACATCACCAAGCCGGTCGACCTCCCCCGCCTGCAGGTCATCCTGAAGACCATTGAAGACAAGCAGATGATGAAGCAGGAGATCCTCGAGCTTCGTCGCCAGCTCCAGAAGATGGGTGCGCTCGGCCACCTCGTCGGCAAGTCGCGCGCCATGCAGAAGCTCTTCGAAGAGATCGAGATGGTGGCGAACACCGACGCCAACGTCTTCATCGTCGGCGAGTCGGGCTCCGGCAAGGAAGTTGTCGCCAACACCATCCACTCCCTCTCCCGCCGCCGCCAGAAACCGTTCATCGCCTTCAACTGCGGCGCCATCTCCCCCACCCTCATCGAATCCGAGATCTTCGGGCATGAGAAGGGAGCATTCACGAACGCCATCAAGCGCCGGGAAGGCTATTTCGAGACGGCCAAGGGCGGCACGGTCTTCCTCGACGAGATCACGGAGATGCCCATCGAGCTGCAGGTGAAGCTGCTCCGCGTGCTCGAAGAGGGGAAGTTCCGCCGCGTCGGCGGCAACGAAGAGATCAACATCGAAGCGCGCGTCATCGCCGCCTCGAACCGCGACCTGCAGAAGGCCATCGCCGACGGCAGGATGCGCGAAGACCTCTACTACCGCCTGAACGTCTTCCCCATCGAGGTGCCCCCGCTCCGCGAGCGGCTGGAGGACATCCCGCTCTTCTCGCACTTCTTTCTGCAGAAACTCAACGAGACGGAAGACAAGAAAGTCGACAATATCGACGGCGACTTCATCGAGGTGCTGCAGCAGTACGACTGGCCGGGCAATGTGCGCGAGCTGCGCAACGTCATCAACCGCGCCTTCATCATGGCCCGCAGCAACACCCTGACCGTGGAGTGCCTCCCGGACAAGCTCCTCGGCGCGCGCAAGCGCCGCACCAAGAACGGTGTGACCATCCCCCTCGGCCAGCCCATGGAAGAGGTCGAGCGCATCGTCATCGAGGAGACGCTCAACATGACCGAGGGCGACCGCCGCAAGACCGCCGAAATCCTCGGCATCTCCTACAAGACGCTCTACAACAAGACGAAGAAGTACAAGGCGGCCGGAGCGGACGAGGAAGAGGAAGAAGAGGCGTAGTTTTCGTTAACTCTGAGCGTGGGCGGTGGTTGGGTGGGCAGCGAAGAGTCAAAGCGAGGCACGCCCAAAGGTGGTTCCCGTCGTCTCGGATGAAGCGTAGCCGCCAGATCCCTCGCTGCGCTCGGGATAAACTGGGCGCATGCTCTTCCGCCGCCGGATCAACCACACCGCCTCGGAGGCACGGCTCGAAAAGCTGATCTCCGACCGGCTCGAGCCTGCCGCCGATCGCGAAGAGATCGACCGCCGCTTCTGGGATCTCTTCGGCGAGGCGTGGTGCGTCATGGCCACCGACCTGGCGGGCTTCTCGCGCCGCGTGGCGGAGTTCGGCATCATCCACTTCCTCCAGACCATCCACGAGTCGGAGCGGATCCTCGTTCCGGTCATCGAAGCCCACGACGGCATCCTCCTGAAAGTGGAAGGGGACAGCTTCCTGGTCATCTTCCGGAACACGCAGAAGGCCTTGCGCGCGGCGATCGAGATGCAGAAGACGACGCAGCGCTACAACCATGCGAAAACGCCCGAGGAGCACGTTCTCCTCTGCGTCGGCCTCGGATATGGCCAGGTCCTCCGGATCGGCGACGCGGACGTCTTCGGCCCCGAGGTGAACGCTGCCAGCAAGCTCGGCGAGGACATCGCCCGTGCGCACGAGATCCTGGTCACCCGGGCGGTCAAGGACGCGGCGACGTTCGAGGGCGTGAAGTACGAGGAGATCGAAGAGGTTCCACCCGGTGCAGAGAAGGCGTACCGAGTCGTGTACTGAGACACTCGCGCGCTCCGAGTCCTGTCTGCCGCCTGTCTGCGACGCTTAAGTGTTAGCAAGGAAAGGGCGAAGGGCGAAGGATGAAGGATGAAGGCTGCTCTGCTTTGACCCATTCCTCCTTCGCCCTTCGCCCTTCATCCTTCATCTCCATGGGGTGGCCATTTTGCCGGTGCGGCGGCCCTTTGGTACCCTCAACCCGCTCGTCGCTCCGCGCGCAGGCCCGCGCGCGTACATGGCGCGCGCGAGGAATTTGCGCCTGGTCGGCGCAGTTTGGGGCGTTCCGCAATGGCCAAGAACCTCGTCATCGTCGAGTCTCCCGCAAAAGCGAAGACGATCAACAAGTTCATCGGCAAGGATTATGTGGTCAAGGCTTCGGTCGGCCACGTCCGTGATCTGCCGAAAAGCGAGCTCGGTGTCGATGAGGAAACCTTCGAACCGAAGTACGAAGTGCTCGAAGGGAAAGAGAAGGTCGTCAGCGAGCTGAAGGCCGCCGCGAAGAAGGCCGAGACGATCTTCATCGCCTCCGACCCTGACCGCGAGGGAGAAGCCATCGGCTGGCACGTCCTCAGCCTCCTGGGCAAGGACGCCCCGAAGGTCCGGCGTGTGCTCTTCCACGAAATCACGAAGAACGCCGTGCGCAAGGCCATCGAGAATCCGACCGATCTCGATATGAACAAGGTCAATGCGCAGCAGGCCCGGCGCGTGCTCGACCGCCTGGTCGGCTACAAGATCTCGCCCCTCCTGTGGGACAAGGTCCGCCGCGGCCTCTCCGCCGGCCGCGTGCAGTCGGTGGCGCTGAAGATGATCGCGGACCGCGAGGAGGAGATCAAAG
>CAZYTO010000281.1:0-7340 GCA_964650405.1 uncultured Thermoanaerobaculia bacterium | reverse complement strand
GGCCTGGCCCAGGAGGCGCACGCGGGCGGCCAGGGCAAGGGCCCGGGCAATGGCAACGCGCGGGGCTTCGCCGCCGGGCGGCTCGCGCGGAAGGGCGTCCTTGCGATGGGCCACGCCGAGGGACTCCAGCAGCTCCAGGGCACGCTCCTGCGCGGCCGGGGCGGCGACGTGGGCCACGTGCCTCGGGGCCAGGGTGACGTTGTTCAGCACCGAGAGGTGTTCGAAGAGGTAGTGGAGCTGGAAGACCATCCCCACCCGCGTGCGCAGCTCGCGCAGCACGGAGCGCGCCGGCAGCGGCCCGGGACGCAGGACGACGCCGCCGACGTCGATGGCGCCGCCGTCGAACGCCTCCAGCGCCGCCACGGAGCGGAGCACGGTCGTCTTGCCGCCGCCGGAGAGTCCCATCAGCGCCACCAGCTCTCCCCTGGCCACGCGCAGGTTCACGCCCCGCAGCACCTGGCGCGTGCCGCGGTTCAGGCGGAGATCGGTAACGGTCAGGATGTCGGTCATTCCGAGGCAGCCCTCCAGCGCTCCTCCAGCCGGGTCGCCAGTCGCGACAACGGCAGGGAGAGGATGAGATAGAGCCCGGCACAAAGGATTCCGGGCACGACCCAGCTTCCGATGTTCGCGGCGAAGATCGAGGTTTGCTTGGTCAGCTCGACGACCGTGATGACGGAGACGAGCGACGAGTCCTTGAGCAGCGCCACGAAGTCGTTCGTCATCGGCGCCAGGGCCAGCCGGAATGCCTGCGGACCGCGGACGAGGCGCAGCACCTGCACTTCCGACAGCCCGAGCGTGCGCGCCGCTTCGAGCTGTCCGCGTGGAACTGCCTCGAGCGCGCCCCGGTAGATCTCGCTCTCGTACGCGGCGTAGTTGAGGCCGAGCCCCAGCAATGCCGCGATGGAAGCCGGCAGCAGGATCACCTCGGAGAGTCCGTAGTAAAGGACGAAGAGCTGCAGCAGCACGGGCGTGCCCCGGACGACTTCGACGTACGTCGTCAGGAGCGAGCGCACCAGCACGTTGCCGTACACGCGGCCGCTGGCGATGAAAACGCCGATGAAGATGGCCAGGGCCATCGAGAAGCACGAGAGCACAATCGTGATGACCGACGCCTTCAGCAGCGCCGGGACGTAGTTCAAGGTGACGGCGAGCAGGTTGCGGCCGGCAGCGGGCGGGGGGACCGGCGCCGCGGCGAGCGCGGAACCCACCCCGCTCTCGGCCATCTGTCCGCCGCCCGCCAGCCCCGCAAAGAACGCAGGCTGGTGCTCGTCCCAGATGTTCCACTGGCGATAGATGCGCTCGAGCGTGCCGTCTTTCATCCGCGCCCGGAGGACGTCGTTGATCTTGTCGCGCAGCTTCGTGTTGCCTCTGGCCAGGACGCCGACGTAGTGGCCGGCGGTGACGGCGTCCGGCTGGATGATCAAGCCGCTCACGTGACGGAGCGAGCGCGCGGCGATGATGTTGTCGAGCATCACCGCGTCGACCCGTCCGCCGGCCAGGTCCTCATAGGGATGGACGTCGTCGTCGTACGACACGACCTCCAGCCGGCCGGCCTGCTGCTCGCGGAGGAGGATGTCGTAGGCCACGGTCGCACCGAGGGTAGCCACCTTGCGGCCGCGCAGATCGTCGAGCGAGCGGAAACGGTCACGGTCCTTCTCGCGCACGGTGAGAAAGTAAGGGAACCCGAAGACGGGAATGGTGCAGCCCAGGGGGGCGAGGCGCGACGCCGTCCCCTCAAGGCCGCTCATGCCGATGTCGAAATCGCCGCGGGCCACGCTCTGGTCGATGCTGCTCCACTGCACCTGCACGAAATGCGGCGTGCGGCCGAGGCCTTTGGCCATTTCCGCGGCCACCTCGACGTCGAAGCCGCGGAGCTTCGCCGGGTCGTTCGGGTCGGCCTCGCAGAACGGAGCGCCGCCCTCGGCGTCACCGCCCCACCGAAACTCCGCCGCCAGCGCACGAGGTGCGAGTTGGAGGACGAGCAGAAGAAGTCCCACAATGCGCGTCATGGAATCCGCGATGATACAGACCCGCGCCGCGCGCGCAATGGGTTTGTTTGCTCTTGTGGCGTTCGTGGCGGTGATGCTCGCGCTGCGGCCCATCCCCCAGGATCAGCGCTACCATGACTTCGCCGGACCGCGCCTGCCGGTGGTGGCCTCCAACGCCGCGTTTCTCGTGGCCGCCATGGCCGGCTTCTTCTCGCTGGCGCGCGTGAAGGCAGCGCGATCGCAGGCCGTGGTCACGTTCTTCCTCGGCACACTGGCCACCTGCTTCGGCTCCACGTACTACCACCTTTGGCCGAACGACGCCCGCCTCGTCTACGACCGCCTCGGCATGATCATCTGCTTCGCCGCGATCGTGGCCATGCTCTTCGAGGAGCGCCTCGACCTGCACATCCTCCCGCTCCTGCTCACGCTCGGCGTGGCCAGCATTGTCTGGTGGCGCGTGGCGAACGACCTCCGTCCGTACGGCTTCGTGCAGTTCTTCCCCATGCTCGTCATCGGCATGCTGCTCGTGATGACGAAGCCGCGCTTCACCCACAGCTACGCCCTGATCCTGGTCGGCGTGCTCTACGCCCTTGCCAAGGCCTTCGAGCTGCTCGACCGCCCCATCTACGACGCCGCCGGCGTCAGCGGTCACACGCTCAAGCACGTCACCGCGGGAGCGGCCACGGCGGTGGTGGCGTGGTGGGTCTACGTGCGGAGACCGCTGGCACCGCCGGAGCCATGAAGCATCGGATGGTTCTTGTTTACTTCTTCCGAAGCGTCCCCTCCATCACCTCCCACCCTTCCTTGAGCGTGAGGGTGTAGTCGTCGCCTGCGCGCGGCACGATCAGCTTCTTCCAGTCGGACGTGAGCAGCGCGCCGTTGCGCGTGACGTCGACGGAGCCCCAGTCGTCATTGATGTGGAGCTTCGGATAGACCGTCCCGTGACCCGGAAAGGCCTGGGTCTCATTCGGATCGAACTGGATGTTCATGTTGATGAGAGGGAGCACCAGCGTCGGACCGTCGATGAATCGGGCCTGGAACGCGCGCAGTTGTGCCTGCCGCGCCTCTTCGCGCTTCTGCTCCGCCGCCGTCAGCGCGGCGCCACCGTAGGCGCCCGCTTCGACCGTCGCCGCCGGGGTCACCCGGTAGGCTTGAGCAAGGAGAACACCGAGGTCGTCCGTGCGCTTCAGCTTCCGCCGCCAGTGCGGATCCGCCGCATCGAGCAACGCTCCGTATGCCGGACCGCTGGCATAGGCGAAGGAGCGCTCGAAGGTCGGGTACCGCTCCGCGTCATGGAGGGCCTTGATGACGTGCGGCGCACGCGCAGCGACCGACGGCTCGGCGAGGGCGGTACCGCTGTACTCGGCCAGACCTTCATTCATTTCGAGCTGGCCCTCCTCCTTCGCCGCCTCGGCGAATTTCTTCCGCCGCAGCTCGCGGAAGTAGAGCGCATCCGCGACGGCCCGGCGCCGCTCCTCCTTCCCTGCCTCCAGCGCCGCCGCCAGGGCCCGCCACTCGAGCTGCAGCAGCGTCCGGCCGTCGAGCGTGGCGAGGTGCGCGTTCGGCTGTCCCGTTGCCGGGAAGCCGAGGCCTTCCTGCACGCGGTGAAACGACTCGTGCGCCAGGATGACCCGGCGCGCATACGCGTCCTCCGGCAACGGCCAGACCACCATCGTCCAGTGCTTGCCGTTCCAGTCGACGGCGGTGTTGGCGATGCCGATGTTCTTGGGCAGGACTTCCGCGGGGAGCGGCTCGTTGCCGACCACCGCGCGCGTGCCGCGCTCGACGAAGAGCGTCGGCCCGCAGAGCCCCACGCCCCACATCCGGCCGCCGTCGCGATCGCACATGGCGCGAAGCTCGGCGAAGGCGCTCTTCGCGGCGGCAGGATCGATGGCTGCCTCGGCGACGGGTGCTACGAGCAGGAGAAGCGACAGTAGAATCCGTTTCATGAGCTCCGATCTTAGGCTCGCGCTCGCGCTGGCCGACGAGGCCGACGCGATCACGATGCGCTCCTTTCGAACGTCCTTCGCCGTGCGGACGAAAGCCGACCACACGCCGGTCACGGAAGTAGACGAAGCCGTGGAGCGAATGGTTAGAGAGCGCCTGCAGCGCGAGCGGCCGGACGACGCCATCGTCGGCGAGGAATTCGGTACAGACGGCGCCGCCGGCGGGCGGCGGTGGATCGTCGATCCGATCGACGCCACCAAGAACTTCGTCCGCGGCATTCCCGTCTTCGCCACGCTCATCGCCCTCGAAGGCCGGGCCGGCGTCGTCTCCGCCCCGGCCCTCGGGCGGCGGTGGTGGGCGGCACGCGGCCAGGGCGCCTTCTGCAACGGTGCGCCGATCCGCGTTTCGACCGTCGATCAACTGGCCGAATCTCACCTCTGTTACGACGATGTCCCCGGGTTCGAGCACTACGGCCTCGGTGAGCGCTTCCTGGCCCTGGCCCGCCGCTGCTGGCGCAGCCGCGGCTTCGGCGATTTCTGGTCGCACATGCTCGTGGCCGAAGGGGCGGTGGAGATCGCCATCGAGCCCGAGGTGGCGCTGTGGGACGTCGCGGCCATCCAGGTCATCGTCGAGGAGGCAGGCGGCCGTTTCACTAGCCTGGCCGGGGAGACACGCGCCGACGGCGGGAGCGCTGTCTCCACGAACGGACGGGTGCACAATGAAGTGCTTCGCGCCTTGTGTTAGCCGGCGTTCGAGACGGCAAGCGACCGCTCCGCGATCGCCGATTCCAGACCCTTCATGATGACGATCCGCTCATTCAACTTCTTGCCAATCCGACTCACCTCCCTCACGGACGAAGCACTGATTAGGCTGTCGATGAGCTCACTTACCTCGGCACGGACGTTGTCGAGAACCATGGCCGCCGGATCGCCGGCGCTCTCATCGCCGCCTTTCCGCAATTGCTCGATCACCTCGTCCCATCGATGTTGAGCGAGTCCGTGCTGAAGGACAGCGTCAACGTTTGCTTCCATCTTGTACTCCTCTGGTGGGTTTCAGGTTTTTCAGGGTTTGTTCCATTTGCTGGACCTTCTCACCAAGTATGGCGGTCTGCTGCCTTTGCAACAAGCTGGTGAGCACATTTCCTCCACCCAACCCACTGATCAGCGCAATGCCGTGTTGGCTCGCCTCTTCCAACTTGGAAGCGCCCAGGAGGTACGTCGCCAGCGCCGCGATCATGCCAAGGAGAAGCGGGCCGGCGAAACCGGGCGTGAGTAGTATCTCGCCCGTCTCCTTCTTCACGACGCGGGGCAACGAAAAACCGTCATGCACCAGGATGCAGTTGGCTACGCCACCGACTGCGCCGAAGAGCAACGTCCAGACCATTGCACTATTCATCGCAACCTCAACAGAGGAGTGCAACTTGCGCCAAAATCCCTACCCCTCCCCTGCTACTCTTGCTCGAATGAACGGAGCGTCGGAGCAGGTCATGGTGGTGGCCACCGGCAAGCTCCGTCCGTTCTTCACGGCCACGCTCATCCGGCACGACACCGAGGCGATCCTCGAACTGATCGAGCGCGAGCACACGTTCCTCGACCGCCCCGTGGCCGAGGTGAGCGAGGAGTGGCGGCAGATCATCCCGTATGTCGTCCTCCGGCACGGCGGCGACGTCTTCGTGCTGGAGCGCACGGCAAAGCAGACCGAGGCCCGCCTGCACCACAAGCTCTCCCTCGGCATCGGAGGGCACATCAATCCCGGCCACGACCTGATGGCTGGCCTGAAGAAGGAGCTCGACGAGGAAGTGCACGTGGCGGGCGATTACACGCTGACGTTCGCCGGCATCCTCAACGATGAATCGACCGAGGTCGGGCGCGTCCACCTCGGCGCCGTGTTTCTCCTCGACGCCGTCTCCCCTGACGTGACGGTGCTGGAGACCGAGAAGATGCGCGGCGCCTGGCGCCCGCGCGCGGAGCTGGCCCAGGCGCGCGAGGCGATGGAGAGCTGGTCGCAGGTGGTCTATGACGAATTGCTGGCCTAGGCGAGCGGGGGGCGGCGGGCGGCGAGCGGGAGCAGTTCTCCCGAGTCGTCGACAAAGACTCGTCGCCATTGCGCAACGACGCCGCGTGCACACCCTCTCCCACCGGGAGAGGGTCGCCGCGGAGCGCTCCTCGCCATGCGCTGAATCACCGGCAAGCAGTCAGCGTAGCGGCGGGGTGAGGGGTAGGAGCCTCGTCCTCGGGTTCATCGCTGCGTTCACGTTGTCCGTGGCCGCCGCCCCTCCCTCCGCCCGCTTCGAGGCGATCCTGCTTGGCACCGGCTATCCGCGGCCGGATCCGCAGCATGCCGGGGCGGCGACGGTGGTCGTGGCCGGCGACAAGTGGTTCCTCGTCGACGCGGGGCGCGGGGCGACGATGCGCATCGCAGCCACGGAGCTGGGGTACGACAAGCTGGCCGCGGTCTTTCTCACGCACCTCCACTCCGACCATACGGCCGGCCTGCCCGACGTCTTCAACACGTCATGGCAATTCGGCAGGAAAGCGCGGCCGCTCGAGCTGTACGGCCCACGCGGCGTGGAGCGGCTGTCGCGGGCCATGCTGGAGTTCTTCGCCGAAGACATCCACATCCGCCGCGATCTCGTCGAGAAGCACCCCGCCCTCGGCGCGACGATCGAGACGCACCTCGTCCGGGAAGGGATTGTGTTGGATGATGGCGTCGTGAAAGTGACGGCGTTCGATGTCGACCACCGCCCGGTCGTGCCGGCGTTCGGCTACCGCTTCGATTGCGGCGGGCGCTCGATCGTCATCTCCGGCGATACGCGCCCGTCGCCGAACCTGGTCAAGTATGCGCGCGGCGCGGACGTTCTCATCCACGAGGCGTATCTGCCGGAGTGGTTCGACAACGTCGACTCGCCGGAAGTGGCCGCGCGGCTGAAGAGCTATCACACCAGTGCCGAAGAAGCAGGCGTCGCGGCCCGCGACGCCAAGGTAAAGACCCTCGTGCTCACGCACCTCACCCCGGCAGGGGAGGATGAGACGTTCCGGCAGAGCGCCGCGCGCGCGTACTCCGGCACGATCGTGGTGGGACACGACTTACTCACGGTCAAACCATGAACGAACGGGAGTAGGGCGAAGCAAGAAGGCGCAGGATGCCTTGATCATCCTTCGCCTTCGCACCTTCGTCCTTCGCCCTTTCAAAAAGGAGCCGCCGCCATGGAACATCTCCTGCACGACATGTTCACGATGTCCATTCCCCTGCTCGAGAAGATCATCCGCCCCATCCTCGTCTACATCTTCCTCATCCTCCTCCTGCGCGTCTTCGGCAAGCGGGAGCTGGCCCAGCTCAATCCGTTCGATCTGGTCGTGCTGCTGACGCTCTCGAACACGGTGCAGAACGCGATCATCGGCGAGG
>CAZYTO010000280.1:0-7465 GCA_964650405.1 uncultured Thermoanaerobaculia bacterium | reverse complement strand
TCGCCGGCCAGGCCGCCAGCCACTGCGTGAAGAGCAGCATCGACGACCTGCTCGACCAGATCGTGCAGCACGATCCGAAGCTGGCCGCGAAGGTCTACATCATGGCCGACTGCATGTCCGCCGTGGCCGTGCCCGACGGGCAGGGAGGGTTCGTGGCCGACTTCACGCCCGACGCCCAGCGCGCCTTCGATCGCTTCTCCAATGCCGGGATGCACGTGGTGCGCTCCACGGACCCGATCGACTCCTGGATCGCCGTCAACTGAAGGAGTGAGACCATGAGCAACGACCGCAATCTGCAGGACCTCTTTGATGCTTCGCTGGACGACGGCGCGCTGTCAGCTCCGTCCCATCAACTTCTGTCGCTGCCCGACCTCGGCGCGAAGATTCAGCAGGGCCTCGGAATCGCCGTGGACGACGTGCCGGCCAGTGAGGTGTTCCTCCTGACGCTGCTGGTCGACGATTCCAGTTCGATCCATTCCGGGCACAACGAACAACTGGTCATCGACGGCTACAACGCCATCCTCAATGCCCTGAAGGCTTCGAAGCAGGAGGGCGGCATTCTCGTCCACACACGCTACCTGAACGGCAAGGTGCTCTGCGCCTACATGCCGGTCAGCCAGACGACGGCGCTCGACGACCGCAGCTACCGGGCCAGCGGCAGCACGCCCTTGTACGACGAGAGCGTGGCCATTCTCGGGACGGTCGTGGCCAAGACGCAGGAGCTCACCGCCGCCGGCGTGCCGTCGCGCAGCGTCACGGTGATCCTCACGGACGGCGCCGACTGCAAGTCGCGCCGCTACGATGCGCGCGGTGTGAAGGCGATCGTGAGCGACATGCTGAAGACCGAGGGCCACATCGTGGCCGCGGTCGGGCTCAGTGGCGTGACCGACTTCCGGCGCGTGTTTCACGAGATGGGGATCGAGGATCGCTGGATTCTCACCCCGGGATCGTCGCCCACGGACATCCGGGCCGCGTTCCGCGTCATCAGCCAGACGGCCATCCGCACGAGCCAGGGCGGCGGATCGTTCAAGCGCGTGGCGGCAGGCGGTTTCGGAGGGTGAGGTTCGCTGATCGCTGGTCGCTGTTCGCTGCTCGTTGTTCGTGTCACACCGTCAGCAATCCCAGGGCGTGAGCGGCGCGGAAGAGGACGATTCTCAGATGGCCGTCGCGAATGCGATCCGCCTGCGCGACGGCCTCGCGGATGGAGAGCCAGCAGATCGAGCGCTTGCCGGCACCTCCCGTGCCTTGCCGGGCCTCTACGGCGAACGGGTGAACGCGCTCGGGCGTGAGGCCGGGCGAGGGGTGATACATCCCGCCGAGCTCGAACCACTGCGATGCGACGAGGCCGTACTCCTCGGCAAGACGTTCGGCGATCCATGCTTTTGCGGCGCGCCGCCGCTCGACACCGTGCGGCAGGCGCCAGGCGGGGGCGACGAGGATGTCGCTGTTTCCGGTGAAGCTCTGCGCCGCCGGAAGGTCGTCGTCATCGACGCCGATGAGCGGGTCCTCGCCGTCGCGTGCGAGGAGAGCTACCACGACGGTGTTGATGCTCCGCGTGGCGGGGATGATGTATTCGAGGGCATGCCGCGCCAGCACGCGGCCGTCTGCCGCCAGCTCGGCGAAGTGCCCCGCGCGTACTTCCATGAAACCAGATGCGGTGGACGGAGAGGCCGCCGACCTGCGCGGCGCGCAGAAGCTGCGTCACCTCGATGGCCCGCACGTGGCCGGAGCTGCTGAAGCCCGAGCCGCCGGCGACGTCGAGCTGGGCGAAGTGCGCCCCAACCTCCACGAGCGCGGAACGCACTTCCTCCTCGATCCCGCCGGGCGAAGGGTAATAGACGCAGCCCTCGCCGAACGTACGCACCGCCGCCTCGCCGATCGCTCCCCACGCGGCCAGGGACTCCACGACCGTGCTGCCGAGCGGCTTGTCCTCCTGCAGCACGTTCAGAGGCTCGGTCACGTAGACCACCGGCAGGCTGCCGTCGATGGCGGCCGTGGCGGTGACGCCGGCGATGGGACGCGGATAGCTCTTCCGCGCCAGGAGGAACACCTCGCCGCGATCTTCGAACCAGGGGATGACGTCGATGGTCGGATGCGGCCTTCGCACGAGGTCGCGGACCGAGCCCGTGGTCCGGTGGCGGTAGTGGGTCATGGTCAGAAAAGCAGGCCGGGCCATCGGCTCCTGCAATTGGAAGGTGACCCCTTCGCCGGCCGAGACTTTCTCGCCGGCGATGAGGTAGTTCGTGGGAGGGAGCTCGCGCTCCGCGCCGTCGAGGTCGCGAAGGACGACGCGTCCGTCCCACCGGTTGCGCACGATCCAGGGGTTCCACAGCGGCACGGACGCCACGATGCGGAAGCCCATCCTCGTGAAGAGCTGCTCGAATTCCTCCTGGGTGAAGTACGTGTACTCCTCGAGGATCTCGGTCTCCCAGTCGGCGCGGTAGTCCTTTCTCAGGATGAACTCGGCCGCCAGGCGAAGGGGCAGGCGGAAGCGCCTCCATCCTTCCGCGGGAGGGTCGAGCTCGTGGAACGGGAAGCCGGGCTGCGCGTGCAGCTTCCGGAACTCGCGCGCGAAACGGAGGAAGAGCGAGGCCGTGCAGCAGTTCCCGGGTGCGTCGCCGCCGTCGCCGTCGTTCGCCGGCAGGTCGAGCAGGACGTCGCCCTCGCCGGGAGAGACGAAGTCGCGCACGATGAGCATTCCGTGGCGGCGGAGCATGCCTGCCTGGGCCTCGAGGGCGCGGGCGGCCGCGTCGTGGTCATAGCCGGTGAACGTGGTGACGTGGTGCAGGACCGACGAGTCGAAGATCGCGTCGAGCGAGTCCGGCGGGAAGACGGCCGCGGCGATGTCACCGGCGGCGAAGGAAAGGTTCGGCAGGCGGTAGCGCTCGCGGGCCAGCTCCACCATCACCGGATTGATGTCGACGCCGATCACCTCGAGCGACGGGTACAGCGCGGCCAGGGCGTGGCTGCCCGTCCCGGAGCCCATGCCCATGTCGGCAACGCGCCCCACGGCCAGCAGGTGGGCCGCCGTCAGGGCGACCTTCTGCCGCATCGATGCGTCCATGCCGCGCAGATACCGCTCGTCGCGGAACGGTCGCCGCGTTCCTGACCGGCGTAGCTCATCGGCCCGGCGATGGCGGGGGTGCAGAGGGGGACGCGGAAGCGGCGCAGTCGCTCAACCCGCCACCTCGTCCGCGCTCGTGCCGTACGTGGCTGGCAGGGGGATGTCGAGCAGCCGCAGATAGACCGAGAGCTGGCCGCGATGGTGAACGGTATGGTTGAGGAGGACGTTGCGGAGGACGAAGTACTTCGGCAGGGCCATGACGTGCTTGCCGTCGCGGGTCATGTCGATGGTGGCGAAGAGGGCGGCGGCGCCGAGCTGGGAGATGGTCTCGCGCGCGGTGATGAGGTTTCGCTCCAGCTCGTTGAGAAAGCCGCTGTAGTCGGTGACGCCGGCCGCGGGCCGGGCATTGCCGATCTCGAACGCACCGGCAGCGAAGATGCGGGCGGGGATGCGCGGGATCGAGGCCAGGTGCCACGACAGTTTGCCGAGGGACATCGAACGCTCGTGGGGTGACCAGTCCAGCCGGTCCGCGGGGACGCGCTCCAGCATGGCCCGCGTGGCCTTTGCTTCCACGTCGAGCTCGCGCAACAGGAGATCCGAAATGGGCATCGCTCGTTACCTTCCTTCCGCGGCATTGCCGCGCAGTGTCATGACCGTGCTCGTGGCATGGGCCACCAGCTTCCCGTCGCCGCGGGTGAGCTCGCAACCGTAATAGCTGACGCTCCGGCCGCCGTTGATCAGGCGCGCCGTGGCCTTCAAGTCATCCCTCCACACCGGCCGGAAGAAGTTGATGCGGAAGTCGATGCTGGTGAAAGACTCGCCCTCTTCCAGGCCCACCCAGTGCGCGATGCCCATGGCCGCGTCGGCGATGGTGCAGAAGACGCCGCCGTGCACCGTGCCCATCGGGTTGGCGTGGACCTCCGGATCCGCGGTCAGTTCCACGACGCAGAGGCCGCGCTCGATCTGTGTCACCCGGAACGGGATGGTGCGGGCGATGGGGGGAGGAAGCAGGATGCCGGTCTGCTCGTCCGGCCCGAGCGTGCCGGCCATGAGGCGTTGAAAGATCTCCAGGTTCCGGCTGCTCACGTGCGGCACTCCTCAGCGACCGTTGGTCGCGTTTCACGATATCGCATGCCCGCGGCGGCGTACGTTTCCGTTCACGCTTCAGCCGTGCATATCTCCGGGCCGCTCTCCCGTGTTCCGCTCGCCGTCTCCCGCTCGCCCCTCGTGGAACTGCTAGGATGTCCGCTTCGTTACGGGCTTCGGCATGATCCGGTTTGAAGACATCCTCGACAAGATCGAGAGCTACAACCCCGGCTTCGACGAGGAGTTGCTGCAGAAGGCCTACATCTTCTCGGCCCGGGAGCACCGCGGCCAGGTGCGCAGCTCAGGGGAGCCGTATCTCGTCCATCCGCTCAACGTCGCCCACATCCTCGCCGAGATGCGGCTGGACGAGACCTCCATCGCTGTCGGACTGCTCCATGACGTGCTCGAAGACACGCTGACGACGAAAGAGACGCTGACGGAGATGTTCGGCGAGGACGTGGCCGAGCTGGTCGACGGCGTGACGAAGATCTCGCGGTACGCCTACGTCTCGAAGGAAGAGCAGCAGGCCGAGACCTTCCGGAAAATGCTGCTGGCCATGGTCAGCGACCTGCGGGTGGTGCTGGTCAAGCTGGCCGACCGCCTTCACAACATGCGCACGCTGCAGTTCCTCCCCGAGGAGCGGCGGGTGGCCATCGCCAAGGAGACGATGGAGATCTACGCTCCCATCGCCAACCGCCTGGGCATGGGCCGCATCAAGAGCGAGCTGGAGGACCTCTCCTTCCACTACATGCACCCGCGCGAGTCGGAGGAGCTGCAGAAGTCGGTGAACGAAAAGCTGGCCGTGTCGGGCGACCTGGTCGGCCGCATCCAGTCGACGCTCTCCCGGAAGATGAAGGAGAACGACATCCCCGGCGACGTCTACGGCCGGGTCAAGTCGCTGCACTCCATCTTCGCCAAGCTGCGCCGGCAGGAGATCGACATCGGCCAGCTCTACGACTACCTGGCCTTCCGCATCATCTGCGACTCGGTCAAGGACTGTTACGCCTGCCTGGGCATCATCCATCAGATGTGGCGCCCCGTTCCCGGACGGATCAAGGACTACATCGCCATGCCGAAGCCGAACTTCTACCAGAGCCTGCACACGACGGTGGTGGCGGAGAAGGGGCAGCCCTTCGAGGTGCAGATCCGGACCAGGGAGATGGACCTGATCGCCGAGCAGGGCATCGCCGCACACTGGAAGTACAAGGAGGGCCGGATCGGCGCCTCGCCGGACGACGCCAACTTCCTTTGGCTGCGGCAGCTCGTGGAGTGGCAGAACGAGATCAAGGACCCGCGGGTGTTCATGCACTCGCTGAAGATCGACCTGTACCCCGACGAGGTCTACACCTTCACCCCCAAGGGCGACGTCTTCGCCTTTCCCCGCGGCGCCACTCCCCTCGACTTCGCCTACCGCATTCACACCGACGTGGGCCACCACTGCGTCGGGGCGCGGGTGAACGGGAAGCTCGTTCCCCTGCGCACGCCCCTTCGGAACGGCGACATCCTGGAGATCCTCACCGCCCCGAACCAGACGCCGTCTCGCGAGTGGGTGAACATGGTGGCCACCTCCCGCGCCAAGCACAAGATCCGGCACTGGCTGAACACGGAGCAGAAGCACCGCTCCATCGACCTGGGGCGGAAGCTCATCGAGAAGGAGGCCAAGCGCTACAAGGTACAGTGGCGCAAGCTCGTGGCCGAGAACGCCCTCGACGGCGTGCTCCACGAGTACGGCCTCTCACGGCTCGACGATCTCTACGCCGACGTCGGCTACGGCAAGGTCTCGGCCCGCCACATCGTGGAGCGCTTCACCACCACCGAGCAGAAGGAGACGGCCCAGAAAGCGGAGACGGCGGACGAGGGAGTGCTCGGGCGTGCGGTGCGGAAGATCTTCCCCTTCTCCGGCTCCGCGACGGCCATCAAGGTCAAGGGGTACGACGACCTGATGACCTACCTGGCCAAGTGCTGTACCCCGCTGCCGGGGGAGCGGATCGTCGGCTACATCTCCCGCGGGAAGGGCGTGGGAGTGCACAGCGCGAACTGCCCGAATGTGAAGAATCTCATGTTCAACCCCGATCGGGAGATCGCCGTGGAGTGGGCCGACCAGCGCCAGAGCCAGTTCCAGGTGGAGCTGGAGGTGCTCATGGAGGACCGCCAGGGCATCCTGGCGCGGGTCGTTTCGACCATCGCCAACCTGAAGACCAACATCCGGCAGATGGACTCGCGGGTGAACGACGGCAAGGCCACCGCGGAGCTGGTCCTGGAGATCGCCGACGTCAAGCAACTGGAGAAGGTCCAGCGCTCGGTCGCCAGCGTGGACGGCGTCCTGAACGTGGAGCGGAAGTACAACGTACGGGGCGCGACGGCGTAAGTGGTTAGCGGTGAGTGAGTGCTGCTAGTTACTGACCGCTAACCACTTAGCGCTATCGTGCTGCCTTCTGGATCTTCCCCGTGCGGATGCAGCGGGTGCAGACGTTCATGCGGCGGACGGCCGAGCCGACCAGCACGCGGACGCGCTGCAGGTTCGGCATCCAGCGCCGGCTGGAAACGTTGTGGGCATGGCTGATCCGGTTACCGAACACCGGAGCTTTGCCGCAGACTTCGCACATCTTGGCCATCGATCTAACTCCTCAAATAACGCGAAAGGCGCGAGATTTTAACTACCCCGTCGATTCCGCGCAAGCCCAGGCAGCGGAAGGGCGCAAGCCCAGGTGGCTGAAGGGCGTCAAAGCCGCGTAATCGATTCATAAGTCTATTTCCTGTAGAGTTGACTTCGAAATTTAAACGTTGTAATTTCGACCCACTTTCAACAAGTCCGGCCAACGAGAAGTGAATGGGGTTGAAGGGGTGAGCGGTGTTCTTCTCAAAGAGCAAAAATGTCGTCGGCCTTGATATCGGCTCTTCAGCGGTCAAACTCATCGAGCTGAAGGAGAAGAAGGGCGGCGCGTTCCAACTGTTGAAGCTCGGGATCGAGACCCTCTCTCCCGAAGCCATCGTCGACGGTTCCATCATGGACTCGTCGCTGGTGGTGGATACGATTCAGCGGCTGAACACCGACAAAAACATCAAGAATTCCAACTACGCCACTTCCCTCTCCGGCCACTCGGTCATCATCAAGAAAATCACCCTGCCGGCCATGTCGGCCGAGGAGCTGGCCGAGTCCATCCAGTGGGAAGCGGAGCAGTACATCCCCTTCGACATCAACGACGTCAACCTGGACTACGTCCCCCTCACCACCCCCGGAACAGGGCCGAATTCCGGGATACCAGTCCCCGGTGCGCTGCGCACGCGGCGCCGGCGCGTTGTGGGCCTTCGCCG
>CAZYTO010000279.1:0-7478 GCA_964650405.1 uncultured Thermoanaerobaculia bacterium | reverse complement strand
CGCTCCTGCCGTTCCGCGACAATCACTTCGCCCTCCGTCACGGCACGACGCCGGAGCCGCACCACAACACGATCGTGGCCGGCGGCGCGCTGGCCGGGCTGTGGGAGTACGACCGGGATGCGGAGCGCATCGTCTGGCGCTGCGACGGGAAGCCGCCGTGTGGCCTCGACGCCGCGATCGCAGCGACCGAGGAGTTCATCCGCGAGGAGCTCGGCGACCACCGTTTCTACGCCGTCGATCATCCCTCCACGCGCGCCAAACGGATCGCCGAGCTGGGAGCGTAGCGCAGCGCACCCGCGCTGTGCTGGGCTCAGTGTCAGGCGGGTCGCAAGCGACAAAAGCACAGCTCGCGGAGGCGCGGAGGATGCGGAGAAAAGCAAACCTCCGCGATCTCCGCGTCTCCGCGTCTCCGCGTGAACCCGTCCTTTGTCGTTTCTTCTCAGCTGCCGGAAGCCCGACATGAGCGAAGGGCGAAGGATGAAGGGGAAGGAAACCAGTGCCTCGCGGACTCCGCCCTTCTTCCTTCGCCCTTCGCCCTTCCACCGACCGCCCTTCTCCGTCATCTCGTCTTGTGCCGCGCGCTGAACGGCGCTCCAATATCTCCTCCGGTTGACGGGATACACTCCGCGCCATGGACGGAAGCGCGAACGGCAAGCGCGTGCTCATCACCGGCGGCTCCTCGGGGATCGGTCTGGCGCTGGGGCGCGAGCTGGCTTCGCGGGGGTGGTCGGTGGCGCTGCTGGCGCGGCGCGCGGAGCTCGTGGAAGAGCACGCCCGCGCCCTCCGCGTGCTCGGAGTGGGGGCGGTGGGCATCGGCTGCGACGTGGCCGACCTGGGGCAGGTGCGCACGGCGGTGGCCCGGGCGCGCGAGGCCCTCGGCGGGGAGCTGGACCTGGCCGTGGCCAACGCCGGCATCAGCGTCCCGACCTGGGCGGCCGATTTCAACGTCGACGACGCCGAGCGGATCCTGCGCGTGAACGTCCTCGGCATGTTCTATCTCTTCGACGCGGCGGCCCGCCGGGTGCTGCCCCGGGGCGGGGGGCATTTGCGGGGGATCGCCTCGATGCCCGGCCTGCGCGGCTTTCCGTAATCGTCGTTCTACTCCGCGTCGAAGGCGGCCATGCAGAACTTCCTCGAGGCCAGCCGGGTCGAGCTCGCGCCGCGCGGGGTCAACGTGACTGTGGTCAATCCCGGCTGGGTGCGCACGCCCATCATCGAGAAGTACAAGGGGGCCGTCCCGTTCGTCATGTCCGCGGAAAAGGCGGCCCGCCTCATCGCCAACGGCCTGGAGCGGCGAGCCCGTACGATCGAGTTTCCGCTGCCCATCTCGCTGGCCATGCGCCTCGTGCGCGTCATGCCGGCGGCGCTGTACGACCGCGCCCTGCGTCCCTATGCACGCCGCAGGATCGACCTGGACAAAGTGAAGCGATGAACGATGGGCAAGCGATGAACGACAAGGGAACCCGATGAACTGGAAACAGACTGCCAAGGTGCGCGGCTGGGCGCTGCGCTATGTCTTCCTGCTCTACTTCGTGAAGCCCACCATCGTGGAGGTCAACGAGGACCGCTGCGAGGTGATCATCCCGCTGAACTGGCGCACGCGGAACCATCTCCGGTCGATGTACGTCGGTACGCTCTGCATCGGCGCGGACGTCAGCGGCGGACTGATCTCGTTCTTCCTGGCCTCCGAGCGAAAGGCAAAGATCTCCTTCGTCTTCAAGGACCTCAAGGCCGAGTTCCTCAAGCGCGCCGAAGACGACGTTCACTTCTCGTGCGAAGACGGCCCGGTGATCCAGGACCTGGTGAAGCGCACGCTCGAAACGGGCGAGCGCCAGGAGGCGCTCGTCCACGTCACGGCGCGCGTCCCGCGCAAGTTCGGCGACGAGCCGGTAGCGAAGTTCGAGATGACGCTTTCGCTGAAGAAGATCGCCAGGTAACAAGAGCTACTTCTTGATCTCGTTGTAGATCGTGTCGATCCATGCGTCGATCTTGATGAAGCCTTTGCCCCACGAGTCCCAGTTCGCCAGGGCTTTCTCGGCCTTCAGTTGATCCGCGGTCTTGCCGGCCTTCACCCCGGCCTCGACCGCGCCCCACGTCCCCTTCAGCATGCCGGCGAACGCGGCCAGGCCCTTGCGGTCCGACAGCGGGCCGTGGCCGGGGATGACCTTATACGAGTCGTCGATGCGGCCCAGAACGGTGTCGACGTTCCTGATCAGTCCTCGCACGCTGCCGCCGTTCTCCACGTCCACGAAGGGGAACGTCCCGTTGAAGAAGTCGTCGCCCATGTGCAGGACTTTGGCGTTGGGGAACTCCACGACGCAGTCGCCGTCAGTATGCCCGGCGGGAAGGTAGGTGGCCCGAATGTCCTCGCCGTTCAGGTGGACGGTGGTGCGGTCGTTGAAGGTGACGATGGGGAGGGCGCCCTTCGGCGCGGGCGGAGTGGCATTGCCGCGTGCCGACGAGCCGGCGGCCAGCCGCTTGCGGACGTTCTCCTGCGCGATGATCGTGCCGTCGCGGCCGAACACTTCGTTCCCGCCCGTGTGGTCGCCGTGGTAATGCGTATTGAGGATGAAGCGGACCGGCTTGTCGGCGATCCCCTTCAGCGCTTCCTTGATCTTCGGGGCCAGCGGTGCGAACTGGTCGTCGATGATGACGATGCCGTCGTCGCCGACGCAGGCGCCGATATTGCCCCCCGCCCCCGCCAGCATGTAGACGTTTCCGGAGACCTTCTCCACCTTGATGGTGACCTTGCTGTAGTCGGTCTGGCCGACTGCAGCCGCGGCGATGAAGAGCGAGGCGAAGGCAAGCAGTTTGCGCATGAACGCGGATTGTAAGGGGGCCGGGGGCTTTTGCGGAGAGGCGAGACAGCGTCAGGCGACCAGCGACCAGCGAACAGCCATCAGCGAACAGCGATCCTTCATATTGGGCCCGGCCCCGTATAATCGGGGGCGGTCTACAGGCGATGATTCAATTCCATTCGCTCGAAATCCCCCAGCTCGAGCGCTTCCTGGAGCGCCATAAGGCGGGACTGACCCTCAAGAGCGACATCGACCTCGACCTGGTCCTCCGCCAGATTCTTCAGAAGGCCTACGAGTTCGTGCCGAGCGAATCGGGCTCCATCCTGCTCGACGATCCCTTTCGCAAGGTGGCGGCGCGCCGGGAGAACGAGCTCGTTTTCATCGCCACCTTCGGAACCGCCAGCCGCGATCTCATCGGACGCCGGCTCTCGGCGAAGTACGGCATCGTCGGCCGCGTCTACCAGACCGGCGCGCCGTATCTTTCGACCAACGTCGTGGGGGACGAGTTCTTCTTCGCCGACATCGACGAACAGCTCGGCCACAAGACGGAGTCGGTGGTCTGCGTTCCCATCTACATCGGCAAGCACGTCTGCGGCGTGCTGGAGCTGATCAACAAGCTGGACGGCTCCACGTTCACGGAGCGCGACAAGACGCTGCTGGAGATCTTCGCCGGCTACACGTCCTTCACCCTGCAGAACGCCCTCGACGCCCGCCGGGCCCACGAACTGGCCAAGAAGGACGACCTCACCGGTCTGTACAACGACCGCTGGTTCAACGTGCGCCTGACCGAATCGCTGTCGATGGCGCACGAGAGCGGCAAGCCGGCCACGCTCATCTTCATGGACCTCGACCGCTTCAAGTTCGTCAACGACTGCCACGGCCACCTGGCCGGCAGCCAGGTGTTGCGCGAGGTGGGCTTCCTCCTCAAACGCATCGTGCAGAGCGTCGACGCCACCGTGGCCCGTTACGGCGGCGACGAGTTCGTGATGATCCTGCCCGAGACGCCGCTGGAAGAGGCGTTGAAGGTCGCCGAGGAGATCCGGGCCACGATCGCCGGCACGACGTTCCTGGAGCGGGAGTGGGGCTTCAGCATGCCACCCATCCATTTGCGGGATGTCCTCTCCGCCTCCGTGGGCGTCGCCCCGTATCTGCCCGATGCCGCCTCGGCCGACTCGATCGAGCAGGAGAAGAACAAGCTCCTGCGCCGGGCCGACGCCGCAATGTACGAGGCGAAGTCACGCGGCAAGAACTGCGTGGTGGTGGCCAGGCCGGGCGAGCCGTTCCAGGCGCCGGGCGGCGAACTGTCCGAGGCGCGACAGGCGGAGTAGCGGGACGAGTGCCGAGTGCTGAGTGCCGAGTGCCGCGCCTGAGTGACGAGTGGTATCAGGTGTCGGGTATCGGGTGTCAGGCCTCTTGGCGGCGTTTGTCAGCGCCTGCCTCGCCGCGGGTCTTTCATTCTAACGCAGCGTCGCGGAAAAGATCAGTCTTCCGCGCGCGGAACGTCTCTGCTACCGTGCGCCATCCTCGAAGCCGGCGCACGCCAGTATTCATTCACAACCAAACAACTCCAGGAGGTCTCCACGTGAAGAAAATCACGGCCGAATACATTTGGATCGACGGTCAGAAACCGACGGCGAAGCTGCGGTCCAAGACCAAGATCATCGACCCGGTCAAGTCGCTCGCCGACATCCCCGAGTGGGGCTATGACGGATCGAGCACCAACCAGGCCAGCGGCCATTTCAGCGACCTGATGCTCCGTCCGGTCAAACAGATTCCCGACCCGTTGCACCGCGAGGGCGACATCCTCGTCCTCTGCGAGGTGCTCAACCCGGACGGCTCGGTCCACTGGAGCAATACCCGCGCGCACCTGCGGGACGTGGCCGAGAAGTACAAGTCGCACGAGCCGTGGTTTGGCATCGAGCAGGAGTACACCTTCTTCGACGGAAACCGCCCGCTGGGCTGGCCGGATCACGGCTTCCCCGCGCCGCAGGGCGGCTACTACTGCGGAGTCGGCGCGGACGAAGTCTTCGGCCGCGACGTCGTCGAAGCGCATGCCGACGCATGCATGCGGGCCGGCATCTCCATCGTCGGCACCAACGCCGAGGTCATGCCCGGGCAGTGGGAGTTCCAGGTCGGCGCTCTCGGGCCGCTGGACGTGGCGGACGAGCTGTGGCTCGCGCGCTGGCTGCTGTACCGCATCGGCGAGGAGTTCGGCGTCAGCGCCACGCTTTATCCGAAGCCGGTCAAGGGCGACTGGAACGGTGCCGGAGCGCACACGAACTTCTCCACGAAGGGGACGCGCGCCGAGGGCGGCATGAAGGTGATCGAAGCGGCCATGAAGAAGCTGGAGGCGAAACACGACCAGCACATCGCCGTCTACGGCGCTCACAATGAAGAGCGTCTGACCGGACTGCATGAGACCGCTCCCATCCACGCCTTCCGCTACGGCGTGAGCGACCGCGGGGCCTCGGTTCGCATTCCGATGCAGACGGCGAACACAGGCATGGGCTACTTCGAAGATCGCCGCCCGGCCGCCAACATGGACCCGTACCAGGTGTGTGCAATCCTCATCGAGACCGTTTGCGGAGACTAGCCTTTCCGACATGTGCGCCGGACCCCGGTCCGGCGCACTGTTCATTCTTTAGGAATCTTTTCGACCGAAACCTTTGGCCGTTTGCGTAGTCGAAGACGTATACTTCGTCGCGGACGGCCGGTCATCGACTGTCCGCGTCAAGCGCGATGGAAACCCTTCTCAACATCACGTGGCTGCTCGTCAGCGCCGGACTGTTGGTTGCCTTCCGGCCGAAGAGCCGCCGTGTGCAGATCGCGCTCCTCTGTGCCATCGCCCTGCTGTTCCCCATCATCTCCGTCTCGGACGACCTCAGTGCCGAGCGCGACGTTCTCGATCACCTCGCGCTCCTCCTGCCGCTGTTCGTGGTCATCGCCGCGCTCATGGCGCTGGCCCTGCTCGAGCCGCGGCGCGTGACCTGGCGCTTCGTTCTCATCCCCGTCCAGTCCGATCCCCGCTCGCCTCCGCGCCGCTAGTCACGCTTCGGCGGACGTGCGCTTCAAGCGTTCCGTTCGTGAAGCGGCGGCATTCCTCGCGTGACGGCAACCCCTGGCCGTCACCCGGGCTGCGAGGGTGTCGCCACTTGGCGAACGGCCGGCGGGAGTGGATTCCTGCTCGTTCTTCGCTGCGTCTGTCGTCGACGTTCTATCGGGCAAGCAACCTCCCACATGCGAGCCCGCCGGTTCGTTCGCCAGCAGCGACGTCCGTCCCTGAAGTGGCGGCATTCTCGCGTGACGGCTCCCCTGGCCGTCACCCGGGCTGCGAGAGTGTCGCCACTCGAGGGACGGACGCGATAGAGTGCCGGGCCTGGTCACACCTGACCCACGCCCCTCGGCTCGGCACTCGGCACTCAGGACTCGACTTGCTCCTCCTCGTCAACATCGCCCTCGGGGTGCTTCCGGCCCTCATCCTCGGTGCCAGCTTCGCGGCGGGGGTGGAGGACGACCGGCATCACCGGCGGATGTTCCTGCTGGTGTACGGCTTGTGGGCCATCACGCTGGCCATGTGGAACTGGATGCGCAGCGCGCCCGCCGGCTGGATCGTGCTGTGGCTGGTGGCCGGTGCCGGCGCCCTGACGTGGTCACGCCTGCGGCGAGTGCGCTAGGATTCCCCTACACAACTCGTTGTCAAGGAGCGTCCATGCCCCGTCGCGCCGGCATCCTCCTCGTCGTCGTCCTCGCCGCCTCATCCGCCCTCCCTGTCCTGGCGCGGGAGGGGTTCGGCTTCACGAAACGCGCCGTGGCGATGGCCCGGACGCGCCCGCCGGCCATCAACGTCGCGGGAGTGCGGCTGCGGGTTAAGGCCACGAGCGTCCGCAGCGATGGCATCAGCGACGCGGAATCACTGCAGAAGCTGACCCAGGACGCGATCACGGCCGGGGATCCGCGCATCGCCTCCTCCGGCGCGCCCGACCTGGACGTCCGCCTCTCCCTGCTGCGCCTCGACGCCGACGACACGTGGGAGACGAAGACCGACTACGAGTACAAGCAGACCGGGACGAAGGACGAGTGGAACGCGTCGAAGGGGAAGTACGAGCGGAAGCCGGTCTACGGCAACGTGCCGGTCACGAAGCGCTTCAAGCACTTGCAGGGCAACCTAGAAGGGACGTTCGAGATCCGCGACGGCAAGGGGCACGTGCTCGACTCCGGCCCGTTCGACCGCGAGTTCCGGCGCAAGTACGAGGGTGGCGAGAACGCGCCCACCCGCGAGCAGGTGATGGACGACCTGCTCCATGACGCCGCCGCCATCGTGGCCGCGCGCATCGTGCCGACCACCGACCGGGTGCAGGTGCTGGTGCCGAAGGGCAGCTTCGAGAACTTCATCCCCCTGGCGGAGAGCGGGAAGTGGGACGACTACCTCGCCGCCGTCTCGGCCGTTCCCGAGATGCACAACCGCGATCAGGAGGCCTACCGCCAGTACGCCCTCGGAGTGGCGAAGGAGGGACTGGCCTACTCCTTGAACGACCGCATCCGGGCCTCGAAACTGCTCGCCGAGGCGCTGGCGCATTACCAGAACGCCGCCGACTTCAACCGGGACGAGGAGCTGTTCCGCGAGGCCCACACGAGCCTCTTCGGTACGTACGTGGCCGCTCCGCTGCCCCGGATAGAGAC
>CAZYTO010000278.1:0-7502 GCA_964650405.1 uncultured Thermoanaerobaculia bacterium | reverse complement strand
TCCTCGGGATGGAAACTCGCTCCCCGGTCGCGCTACAGCCCGTAGAGTGGCCATGGCACGCGAGGAAGGAAGGCGTGACGCCAGGCCGCCCGTGTCTGCCACCAACCGAAGACAGAAGATGTGACCCCAAGCCGGGCCCCAAGCCAAGCCGGTTCGCCTCCAAGTGGCGATGGGACGCGAAGAAGCAAGGTGTAACCCCAAGTCCGCCCCTGCCAAGTCCGCCCCTGACGCGCTCGAAGAAGAAAGAAGGAAGCTGTGACCCCAAAGCCACCCACTCTCGAGCCCAAGCGAAGAACGAAGGTGTGACCCCAAGTCACCAAGTCACTCTCGAGCACCAAGTCACTCTCGAGCAAGTCGCCTTGTACGCCAGACTTGATCGGTTAACCCAGTCGAGGAAGACCGGACAACAATGGGCGACCGTCTCGCGGGCGCGATGGGCGTCTCCAAAGGTGCCTCAGCAGGCTCCGAAAACGAGATTGGGGTCAGGCCGCCAAGTCAGACACTCGACGCCATTCGTCGGCTGAGATTGCGGCCTTCCGCTGCTCCACCGAACTCGATTCCTCGGTGAGAAGATCGGCGATCAAGGGCCAGTAGTTACCCCACCTGCCCGTGTGTCCGGGTCCCAACGTTAGATCTGCGGCGAGGCCTCTTGCGATGAAGCTATAGGTATTCACCGTCAAGAGTCGCGAACCAACGTGCCAGCTCGGATCCATGTGTTTACGATCGAACTGTAGAAACACAACGCAATCAAGGTCGTCAGTGTACGCAGCGATGATCATCGGCTCAGTTGAAACGAGGAGAGCCGCTCGGGAATCGCCGAACCGCAGATGCTCCGCCAGATGTTCACGCCATTCCGTGCGATCCGTGTGCTGAGGGTACGTAGGGTACCGCTCGAGTGCCATTCGCCACGCCTGATCCGAGTAGAGCTCCGGATGGAACAGTTCGAGCTTCCGATCCGAAAGCGAGAAACCGCCCGGATGCGATGCTTCGCTATTTGGATCGTGGTGCTTCATCGGTGGGTGCTTCATCGGTGTCGTACGCGACCGCGTCGCTTCGCTCTCATGCTACAGAAGAAACGACCGGCCCGACAATGAAGGCGAATGCTGGTCATCGCTCGCAGCACAATTCTTTACCGGCGGTAGTCGAGCGGCAGCAGCAGCCGGGTCTCGCGGCTCGGCGGGGACGGCAATGCCGGGGTCAGGGTCAACTGCATCGAGCCGTTCGATCGTGTGTACTGCCAGGTGTGGCCGATGCACTTTGAGTGCTCGATTCCGGGGAGTGTAGGCGGCCAGGCGCCGGTGGCGAGGCGGGCTTCCTGCAGCAGCAGCATTTTGGCAGCTCCTTCGCGCTCAACGGCGAAGCGGCCGAGGCGCGGGTAGAGGGGCTCGTACTCGTTGCTGCGGTTGCCGCAGGGCGGGGTGCGGGCCATGCGCTCGGCGCGCATGCGCATGGTGGTGGCGGTGCGCTGGGCCTGCGCGAGATGAAAGGGGCCGACGATGACTTCAGCGCCATGGCGGAACACTTCCTGGAGTGCGTTGTCGTCGTTGGGCTCGCCGGCAGGGTAATGGCGGGCGAAGGTGATCATGCGCCAGGCTTCGTATTGTGTCGCTGCCACGCCGGCGCGGTCGAAGTCGAAGGGGGCGACGCCGCGCCACCAGAGGGGCCCGGGCGGGGCGGGCTTGGCGGCGATGCCGGTGAGGATCTGCGAGCCGGAGACGGCGCTGAACGTCGTCCGGCGGTCGGGCTGCCCGAGGAGTCCGCGGGCCAGCTTCCACATGGCGTCGAGGTCCTGCCAGGCCGTGGCGTCGTCGCCGTTACGGTGATGGTCCAGTGCGTCGGCGGCGAGGAGTGAGAAGAGCTCGGTATGGCCGGGGAGGTTCGGCCGCGGCGGATCGGAGAGCTCCTGGACGTCGCTGCGCCAGCGCGGCGGGGCATTGGCATTGAGCTGGGCGCGTATTGCGGCGAGCGCCTCTCCGTGCTCCGCGAGGAACTGTGCGAGTGCATTCGGCGGCGCGCCGGTCTGCGCGCGCGCGTCGTTCACGCTGTCCAGAAGGTATTTGCGCATGACGGGCCGCAGCGCGCGCGGGCGGCTAGGGTGCGGCGGGCGGGGAGGGCCGCTCGTCTCCTCGGCGAGGTCGATCTCCAGCCCCTCGGCCAGCCTCACGACCTCGGCGGCATTCGTGTTGAGGTCGACGCTCGGGTAGCGCTTCGGCACGTCGCGCAGTTTGCCGAGGTTGTACGGCCACGCCGCATCTTCTTCATTCCGCCGCTCGGACGGCGCGTAGAGTCCGCGGCCGGCCAGCCACACCAGGAGTGTCACCGCAAGGATCCCGGCCGCGAAGAGGAGCGTTCGTTTCATTTGCCCCTCATCCGGCCCTCGGCCACCTTCTCCCCGCTGCGGCGGGGAGAAGGGGATGGTTTCGTGTTTTGTGTGGCTCGCGGGCGATCTCGTTTGCCTCGGCGCCTGGCAACGTTCGTGGTCACGCCATCACGGTCTTGAAGGCGCCGAGGAACGCAGTCATCTCTTCCGGCCTGCCGATGGTGACGCGGAGGTGCTTGGGCATGGCGGGGAAGAGGCGGCCGACGTGGACATCCTTCTGCTTGAAGGCGGCGATGACCGGGCGGACCTCGCGGCCGAGGTCGATCATGATGAAGTTGGCCTGCGAGGGAAGGGTGCGGTAGCCCATCGACTGCAGGGAGTCGGTGACCATCTTGCGCGTGGCGGCGTTGCGCTCCTTGCCGAAGCGGACGTGCTCGGCGTCGGCGATACTGGCCCGGCCGGCGGCGATGGCCATGACGTTGATGGAGTCGAACTGGCGCTGCTCCTCCATCTTCTGCAGCAGCTCGTGCTGGGCGATGGCGTATCCCAGGCGCAGGCCGGCCATGCCGTAGATCTTGGAGAACGTCCGGGCCACGAGCAGGTTGGGGTGCATCTTCACGAGGGGGATGACGCTGGCGTAGTCGTCGGAGTCGGCGTAGTGGTGGTAGGCCTCGTCGACGAAGACGATGGTCGAGGCCGGGACGCTGCCGGGGAACGACGCCGGGGAACTGCGCGGTGTGATGGTGGCGGTGGGATTGTTCGGATTGCAGACGTAGATGAGGCCCGCGTCCTTCACGGCTGCCATGGCACCGAGGTCGTGCGCATAGGCTGCGTCGAGGGGGACGGCCACCGTCTCCGCGCCGGCGCAGCGAGCAGCGAAGCCGATGGCCTCGAATGTCGGAGCGGCCAGGACGAGCTTGCGGTCGCGATTCGTGAACGCCGCGGCCGCCACTTTCAGGATCTCACTCGACCCGCAGCCGAGCAGCACCTGCTCCGGACCGACGCTGTGCGGGCGTCCGACCTCGGCGGCCGGCAGGGCCTGCGATCGGTCGGGATACTGGCACGCGGTGCCGAACGCCTCGCGCCTGGCATCGAGGGCCTTGGCCGACGGGCCGTACGGATTCTCGTTCGCGCTGAGCCGCACCAGCCCTCCGGCGGCGGCGCTCTCGGCGGTCTTCTGTGCGGCCACCTTCCCGGCGAACAACTGCGGGAAGGGAAGTGCGGCCGCGGCGGCGCCGGCTCCGAGGATGTGGGCGAAGGAACGACGGGAGAGAGTCGTCGGCATAGCGTCCTCCAATTCGATACGATCCATAACTATAGTCCTGCCGTCATCCCGAGCGTACGCTACCAAGAGACTCCCAGTGTTGATTGCTGCTTTACGAGCGAAGAAGCAACTCACGCGGAGGACGCGGAGGACGCGGAGAAGTCACTCAGTCCTCCGCGATCTCCGCGATCTCCGCGTGAGCTCGTCCCCCGTCCATCGTTTCGTCTCTCGGGTACCGCGCCCTCGCCGGCCCGCGGCGTGCCAGGCAGAATCCGATAGCCTGATTGGTCCAGGGCCGGCGAGGGCGCCGGCCTCCACACAGAACCTGCGACTGGACGCACTATGGATCACATACCATCACCGTCGCCCGTCTCGTATTGGACTGCGTCAGCGCTCTTCCAGAAGCTCGTCCGGCGCAAGCTGGATGACGCTGCCTGGGCATGGGCGGAGCCGCAGCTCGTGTCGATGGGGGAACGTGCGGCCCTGGAAGTCGCGCCGCTTGCGGCGATCGCGGATCGGGAGTCGCCGCGGCTGGTGACGCACGACGCGCGGGGAAATCGCATCGACCGCGTCGACTATCACCCGTCGTATCGCGAAATGGAGCGGATCGCGTACGGCTCGGGGATGATCGCCATGAAGTACTCCGATCATCCGCACCGCGGCGATGCGCCCCTCCTCGGCTTCGCCCTCGGATACCTCTTCGCCATGGCCGAGATGGGGCTGTACTGCCCGCTCTGCATGACCGACGGCGTGGCCCGCGTGGTGTCGCGGCATGGGACGGAGGCGACGAAGGCGCAGCTCGTGCCGCGGCTGGCATCGACCGACGCGGCCACGCTCTGGACGGGCGGGATGTTCCTGACGGAGCGCGCCGGCGGCTCAGACGTCGGTGCGAACGAGACCGTCGCGCGGCGCGGCGCCGACGGGACGTGGCGGCTGACGGGCCACAAGTGGTTCTGCTCGAACGTCGATGCGCAGGCCGTGCTCGTGACGGCGCGGCCGGAAGGAGCGGCGGGGGGAACGCGAGGCTTGCGGACGTTCCTGCTGCTGCCGCGCGGCAACCCGGGAGTGACCATCGAGCGGATCAAGGAGAAGCTCGGCGTGCGCTCGATGCCGACGGGCGAAGTATCACTCCACGACGCGCCGGCTGAGGAGCTGGGCAGCTTCGCGCCCATGGCGGAGATGATGAACCTCTCCCGCCTCTACAACGCCGTGGCGTCGATCGCCGTGATCGGCCGGGCCATCCACGAGGCGCGCGCGTATGTCGCGGAGCGGCGGGCCTTCGGGCGGCCCGTGATCGGGTTTCCGCTCGTGCAGGAGACGCTGGCCGACCTCGAAGCGGAGCACGCGGGAGCGATGCTGCTCACGTTCGAGGCCGTCGACGCCCTTCGCCGTGCCGACGCCGGCGACGCCGAGGGGGCGGGGCTGCTGCGCATCCTCACGCCGATCGCCAAAGCCGTCACGGGCAAGTTGGCCGTGCCGTGCGTCTCCGAGGCCATGGAGCTCATCGGCGGCAACGGCTACATCGAAGAGTCGCCCCTGCCGCGCCTGCTGCGCGACGCCCAGGTGCTGCCGATCTGGGAGGGGACGACGAACATCCTCGTCCTCGATACGCTCCGGACGATCCAGAAGGAGCGCGGACACGAGCTGCTGCTCGCGGTGGTCGAGCGTCACGACGCGACCGAGGCCGGCAGGCTGGCCCGGGCGCTCCAAACGCTCGACGAGCGCGACGCCCGCGGCTGGGTCGACCGGCTGGCGCGCGCCTACGAATGCGCGCTGCTGGCCGAGGCTGGAGAACACGTGTACGCCGGGCGGCTGGCGAAGAGGCCGCTGGGGCTGATTCCGGGAGCGAAAGCGTTGCCATGACGTGTGGAGGACGGACAATCCTGTCCGTCGCTTCTGGTGTCATAAACCCTCGAGGGCGACTCAGAAGAGCGCGATTCCGCTCGCCTGTGCCTCCGCCAGCCTGTCCAGGAATCGCGCGCGGCCGATTTCCTTCGCGCCCAGTGCCTCCATGTGCGGGGTCATGACCTGGCAGTCGAGCCAGGTGGCGCCGCGGGCACGGAGGTGGTCGATGAGGAAGGCCAGGGCGAGCTTGGAGGCGTTCGGGGCGCGGTGGAACATGCTCTCACCGGTGAAAACGCCGCCGGCGTCGACGCCGTAGAGGCCGCCCGCCAGTTCGTCGCCGCTCCAGACCTCCACGCTGTGCGCGTCACCGGCGCCGTGCAGTGCGATGTAGGCCTCGATGATCGGCGGGTGGATCCAGGTGCCATCCTCTTCACGGCGCGGCGTGTTCGCGCAGGCGTGGATGACGGCCGGAAAGTCGCGATCGATGGTGAATGTGAGATCGCTCCGCCGCGCGGCCTTCCGGAGCGAGCGGCCGGGGTGAAAGTCGTCGAAGAGGATCACCGTGCGCCGCCGCGGGGAGAACCACGGCAGCGGCCAGTCCTCATGCGGCCAGGGAAAGATGCCGTGCCGGTACGCCTCCCGCAGCGTCTCCACCCGCAGGTCGTTCCCGAAGGCGACGACGTCGCCGCGCACACGGCGCGGGTCGGGGAAGCGGGTCGCATTCATAGACCAATGATCAACCGGCAACGATCAACGAACAACGACAAGCGATCAACGGATAACGGACAACGAACAACACGGACAACGAACAACGAACTCAGTACGACAGCACCAGCTCGTCATTCGCCGCATCCACCACCACGCTCCCGCCGTCCACGAGTTTCCCGAAGAGGATCTGGTCGACGAGCGGCTCCTTGATCTTCGCCTGGATGAGCCGGGCCATGGGGCGTGCGCCGAAGGCGGGGTCGTAGCCCTTCCTGGCCAGCCAGGCCCGTCCTCCTTCCCGCAGCTCGAGGGTCACGTTCTTCACGGCGAGCTGGGTGCGCACCTCGCCCACGAACTTGTCCGCGACCCGTTCGATGCTCTCGAAGCCGAGGGGGTCGAAGGCGATCCAGGCGTCGAGGCGGTTGCGGAACTCGGGGGCGAAGGTCTTCTCGATGGCCCCGCGGCCCTTGCCCGTCGCCGGGTTCGTGCCGAAACCCATGGCGCTGCCGCTCAGCTCCCGCGCGCCTGCGTTCGTGGTCATGATCATCACCACGTTCCGGAAATCGGCCTTCTTGCCGTTGTTGTCCGTGAGGGTGGCGTGATCCATCACCTGCAGGAGGATGGAGAAGAGGTTCGGGTGCGCCTTCTCGATCTCGTCGAGGACAAGGACTGCGTACGGCGTGCGGAGGATGGCGTCGGTGAGCAGGCCGCCCTGGTCGAAGCCGACGTAGCCGGGCGGCGCGCCGATGAGCCGCGAGACGGTGTGCGGCTCCATGTACTCGCTCATGTCGAAGCGGATGAACTCCACGCCGAGCGATGCGGCGAGCTGCTTGGCCAGCTCGGTCTTCCCCACGCCCGTCGGCCCCGAGAAGAGGAACGAGCCGACCGGCTTGTCGGGGTGGCCCAGGCCGGAGCGGGCGATCTTGATGGCGTTGACGATCTGCGCGATGGCGTGGTCCTGCCCGTAGATGACTTTGCGCAGATCGCCCTCCAGGTTCTGCAGGCGCTCTTTTTCCGAGACGGCGATGGTGCGCGGCGGGATCTTGGCCATGCGCGCCACGACGTATTCGATGTCGGGCTCGCCGATTTGTGTAGGGGCGGCCGCTCCCGGCCGCCCGTCGGCGCCCGAAGCGGGCGCCGCTACGCTTGTCCGCGCGATGCGCGCGCGCGCGCCGGCCTCGTCCAACACGTCGATCGCTTTGTCCGGCAGATGGCGGTCGTGGATGTACTTCGCCGACAGCTCGGCGGCGAGGGTGAGCGCTTCGTCGCTGAAGGCCACGCCGTGATGCGTCTCGTAATAGCTTTTCAGCCCCTTGAGGATCTCGATGGTCTCGGCGACGGTCGGCTCGCCGATCTCGATCTTCTGGA
>CAZYTO010000277.1:0-7509 GCA_964650405.1 uncultured Thermoanaerobaculia bacterium | reverse complement strand
AGCTCGTACATCGAGTAGTTGAGGGCGTGGAAGCCGGCCAGCGTGACGAACTGGAACTTGTAGCCCATCGCCCCCAACTGCTGCTGGAACGTGGCGATGTCCTGCGGTGAGAGCTTCTTCGCCCAGTTGAACGATGGTGAGCAGTTGTACGCCAGCATCTTGCCGGGGAACTGCGCATGCACCGCCTCGGCGAACCGGCGCGCTTCTTCGATGTCGGGCGTTGAGGTCTCCATCCACAGCAGGTCGGCGTAGGGCGCGTATGCGAGGGCGCGGGCGATGGCCGCGTCGATGCCGCCCCGGATGACGAAGAACCCTTCGCTGGTCCGTTCCCCGGTGAGGAACGGGGCATCGCGCTCATCGACGTCGCTCGTCAGCAGGTTCGCGCTGTTGGCGTCCGTCCGGGCCACGACCAGCGCCGGCACGTCCATGACGTCGGCAGCCAGGCGCGCCGAGATCAGCGTGCGGATGAACGCCGAGGTCGGGACCAGGACCTTGCCGCCGAGGTGGCCGCACTTCTTCTCCGAGGCCAACTGATCTTCGAAGTGGACCGCTGCAGCACCGGCCTCGATCATGGCCTTCATCAGCTCGAACGCGTTGAGCGCACCGCCGAAGCCCGCCTCGGCGTCCGCCACGATGGGCGCGAACCAGTACGTGTCGTGCTTCCCTTCGCTGTGGTCGATCTGATCGGCGCGTTGCAGGGCCTGGTTGATACGCTTGACGACCTGCGGCACGGAGTTGGCCGGATAGAGCGACTGGTCGGGGTACATCTGACCGGCCAGGTTGGCGTCCGCGGCGACCTGCCAGCCGCTGAGGTAGATGGCCTTGAGGCCGGCCCGCACCTGCTGGATGGCCTGATTGCCCGTCAGCGCACCGAGGGCGTTGACGTACGGCTCTTCGCGCAGGAGCTGCCACAGGCGTTCCGCTCCGAGCTCGGCCAGCGTGTGCCGGATCTCGATCGAGCCGCGGAGACGCAGCACGTCCTCGGCCGAATACTCGCGGGAGATCCCTTCCCAGCGCGGGCTCGTCTCCCATTCATGCTCGAGTTTCTGGGGGTCGGTCAGGGCTCGGAGTTGTCGTGGTGCCATCATCAGTCTCCCTTTCAGCAGCCGGCGGGGCCGGCACTACGTTGGTCGTTCCAGTTTCAAGAGCTCTTCGTATGCGGGGATCGTCAGGAAGTCCGCCAGCTCGTCGCTGAGCGTCAGCTCGTCGAAGATGGTTACCGCGCGCTCGAGAAAACCTTCGCCCACCCGCGCGTCGCCGAGGCGTTGGCGGATCGACGTCAGCTCCTCGTCGCGGATCTGCCGGTAGAGCGCGGGCGTCACCGGGCGGCCGTCATCGAGCTTCGCGTCGTGGTGCAGCCACTGCCAGAGCTGCGTGCGCGAGATCTCGGCCGTGGCGGCGTCTTCCATCAGGTCGTAGAGCGGAACGCAGCCGAGGGCGCCGAGCCAAGCTTCGAGATAGAGAATCCCGACGTTGACGTTCTGGCGCAGCCCCTTCTCGGTGATCGCTCCTTCGGGCACCTGCAGCAGGCCGGCCGGCGTAACGCGCACGTCGTCGCGCGTGCGGTCGATCTGATTCGGCTGCGGCATATGCGCGTCGAAGATCGCCTTCGCCACCGGCACGAGGCCCGGGTGGGCAACCCAGGTGCCGTCGTGGCCGGCGCGGACTTCGCGCAGCTTGTCGGCCTGTACCTTGGCCATGGCCGTCTCGTTGGCGGCAGCGTCGCCCTTGATGGGGATCTGCGCGGCCATGCCGCCCATGGCGTGGATTCCGCGGCGGTGGCAGGTCCTGATGAGCAGATCGACGTAAACTGCCAGGAACGGCCTCTCCATCGTCACTGTGGCCCGGTCGGGCATGAGGAAGTCGTGGCGCGCGCGGAACTTCTTGATGAAAGAGAAGATGTAGTCCCACCGCCCGCAGTTGAGCCCCGCCGAGTGCTCGCGCAGCTCGTAGAGGATCTCGTCCATCTCGAAGGCGGCCAGGATCGTCTCGATCAGCACCGTCGCGCGGATCGTGCCGGCCGGAACGCCTACGTACTCCTGCGCGCGGAGGAAAACGTCGTTCCAGAGCCGCGCCTCGAGGTGCGACTCCATCTTCGGCAGGTAGAAGTACGGACCGGTGCCGCGGGAGACGGCTTCCTTCGCGTTGTGGAAGAAGAACAGCGCGAAGTCGAAGAGCGAGGCGCTCACGGGCCGGCCGTCGACGAGCAGGTGCTTCTCCAGCAAGTGCCAGCCGCGGGGACGGACCAGCAGCGTCGCCGTGCGGTCGTTGAGCCGGTAATGCCTGATGCCGTTTTCGGAAGGGGACTCGAACGTAATCGTGCGGCGGACGGCGTCCCGGAGGTTCACCTGGCCGTCGAGGTTGTTCTCCCACGTCGGCGAATTCGCGTCTTCGAAGTCGGCCATGAAGACGTTCGCGCCGGAGTTGAGGGCGTTGATGATCATCTTCCGGTCGACCGGCCCCGTGATCTCCACGCGGCGGTCGAGCAGGTCCTCAGGGATCGGTGCCACCACCCAGTCAGCGTCGCGGACGGCCTGGGTCTCAGGGAGGAAGCCGGGCAGCTCTCCGCCGTCGATCCGCCGCTTGCGCGCTTCGCGGAGGGCCAGCAGCTCCTCACGTCGTGGATTGAACTGACGGTGGAGCGCCGCGACGAACGCGAGCGCTTCCGGAGTGAGGATCGACTCCCACTCGGAAAGAACGGGGGCAAGGATCTCGACATCGCTCGCTGCTTGCGCCATGACTTGCACCGTGGCCTCATTCATGTTGTAAAATATTGAGCATGGAGCAGGCCATAGTCAACAAAACTAGCCTTATCCGTGAGTTACGATGTAAATGTTAGCTGATTGACGATCGTAAATCTGTAAATCGTTGTCAATTCGTTGTTCGTTCTCCGTTGTTCGTGAACTTTGGAGAGCGCATGAACGTCACGAACAACGGACAACGAACAACGGCCAGCGGAAAACGGACAACGACCCCATGCCCACCGAAACCCTTCGCCTCGGCGCCAAGGTGCGCTCTCTCCGGCGGCGCCAGAAGCTCACTCAGAGCGAGCTGGCCGGCCGGCTGGAGATCTCTCCCAGCTATCTCAATCTGATCGAGCATCAGCAGCGGCCGCTCCCCGCGCACCTGCTCGTCAAGCTGGCCACGATCTTCGAGGTCAGCCTCGATTCTTTCGCCGACGACGCTCACTCCCGCCTGGCCTCGGAGCTGCAGGAGGTCTTCGGCGATCCCCTCTTCGACGAGCACGGGATGACCACCGGCGACGTCCGCGAACTGGCGGAGAATGCGCCGCTGGCCCGGGCGGTGCTCACGCTCTACCAGGCCTACCGCGACAACATCGAGCAGACCCGGGCCCTGGCCACCCGCCTCTACGACGGCGGCGATTTCCTCGGCGTCGATCCCACTCACCTTCCTTCCGAGGAGGTGAATGACGTCATCCAGAACCACCTCAATTACTTTCCGGAGCTCGAAGCGGCGGCGGAGGCATTCGCTGCCTCGGTGCAGATCGACCGTAAGGACGTCTTCCGCTCCCTGGCCCACTACCTCAAGGAAAAGCACAACGTCAGCGTCGTCTTCGCGCCCGCCGGCGACGCCGACGTGCGGCGCTTCGATCCCGAGCGCCGCATCCTGGCCATTTCGGAGATGCTGCCGTCATGGTCACGCAGCTTCCACATCGCCCACCAGGTAGGCCGCCTCGTGGCCGCTCCGGCCGTGGAGAGCATCATCGCCCGCGCGCAGAAGAACCTCACCACCCCCGACTCGGTCGTCCTTCTGCGCGTGGCCCTGGCGAACTACTTCGCCGCCGCGCTGCTCATGCCGTATGACGCGTTCCTCCGCGCGGCGGAGGAGATGCGTTACGACATCGAGCTGCTCCAGCACCGCTTCGACGTCAGCTTCGAGCAGGTCTGCCACCGCTTCACCACGTTGCGCAGGCCGGGAGCCAGCGGCATCTCCTTCCACTTCGTGCGCGTCGACATCGCCGGCAACATCTCCAAGCGCTTCTCCGGCACCGGCATCCGCTTCTCCCGCTTCAGCGGATCGTGCCCGCGCTGGGACGTCCACGCCGCCTTCCTCACTCCCGGCCGCATCCGCACGCAGGTCTCGGAGATGCCGGACGGCACGGGCTACTTCTGCGTGGCGCGCACGGTGCGGAAGAACTACGGCGGCTGGCGCACGCCCGACACGCTCATGGCCGTCGGCATCGGCTGTCCCCTCAAGGAAGCGCAGAAGCTCGTCTACGCCGACGGCTACGACCTCGCCAACACCGACGCCGCCGTGCCCATCGGCACGACCTGCCGCCTCTGCGAGCGCCTCGACTGCGAGCAGCGGGCCTTCCCGCCCCTGCAGTACGGACTGATGGTCGACGAGAACGTGCGGGGAGCGTCGTTCTACGCGCCGGCGGTCAGCGCCCAGCCGGCAGCCGTCGCCACGCCGCCCGCCTCGAAGAAGCGCCGTTCCAAGAGAGTCGGATAACCGCGCTCTGCGGGGCGGGAGACCGACGCTCGGACGGCGGCGTCCGTACGAGAGGTATGCCACGCGCATTGCTGACTCTGGCCGCTCTCCTGCTGCTCGCCTCGTGCTCTTACGAGGTCTCGAATCCGTCGGTCACGTTGCGCCCGGGAGAGACCGCCACCGTGACCATTCAGACGTACCGGTATTTCTCCGGTGGTCCAGTGCCGTTTGACATCGGCTACGTGTCGACAGCGCCCGGAGTGGCCATGATCTCCAAGGCCGATCACGGTCACCTCGTCACGATTCACGCACTGCAGCCTGGCACGGCGTTCATCACTCCGGCGGGAGGAGACGATCCTAACCACGTCCTCGTTACCGTCAATGTGATCGACTGCATGACGACGGTTCGAATTGCCCCGGTCACCCCTCTCGTGCTCACCACGCCCGGAACCCAGGTCGGAATGCGCGTGAACACGGAGGGGACGAACCCCCTCGCCACGGAATGGTACGAGGAGAGGAACGGGGCCTGGTCGCCGCTCGGGTGGTACGGAGACGGTCTCACCTTCACCCCTCCCGCCAGCGGTACGTATCGATTCCGGGCCGTCTATCACGACGTCTGCGGCGAGGCGGCGACGGACATCACGGTCGTAGCCTCGACACGGACCCATGCCGTGCGGCGTTGAAGGGGAGCCGACGTGAAGCGCCTGTTTCCGATACCGCTCATGGCGATCCTCCTTCTCGCTCTCTTCGCCGCCTCCTGCTCGGTCGAAGTATCAGAACCCGAGGTCACCGTGGGGACCGGCGAGACGATGCCGGTGATCATCCGTGGAGTCCAGGGCTATCCGACGATGGTGTATTTCAACGTGGACGTCATCTCCTCCGATGAGAACGTCGTATCGATCACGCGCGACCCGGCGGGCGTCGGCCGTTTCTTCCTTCACGGCAACTCTCCCGGCACCGCGCGCATCACGCCGGTCAACCAGCCCTCGCGTACCTACATCACGGTGCATGTGTTCGCCTGCGTGCCGGTCACCGTGCGGCCGCTCGCTTCACCGCTCGTCGTGAAGCCCGGCTCCCGCGTCGACATGCGTGTCGTGACGACGGGGGTCCAGACCGTGAGCCGCGAGTGGTACGAGGAGCGGGGCGGCCATTGGGTCCTTCTCCCCTTCTCCGATTCGGACAACTATCCGTTCACACCGCGCACGACGGGCACGTTTCCGTTCCTCATCCGCCATCACGACCGCTGCGGTGATGCCGAAACGCTCCTCACGGTCGTCGCCTCGACGCGAGGCCGCGCCGCCGGGCACTAGACGCGAAACGCCGCCGGGTGACCGGCGGCGTTCGATCCGTGATGCTCGTTCCGTTCGTGACTCAGGCCGTGGCCTTCGCGCAGTACTGGTCAAAGGCGGCGGACAGCTCCGCGGCCAGATCGTGCGGCTCGCGCCCTTCGATCTGCCAGCGCTCGACCATCTTCACCAGCTCCCCGTCGCGGAAGAGCGCCATCGACGGCGAGGAAGGACGGTAACCGACGAAGTACTCGCGTGCCCGCTGCGTCGCTTCGCGATCGTTGCCGGCGAAGACAGTAATCATTCGCTCGGGCTTGTTCTCATTCTCCAGGGCCATGGCCACGGCAGGGCGGGCCATGCCTGCGGCACAGCCGCAGACCGAGTTGACGACCACGAAGACCGTTCCCTTCTTCTCGCCGAGCACCTGATCGACTTCGGCGGCCGTGCGGGCCTCCTGGATGCCGAGCCGCGTCAGCTCCTGCCGCATGGGAGCAACCATCCGTTCGTCGTACATTGCTGAATCCCTCCGTTCCGCTGCTTCGAACGGTGATGATAGCGAAAAGATTCTCGCCAGGCTTCTGAATGCCTCGACGGCCGCACGGGACATGGCTTCCGTGGCGCTGCACCTGGCGCGGGCAACGGGGCACGAGGGTACCGGTTGCACGCGTCGAATCTGGCACCGGGACCCGTCAGTGCCTGGCCACCCGCGTCCGTCCGCTGACGATGGCTTCCAGCGCGGCCAGGTCGCCGGCGTCGATGACCCCATCCGCGTTGACGTCACAGCCCCAGCTTCCTCTGACGCTCCCCCCCGGGGCGGCGCTGGTGGGCTCGCTGCCATGTCCGTCGGCGAGCTCCGCCGCAAGGGCCGTCAGGTCTCGCCCATCGACGAGGCCGTCCCCATTGCAGTCCCCGGGTTGCGGCACGAAGAGACGCCAGATCGCCGACCCCGTCCCGAAGTAGATCTCCCCGGTCGCAGCCTGGGTCACGTCGATGATCGAGCCGGTCTCGCCCTGGATCACTGCGACCGGTTGCAGTGGGCGCGCGTCGATGTCCTCGATGTAGTAGATCGCCTTCGTGCCGAACGAGGCCAGGAGATAGCCGTGCCGGAGGAGCGGCTCGGTGCCGTTGAGGGCGGTGATCCCGGTCGGAACGGCGACGGTGGGAAACACGTAGACCGGTTCGACAGCGCCGTCCACGGGCGGCCCGTTGCCCGACGTAAACGGCCAGCCGCAGAAATCGCCGTCGTGAACGACGTTGATCTCGTCATCGACCGCGGCGCCATTGTCGGGTGCAATGAGGCGGTCGTTGGCGTCGTCGAAGACGACGTCGAACGGATTGCGAAAGCCGCGCGCATACCAATGGGCGCTGCCGTCGGGCAGGATGCGCCAGATCCTCCCGCCGTTCCAGTCCGGCTGGGAGGCAACCCAGCCGCCGCCGTAGTCGCCGATCCCCACGAAGATCGAGCCGTCGCCGGCGATGCTCGGATTGCCGCCGTGGTGCTCCGAGGGCGAGCCGCGCGAGGGCAGGTCCTTGTCGGCCGCGAGGGACAGCAGCACCGTCTCCTGGCCGCCGAAGAGGTCAATCGACGAGATGACGTCGTAGGTCTGGTTCGGAGTCGTGTAGTGCACGATGGCCGTCCGATCGTCACGCAGCGCCATGCCGAGGAGGCCGGAATCGCCGATGGCCACCGTGTCGACGTGTGCGACGCGCGTACTCCCCTCGGGCCGAAAGCGATAAACGTTCCCGGTAGTCGTGGTGAAGTAGATCGTTC
>CAZYTO010000276.1:0-7641 GCA_964650405.1 uncultured Thermoanaerobaculia bacterium | reverse complement strand
GGGTCGGGGGCCGGGTTGGGCGGGGGCCTGGGGGGCGAACGTCTCCGTCCTGTCCAGCCGGGAGTGGTACGGCAGCGGCCAGGCCAGGTTGTTCGGGGACTCGCGCGATGTGCCGTCGATGGCCAGTGCGCGGCGGAAGGCCTTCTCGGCGTCGTCGTTCCGGCGGAGCTGCATCTCCGCGTTGCCGAGGTTCGTCCAGAGGAGGAGCGAGTCGCCGTGCGAGGCCAGCAGGTCGCGATAGCGTGCCGCCGCGCCGGCGTAGTTGCCGGCATCCTCCAGGGCCACGGCGTCGCGCACGGCGGCATCGAGCTGCGGATCGGCCGCGTGAGGCCGGATGAGAATGGCTGCGTGGCCGCCGCCGCGCCACGGTGTTTCGATGCGCGCGAAGGACGTCCACCGGCCGCTGCGATCGCCCCACTGGGTGCGAATGAGTCCGCGCTCCTCGTCGAGCCCGTCGGCCACGACGTAGTGGAAGAAGTCGAAACGGCGGCCCGGGGAGTCGATCACCTGCAGCATCAGGATCACCGGCCGTCCGGCCCGGAGTTCGTCTTCCACGATGGCGGGTGTGCCGGTGACGAGCCGTGCCTCGAAGCCTTTCTGCCGCGCCGCGACGAGGAGGTCGATCGTCAGGACCCCGCCGCGCGTCTTCGGCAGGGTGGCGTCCCAGGTATCGAGCGGCGTCGTGTCGCCGTAGTGTTGCAGGACGGTGGAGAGGGAGCCCGCGCCGCACGACTCGATGCCCCACTGCAGCAGGGGCACGTTCGGGATGACGCGCGCGGCGGGCGAGGCGGCCTGCGAGCGTGGGGTAATCGTGGCGCACGAAGAGAGGGTGACGGCCAGGAGTGCGAGGGCGGCGGGCCACGCCGCCGCCGCTCGCGGGAAGTTGCGAAACGCGGTCATCAGGACGAATCTGCTCAGGCGCGCTTAGCTCAGAGCCGTCTAGCTCAGAGCAATGATGAGAATGGTCGCTGCGGCGGCCCCGATCCCGATCCACACCCACTCCTGGTGGGTCAGGCCGGCGGCCTGGAGCTGGTTGAGGTTCGTGGCGAGCTGGTGCAGGTCCTGCGGAGAGAGCGCGGCGAGCTTGCCGTTGATCTGTTCCTGCGTGAATCCGCGGGCCGCCAGCGCGTTGGCTACGTCACTGCTGGAGACGGCGTTGCGCACAAGGGCGAGATCGGCAGCGCGTGAGTCGAGACTCTGGTTGGCCGCGGTCTTCGACGGCACGGGTGCACCAAGGACGGGGATGGCCGACACGGCGACGAGGAGAATGAGAACGACCAGGACCGAGGGGGAAAGACGCTTCGACACGGGAGTACCTCCTTTTTCTTTCCGGGCTTGATGTTGCCACCTATTACGGTCGAGTCTTCGAGCAAGTTGCGGGCCGGGTGGACGGGGAGCGGGAGACGGGCGAGCGGTGAGCGGAAGGGACCGGGCCTCGAGCCCCGCTCGCCCGGTCCAATCGCCATCTCCCTAGCGCTGTCATCCGATGCTCCGCCACGCCGGCCCGAAGAGAATCACGCCCGCGCCGGCCAGGCAGAGGGCGGTGCCGATGATATCGGTCCACCTCGGCATCGTGCGCTCGACGAGGGTCAGCCAAAGCAGCGCCGTGACGATGTACACCCCGCCGTACGCGGCGAAGGCACGGCCCGCGAAGGCCGCCTCCACGCGCGTGAGCAGCGCGGCGAAGAGGGCCAGGCTGACACCCCCCGGTACGAGCCACCACGCGCTGCGCCCGAGCCGGAGCCACATCCAGGCCGTGTAACAGCCGGCGATCTCGCAGATCGCGGCGAAAAGGAACCACAGGTAGTTCTGCATCGGACGCATTGTCCCTTGGACGAGCGGGGACGGGGGAGTGGTTAGAGAAGGAGTGGTTAGGAGCAAGACTTCGGCGAACAGCGAACAGCGAACAGCGAACAGCGAACAGCGAATAAGCGAATCAGAGATTAAGCGAATCAGCGCCCCCTGCCCTTGACAAATCCATTCTTAGTGTAGATATTACACTATGTGACGTACGAGGCAGCGACGAGCGCGCTTCTCACCGATCTTTACGAGCTCACCATGGCCTGTGGCTACTGGAAGAGCGGCGAAGGGCAGCGGGAAGCCGTCTTCCACGTCTCCTTCCGGCAGGCGCCGTTCGGGTCGGGATTCGCGGTGGCGGCGGGGCTCGGGCCGGCCATCGAGTACCTCCGTGCCCTGCGGTTCACCGAGGAGGACCTTGCCTACCTGCGGACGCTGCAGGGCGCGGACGGCTCGCCGCTCTTTCCGGCGCCGTTCCTCGACGCGTTGCGGACCTTCCGCCTCACGTGTGACGTCGATGCGATTCCGGAAGGAACGGTCGTCTTCGCGAACGAGCCGCTCCTGCGCGTCCGCGGACCGCTTCTGCAGGCCCAGCTCGTGGAGACGGCGCTTCTCAACGCCGTCAACTTCTCCACGCTCATCGCCACGAAGGCAGCCCGGATCGTCCACGCGGCGCAGGGGAGGCGCGTCCTGGAATTCGGCCTGCGCCGCGCCCAGGGTCCGGACGGAGGACTCACCGCCTCGCGGGCCGCATACCTCGGCGGCTGCGACGGGACGTCGAACGTTCTCGCCGGGCGGACCCTCGGCATTTCCGTGGCCGGAACGCACGCGCACAGCTGGGTGATGGCCTTCGGCGACGAGGGTGCCGCGTTCGCGGCGTACGCCGAGGCCATGCCCCAGAACGTGCTGCTCCTGGTCGATACCTATGACTCGCTGGAGGGCGTTCGCCATGCCATCGAGATCGGCCGGCAGCTCGAAGCGCGCCATGCGAAGCTCCTGGGAATCCGCCTCGACTCCGGCGACCTGGCCTGGCTGAGCCAGGAAGCGCGGCGGATGCTCGATGCGGCGGGCTTCCCCGAGGCCCGCATCGTGGCCTCGAACGATCTGGACGAGCGCTTGATCGCGTCGCTGGTGCAGCAGGGGGCGAAGATCGACACCTTCGGCGTCGGTACGAAGCTGGTCACCGCGTTCGACCAGCCGGCGCTCGGCGGCGTGTACAAGCTCGGAGCGATCCGCGATGCCGATGGTACGTGGCAGCGCCGGATCAAACTGTCGGAACAGCGCGCAAAGACGTCGATTCCGGGCGTGCTCAGCGTGCGCCGCTTCACCTCGGACGGCGTTGTACGCGGCGACATGCTCTGGGACGAGCTGGACGGAGCTCCGGCCTCCTCGGCGATCTTCGATCCGTTCGACTCCACGCGCACGCGCCGCTTCGACGGTTGCGAGTGGCGGGACCTGCTCGTGCCCGTGTTCCGGCGCGGAGAGCTGGTGTACGCCGTTCCGGCGCTGGCGGAGTCGCGAGCCCTTGCTGCTCGTGAGCTGGATGCGCTGCATCCCTCCGTGCGCCGCCTGGAGCATCCGCACGAGTACCCGGTGGGCCTGGAGACGCGCCTCTGCGAGCGGCGCACGACGATGATCGCGGAGGCGCGGAGGGGACGATGAAGTACAGCTATGACTTTCCACGGCCGGCCGTGACCGTCGACTGTGTCGTGTTCGGATTCGACGAGGGCGATCTCAAGGTCCTGCTGGTACGCCGCGACGTCGATCCATTTCGGGGCAAGTGGGCCCTGCCCGGCGGCTTCGTGCGCGAGGAGGAGTCTCTGGAGGAGGCGGCACGCCGCGAGCTGCGCGAGGAGACAGGGATCGAGAAGCTCTACCTCGAGCAGCTCTACACCTTCGGCGACCTCGGACGCGATCCCCGCGGGCGGGTCATCACCGTTGCGTATTACGCGCTGGTGAAGCTGGCGGCATACGACGTGAACGCCGCCACCGACGCGTCATCAGCGGCCTGGTTCCCCGTGGCCGACGTCTCCCGGCTGGCCTTCGATCACGAGAAGATCCTCGAAGTGGCGCTGGCGCGGCTGAAGGCCAAGGTCCGGTACCAGCCCATCGGCTTCGAGCTCCTGCCGGTGAAGTTCGCACTCTCGGAGCTGCAGCACCTGTACGAGGCCATCCTGGAGTCGCCGCTCGACAAGCGGAACTTCCGCAAGAAGATCCTCAGCACCGGGCTCCTCCTCGAGCTCGATGAGATCCAGCAGGACGTCGCCCACCGCGCGGCGCGCCTCTACCGCTTCGACGACCGGAAGTACCGGCAGCTCGCCAGGCGGGGCTTCGACTTCCAACTATGAGGTGATCGCGTGCACTTCGAGATGCTGTGCGGCTCGGTCATCGGCGGTGCTCACCGCCGCGCCGGGCGCAACGGTCAGGATGGCTTCGCCCTGGAGCGTGACACCGCTGGCCGGATGGTCATGGTTGTGACGGACGGCTGTGGAAGCGCGCGGCACAGCGAAGTCGGTGCGAAGCTCGGTGCCTCCGTCGTGGCGCGGGAGATCCTTGCCCAGGCAGGCGGCGCGCTCGACTGGCAGGCGGTGGCCGGATCGGTCGTGGCGCGGCTCGGCGCCATTGCCGCGGCCGCTCAGACTCCCGACATCCACGAACACTTCCTCTTCACCGTCGTCGGCGCGCTGATCACGGCCGAGGAGACGGTGATCTTCCATGCCGGCGACGGCCTCTTCGCGGTGAACGGCGTAGTGCGGCAGATCGGTCCTTATGCCGGCAACGCACCGCCGTACCTGGCATACGCGCTCGCGGGCGGGGTGGAGCCGGCCTTCACCGTCGCCCATCGGTGCGAGACCGCCGCGGTGGAGTCGATCCTCATCGCCACGGACGGAGCGGAGCCGCTGCTGCAAACGGGAGAGCTGGCGAAGATGGTTCGCGTCCCGTCCAATCCCGACGCCATCCGGAGGCGTCTCTTCCTGATCACGCGAGCGCCGGGCTCGCCGCTCGAAGACGACACGACCGTGGCCGTGGCGCGGAGGGTGGCGTGATGCCGCTCCTCTCGCGCCTTCGCCGCGCGCTGGCTCCGGATGCCTTCACGCTCCGAGGGCGTGAGCTGCGTCTCGATCCGGCCCGTCTGATCGGCGCAGGGGGAGAGGCGGAGATCTTCGACATCGGCAATGACGTGGCCGCCAAACGTTTCAAGCAGCCGGACCATCCCGACTTCGCACTCTCGCCTGCCGCGCAGCAGGCCGCGGCGGCGCGGCTGGCCGAGCATCAGCAGAAGATCCCGGCGTTGATGCGCCTGATGCTGCCGGCGCGCGTGGCCGCGCCTCTCGACGTCATCGAGGACGCCGCCGGGGCGATCGCCGGCTACACGATGCCGGTCATCCGCGACGCCGAGGTGCTGTTGCGGTACGGAGACCGCCCCTACCGCGAGCAGGGCGGCGTGACGATGGCACTCATCGCCGCGCTGCTGCTCGATCTCCACCGCACCGTCACCGAGCTCCACGCCCGCGGCATCGTCATCGGCGATTTCAACGACCTCAACGTCCTGGTGAAGGGCACGGAGTGCCGTTTCATCGACATCGACAGCGCGCAGTTCGGCGGCTTCGTGTCGCACGTCTTCACCGTTCACTTTCTCGATCCACGGCTCACGGGCGGGCAAACGCCGGCGCCGGTCCGCCCTCACGACGAAGACTCCGACTGGTTCGCGTTCGCGGTCATGGCCTTCCGGCTCCTATTGCTCGTGCATCCGTACGGCGGGATCCATCGGCCGGCGGCGGGCGCCGTGCGCGTCGCCCAGGAGGCCCGTCCTCTCGAGCGCATGAGCGTCTTCCACGCAGAGGTGAACGTTCCGAAGCAGGCATTACCGTTCGAGGCCCTTCCGGACCCGCTGTTGCAGCACTTCCAGGCAACGTTCGACCGGGATCGCCGCGGCGCATTTCCGGTGACCTTGCTCAGCGCCTTGCAATGGAGGCGCTGCCGCTGCGGAACGGAGTTCGCCGCCGACCGGTGCCCGCGCTGCACGACGGCGGCTCCGCGCGTCGCGCGTCCCATGCAGGTGGTCCGCGGGCGCGTGACGGCGGAGGAGGTCTTCGCCACGGCCGGAGTTCTCGTGGCTGTAGCCGTCGATGAAGATCGCGTGCTGTGGCTCGAGCACCGTGACGGCTCGTTCCGCCGGGAAGACGGCTCGGTCGTCTTCCGCGGACCGCTCGATCCGCGGCTGACGTTCGCGCTGCAGTGCCGGGCCACGATCGTGACGCGCGGCGATGAAACGCTGACGTTCCGCCAGGGCGGCGTGGAGCGGCAGCGGGTCTCCACGATGGCCGTCAACGCGCGCCATCGCTACTGGATCGACGGCGACACGCTGTACCGCGACGGCCCGTTCGCCGCCGAGCCTCTCGGATCGATCGTCGGCGGGCTGACGCGGCTGTGGATGGGGGAGACGTTCGGTTTCGGCTTCTATCGGGTGGGAGAGCTGACGGTGGCCTTCGTCGTCGACGCCGAGCGCCGCGGGATCCGCGACGGTGTGCCCCTCCCGCGCCTGGCCGGCCAGCTCATCGATGCCGGCGCGGCGTTCGGCGATGACCGCTGCTGGCTGTTCACGGCCACGCAGGAAGGCGGCGCGGTGCGGCATCGCTGCACGGTCATCCGCCGCGACGGGAGCATCGAGACGGGGACGCAGGAAGAGGCGCCGAAAGACGGGACGTGGCTCTCGCGGATCCACGGAAACGCCGCCGCGGCAGGGTATCTCCTGGCAGCGACCGATGAAGGCATCGTCCGCGTGGAGCCCGGCGCCGGAGGGCCGGCGGTGCGGGCCACGTTCCCGGACAGCGAGCCGTTCGTGGACGGCACGACGCGGCTCTTCGTCACGGCAGGCGGCGTCCTGGCCGTGAGCGCGTCGCGGATCGACGTCCTGCGCATGACCCCTTGACATAGTGTCATTGCGACACTATGTTGTTAGTGTATTGGAGACACTAACATGAGATCACCGACCATGACCACCCAGCGCGACCTTCCCCTTCCCTCCTTCTACGACCCCGCCCATGCCGCCCGATGGGAGTACCGTCCCGATCCGGGCGTCCTGCTCGGCGCCTCGGAGGACTGGGCCCGGCAGCACCACATCGAGGCGGCCGCGGCCGACCGCTTCCGCCTGCACCTGCTGCTGATCGACGTGCAGAAGGACTTCTGCTTCCCGCAGGGCTCCCTTTACGTGGGCGGGCGCAGCGGCCGCGGCGCGCTGGAGGACAGCGACCGCCTGACCCGTTTCATCTACCGGAACCTCGGCCGCATCACCGAGATCACCACGACGCTCGACACCCACTTCGCCTACCAGATCTTCTTCCCGACGTTCTGGCTGACGAAGGAGGGGCACCATCCCGCCCCGTTCCGTTTCGTAACCTCGGACGAGATCGCCGCCGGCGACCTGCGTCCCGACCCGCGCGTGGCCGCGCTCTACACGGGCGGCAACTACAGCTGGCTGCTGTCCTACGTCCTGCACTACTGCCGCGAGCTGGAGCGGGCCGGCAAGTACCAGCTCTACCTCTGGCCCTATCACTGCCTGCTCGGCAGCGACGGGCACGCGCTGCTGCCCGTGATCCACGAAGCGCGGCTCTTCCACTCCTTCGTGCGGGGAAGCCAGACCGAGCATGAAGTAAAGGGCGGCAGTCCGTTCACGGAGAACTACTCGGTGCTCAGTCCGGAAGTGCTGGTCACGCACGACGGGCGGGCGGTGGGGCAGCGGAATGCGGAATTCCTCCGCAAGCTGCTCGAAGCGGACGCTGTCGTCATCGCCGGCCAGGCCGCCAGCCACTGCGTGAAGAGCAGCATCGACGACCTGCTCGA
>CAZYTO010000275.1:0-7652 GCA_964650405.1 uncultured Thermoanaerobaculia bacterium | reverse complement strand
AGGCCGGCCCCGGCACCGGGACCAGGCCGAGTGCCCACGAAGAGGTCGACCGCCGCATCGACGCCATGCAGCGCTACCTCTCCAAGATCGACGGTGCTCCGCAGCCGGACCGCTGGAAGCTGCACAAAGTCCGCACCGTCATCGGCTGGTTCTCCAGGGGCATCGCCCACGGCAAGGACCTGCGCAACGGGTTGGCCGACCTCGCCTCCGTCGCCGAGGCCCAGCGGTTGCTGGACGCGGCGCGGGAAAGGGTTGCAGCCTGACGTGGAGGACGGACAATCCTGTCCGTCCCCCGGAGAGAACGCCCCAAGATCGACATTCGCGAGGAGCACACGATTTGACGGACAGGATTGTCCGTCCTCCACATAGATCGCCTTTCAGCCTTTCGTCCTTTCAGTCTTGATCCTCGACATGTTCCCCGACTACATCGACCGCCTCTTCGACGCCTTCGGTGTTCCGCCGGACACGAAGCAGGCTGTCTACGACCTCTATGTCGCGATGGGGGAAGAGGCGCTGGAGGTCTTCGGCGACATCGCCGAGAAGGTCGAGTCGCCGCCCTCGCTCCGCCCCGAGGACACCACCACCATCCGCGAGCGCGTGGCAGTGCGGTATCTGCAACGGAACCATCCGCAGTGGCTGCGCGGGCAACCGACCGCGAGCTTCTGGCGGCCGCGGGAGCTGGAAGGGCGCGCGTCGGGGATCGCCATGCCCCTCGGCAACGTCACCGAGGTAGTCGACGTCGATCGACTGCTCGACGATGAACAGCCGGTGCCGGACGGCATCGTCGTCCACGCCCGCAACGGCCACTTCGGCGGCCGGCCGGAGACGATCTCGTTCGACGTCATTGCCGCCGATCTGCAAGACGCTTTCGCCCTGGCGCGCGCGGCGGGGCAGCAGCACACGCTCCCCGGCTCGGCGGGGGAGACGAGCGGCACGGTGGACGCGGAGCGGGGGCTGGCCCTGATCTGGGAGGTGCAGCCGAACGTGTACAAGCCCGCCGGCGAGCGTAACCGCGACGTGGCCCGGGTCTACCGTCGGCACCGCAACTGGCACGTCATCACCCTCGCCGCGGCCATCGGCTGGCTGCGGGAGCGCGGCATTCGCATGTACGTCGTGCGCGGGGCCGCGCTCGCGCCGGCGCACGAGGTGAATCCCGCCAAACCCGTCTCCGAGACGATCGTTGCGCTGCACGACCGCACCGTGGCGCGCGTGGCCCAGGCCCTTGGACTTCAGCTTCTGGACCTGTCGCGGGACGACGAACAACTCCTCCTCGAAAGCCGGGTTATGAACGTCGGCCTGCAACTGCACGCAGGGGTGAACGGGCTTTCAGGCGCGATGTGGCGTCTCGCCTGACCCGACGTTCGTAAACTCCGCATTGGGATACCGCAGTGCCCGTCACCGCGCTCGGCGATTCTTATTTGCATCGGTTACGAACCCATGCAATCATGCCTTCCAGTCCGACTCGGTGAGGTTCTGCTCATGAAATGCGCCCGTCTGGCGGTCATTGCCGCCTTGTTGCTCATTCCTGTCTTTCCGCTGCTGGCCCGCGAGCCGCGCGTCGACGACTTCCGTGCGGCCACCGCCGAGGAGCTGGCCATGAAGTTCGTTCCCTTCGCCCCGGGCGCCTCGGCGGTCATCCTCAACTGGGTGCAGTGGCACGACGACACCGACTTCCGCGAATCGGAATACGTTCGCATCAAGATCCTCAGCGAAGAGGGCAAGAAGTACGGCGACATCGAGATCCCCTACGTCCCGCTCCTGATGAACCTCGACCACGTCGAGGCCCGGACCACGAAGCCGGACGGCACGATCGTTCCCTTCACCGGGAAGATCTATGAGAAGCTCATCGTCAAGACCGGCGGCGTCCGGATGATCTCCAAGACTTTTTCCCTGCCCGACGTCCAGCCGGGCTGCATCATCGAATACCACTACGTCCTCGGTTCCCGCGACAGCATCCTGCGGGCCACGAGGTTCATCGTCCAGCGGGAGCTCCCTGTCGTGAACGAGCTGCTCTGGCTGAAGCCGTACAAGGAGCAGTTCACCAGCTTCTTCACCTACCGCGGTCTGCCGGAGGGAAAGAAGCCGGTCATGACCGGCGACCACTACGAGCTGTTTCTCCAGGACATCCCCGCCTTCGACAAGGAGCAGTTCGCCATGCCGGAGGGCGAGCTCAAGCCGGCCGTCAACTTCTTCTATTCGAGCGCCAGCAAGATCGATCCCGAGCCGTACTGGAAGAACGTCGGAAAGAACCTGACCGATAGGGTCGAGGAGTTCATCAGCGGCGATCCGTCGCCCATCCACAACGCCGCCGCCGAGGCGGTGGCCGGTGCGACGACGCCGGAGGAGAAGCTCCGGAAGCTCTACGAGGTCACCCGCAAGATCCGGAACCTCGGCTATGAGAAGGAGAAGACCGAGGCCGAGCAGCGGACGGTCAAGGAGAACCACAGCGCGCAGGACGTGCTCCGCAACGGCTACGGCTACTCCAGCGAGATCAACCGCCTGTTCATCGCCCTGGCCCGGTCGGCCGGGTTCGATGCGCACGCCGTGCGCATCGCCTCGCGCGACGACTCGTTCTTCGCCAGGAACCTTCCCATCGCCGAGCAGCTCGACAGCGAGGTTACCGTCGTCAGTGTCGACGGCAAGGACGTCTTCCTCGATCCCGGCACGCCGTGGGCGTCCTACGGCGTCGTGGCCTGGCAGAAGGGCCACGTGCCGGGGCTGAAGCTCGTGCGGAAAGGGGACGCGGTGTGGGTGGAGACCCCGCAGCTCGCCGCGTCCGGCGCGCTCCTCACGCGCCAAGCGGTGCTTCACGTCGACGGCGACTCGCTGAAGGGCAAGGTCACCGTTACCTACAGGGGGCAGGAGGCGCTGGTGCGCCGCCTGCGCAACTACACCGACGACGACGCGGCCACGAAGAAGGCCCTCGAGGATGCGGCCAAGGCACGCTTCGCCGACGGCGCCAGCGTGACGCTGACCAAGGTGACCGGGATGAAGAGCGCCGATCCCGAGGTCGTGGCCGAGTACGACGTGGACCTGCCGAACCTCGGCACGTTCGCCGGCTCGCGGGCCATGATTCCCCTGTCGGTCTTCCACGCCAACGCCAAGAACCCCTTCGCGCCGGCCCAGCGCAAGTCGGCCGTCTACTTCGAGTACCCCTCCATCGAGGAGGAAGACGTCAAGCTCGAGCTGCCGGCGGGTTATGCCGTCGAGACCGTGCCGAATCCGGGCAACATCAACGGCGGCGCCGTCGCCTACAAGACGACGTACGAGAAGACAGACAACGCCGTGCACTTCACGCGCCGCATGCTGGTGGACTCGATGTTCTTCCCCATCGAACAGTATGGTGCCCTGCGCACGATCTACAGCCGCATCACCTCGGCGGACCAGGAGCAGGTCGTCCTGCGCAAAGCCAAGGCGGCGGAGGCCTCGAAATGAAACGCGTAACCATCCTCGCCGTTCTCGCAGTTCTCGTTCTCACGTCGGCGCCGCGCGCATTCGCCTGGGGCGGTACGCCCGACTGGGTGAAGGCTGCCTCGAAGATCCAGCTCCCCACGTACCCGCCGGATACCGCGGGCGTCGTGCTCGTCGACGACACCGTCACCACCATCCGCGGAGCGGGCGAGATCGACACGCTGCACCGGCTGGCGTACCGGATCCTCAGCACCGAGGGCCGTGACCTCGGCTACGCCCGCGTGCCGTTCAACTCCCTCTTCCAACTCGTCTCCTTCCACGCCTGGAGCATCACCGCAAAGGGCGACGAGTGGGAAGTGAAGGAGCGGGAAGCGGTGGAGGTCGGGGAGGGCGGCGACAGCACGCTCTACGCCGACGACAAGGCCAAGATCATCCGCATCCCTGGCGCCGAGCCGGGGACGGTGGTGGCCTTCGAGTACGAGATGCGCGAGCCGTCGCCGCAGGCGCTGCAGGACTCCTGGCAGTTCCAGCGGACGCTCCCCGTGCACAGCGCGCGCTACACGCTCCTGCTCCCCGAGGGGTGGTCTCACGACGACAAGTGGCTGAACTTCGAGGCGAAGAGTGCGCAGCCCACGCAGGGCGGCATGACGTGGGAAGTGACCGACGTTCCGGCCATCAAGCACGAGAAGGGGCGGCCGCCGCTCCGCGCCGTGGCAGGACGGCTGGCGCTCAACTTCTATCCGCCGTCGCAGACCGCGGCCAGGCGCTCCTGGAGCGACTTCGGCACCTGGTACAACGGCCTTATCGCCCAGCGCCGCAACGCCACGCCCGCGCTGCAGGCCAAGGTCAAGGAGCTGACGGCGGGCAAGACCACCACCCTCGACCGGATCGCAGCGCTGGCGTCCTTCGCCCAGAAGGACATCCGCTACGTGGCCATCGAGATCGGCATCGGCGGCTTCCAGCCGCACCTGGCCGGCGACATCTTTTCCAACCGCTACGGCGACTGCAAGGACAAGGTCACCGCCCTCAGCGCCATGCTGAAGGAGATCGGCGTCGAGTCGTACTACGTCATTACCACCACCGAGCGCGGCGCCGTGGACCGGCAGTTCGCCTCGCTGGAAGGTTTCAATCACGCCATCATCGCCATCCGCCTGCCGCAGGACGTGAAGTCGGATTCGCTGCACGCGGTGCTCGAGCATCCCAGGCTCGGCCGCCTGCTGATCTTCGATCCCACCAGCAGCACCATCCCCCTCGGCGACCTGCCCAGCATCGAGCAGACCGGGCAGGGACTCCTGGTGACGGAGGGCGGCGGGGAGCTGATCGACTTCCCCCTCCTGGCGCCGGAGACGAGCCGCCTGCAGCGCAGCGCCAAGCTGAAGCTCGATGACGCCGGCACGCTGACCGGCAACGTCACCGAGACCCGCACGGGCGAGATCGCCGCAGTCATGCGCGAGAGCCTCCAGCCCAGGACGGCCAACGAGCGCGTGCAGTTCATGGAGCGCAGCGTGGCCTGGCACATCGCCGACTTCAAGCTCTCCGACTTCGTCGTGGAAAACCTCGACGACGTCTCCAAGGACCTGGTCATCAAGTACAACCTCGCCGCGCCGGCCTACGCCAAACACACCGGCGAACTGGTGCTCGTCCGCCCGCGCGTCCTCGGTGCGAAGGCCGAGGCCATGCTGGACCTCAAGGAGCGCCAGCACGGCTACCGCACCGAAGGGCCGTCCCTGCAGGTGGACGAGATCGAGATTGCCGCCCCCGCCACCCTGGCCGTCGACGAGCTGCCGGAGAAGGCCAGGGTGGCCATTCCCGCGCTCACCTACGACAGCGAGACCACGTTCGACGCCGGCGTGCTGCGCTACAAGCGGCAGTACCGCGTCAAGGCCTTCGACGTCCCCGTGACCGGGCTGCCGGAGCTGAACAAGGCCTTCTCGGCGATCCTGGCCGATGAGCGCTCCAGCGCGGTCTTCAAGGCGAAGTGAAATGATGGTGAGGATGATCGAAGTGAGGGTGAATGAAGTGAAGGTGAGTGAATTGAAGCGGAACAACGTGCGAACGGTCCTGATGTCTCTCCTGGTGGCTCTCTTCGTGGCGGGAAGCGCCGCGGCGCGGAACATCGACGACTTCCGCAACGCCACGCCCGAAGAGTTGGCCATGAAGTCCGCGCCCATGGCGCCCGGCGCGTCCGCGGTCCTCCTCGACTGGGTGCAGCGCAAGGACGACGTCGACTTCCAGGAGTCCGCCTACGTCCGCATCAAGATCTTCACCGACGAGGGGAAGAAATACGGCGACGTGGAGATCCCCTACGTTCCGAAATACTGGGACCTGCGCCACGTCGACGCGCGCGTGACGCGGCCCGATGGCACGATCGTGCCGTTCAAAGGCAAGATGTACGACAAGACCGTCGTCAAGACGGGCGGCGTGCACGTCGTCTCCAAGAACTTCGCCGTCCCCGACCTCCAGCCGGGCAGCATCCTCGAGTACCGCTACGACGCCGTGCAGCGGGAGAAGTACCTCTTCGACTCGCCGTTCACCCTCCAGCACACCCTGCCCGTGCTGCACGAGCTGGTGTACGTGCGCGCCTACGAGAAGCAGTACACGAGCTACTTTCTCTTCAAGGGCCTGCCCGAGGGCAAGCATCCCGTGCGCGTCGGCGACCACTTCGAGCTCGAGCTGCAGAACGTGCCGGCCTTCGTCAGCGAGAGCTTCGCGCCGCCGGAGAAGGAGCTCAAGCCGTGGGTGACCTTCTTCTACATGGAAGGGACGGTCATCGATCCCACGGCCTACTGGTCCAACCAGGGGCAGTTGCTGACCTCGCAGGTGGAGAAGTTCATCTCGCACGGCGACGTGGTCGTCGCCGAGGCCAACACCGCCGTGGCCGGCGCCACGACGTCCGAGGCGAAGCTGCGCAAGCTGTACGCGCGGGTCCAGCAGCTCCGCAACGTCACCTTCGAGGACGACAAGACCGCCGCCGAGCAGTCGGCGCTGAAAGAGAACAAGAACGCCGATGACTGCCTGCGCAACGGCTACGGCACGGCCTCCGACATCAGCCGCACCTTCGCCGCCCTGGCGCGGGCGGCCGGCTTCGAGGCCAACGAGATCCGGGTGGGCGAGCGCGACGAAGCGTTTTTCTCGCAGAGCCTTCCCGTCGCCGCGCAGCTCAGCAGCGAAGTGACGCAGGTGAACGTCGACGGCAAGCCGGTCTGCTATGACGCCGGCACGCCCGGAGCGCCGGTCGGCGTCGTGGCCTGGCAGAAGTCGCACGTGCCGGGCATGCTCATCACGCCGAAGAGCCGCGCCGGCTGGACCATGACGCCGGAGTCGAAGGCCTCCGACGCCAAGATCACCCGCAAGGCGGAACTGCACCTCGAGAACGGCGCGGTGAAAGGGAAGGTCACCGTCACCTGGACCGGCCAGGAAGCGCTCGTCCGCCGCGTAACCCATCACAACGACGATGCCGCCGCCACGGAGAAGGCCCTCATCGAGAAGGCCAGGGAGTGGTTCCCCGACGCTACGATCAGAGTCACGAGCGTCACCGGCCTGAAAGCCGTCGACGGTCCGGTCGTGGCCGAGATCGACGTCGAAACGTCGGCTCTCGGCTCCTTCGCTGGCTCGCGCGCCCTCATCCCCATGTCCGTCTTCGGCGCCTCGGTGAAGAACCCGTTCGCGTCCACGACGCGCAAGCACCCCATCTACTTCTCCTACGCCTGGACCGAGGAAGACGATGTGACCCTCGACGTCCCGGACAACTACTCCGTCGAAACGTTGCCCGCCGACACGACCTACGACGTCAGCACCGCCGCCTACGTGACCCGCTACAAGTCGACGAGCAAGTCCGTGCACTTCACCCGCAACTTCGAAGTACGCTCGCTCTTCTTCCCCGCCGAAAGCTACAGCGCGTTACGCAACTTCTTCTCGAAGGTGGCCGCAACGGACCAGGAACAGATCACGTTGAAGAAGACGGGGAGTTAGAAGAGGGGAGTAGCTCTAGACATCGCCAAAGTGCACGATGCCGATCCGGGTTGCGTCCTTCAGCAGCACCTTCTTGCTGATCTCTCCATAGAAGCCCCGTTCGGTGACCGATTCGACGATGGAATAGACGTGCGGATCGTCGATGAGAACGACTGTCCGTTCGATGAGAAACTCGTCCCCGCCCGTTACCCGTTACCCGCCCCCCCCCACGCCCCCGCCCTCTCACCTCTCACCGTTCTGGTACCCCCCCTTCATCCGCCGCACCAACC
>CAZYTO010000274.1:0-7678 GCA_964650405.1 uncultured Thermoanaerobaculia bacterium | reverse complement strand
GGCAAGCTCAAGGCGCGCGACCGCCTGCTCAACGAACTCGGCCTCAACGGACAATCGCCTGTTCGCTGAATGATTGAAGACGCACTCCTCGAACCCGCCGAGGTTCTGGAAGCCAAGATTGAAGAACGAGTCCGCAGGCTGGTTGGGATTCAGCACGAAATTGCGGAGCGTCAGCAGGCTATAGAAAACGCTCGACTTACCTGCCGATGTCGGTCCGAAGAACACAGTGATCGGGCCGAAGGTGAGTTGCGCCTCCGCGATGCTCCGGAAGTTCTTGATGTCGAGCCGTGAAAGCATCTGGGCAATGTACTCCATGATTACCGTGCCAGAAACCCCGACCCCGGCACCCGATCCCCGACACTCGATCCCCGACACCCGTTACCCGGCACCCGTCACCCGCTGCCCTCACGCGCGCAGCGCGGCCGGTGTCATGCCGAGCTCGCGTTTCACCAGCTTGCGCAGGGCCGTTCCGTCCTGGTAGCCCACGCGGGCGGCGACGGCGTCGATGGACAGGGAAGTCGTTTCGATGAGGTGGGTGGCCTGGAAGAGCCGTCTTCGCTGAATGAACCGGAGGGGCGACACCCCGGTCGCGGCTTCGATGCGCCGGGCCAGCGTTCGCGGCGATACGGAGAGCGTGGCGGCGAGCTCCGGAATGCTGATCGGATCGGGGAGATGGGCGTCGATCCAGCGTTCCGCGGCGACGACGGTGGGATCGACCTGCTGCGTGTGCGCGTGAATCATGTAGCGGGCCTGGGACGGCCGCTGGTCGATGATCAGGTAACGCGAGCAGAGGTGCGCGACGGCCGTGCCCATCGTCGCCGCCACGACGGCCAGCATCAGGTCGAGCTGTGAGTACGCCGAGCCGGCGGTGAGGTACGGACCATCGCGCACCAGCATCTTCGTCTCGTCGAGCCGGACGTCGGGATGCCGGGCCCGGAAGACGTGCGCCAGCCACCAGGTCATGGTCACCTGCCGGCCGGAGAGCAGCCCTGCCTTCGCCAGCAGAAACACGGACGAGCAGGACGCGGCGACGTGCACGGAACGCGGTACCTGCCGCAACAGGCCCATGGCCGCCTGCGCGTCCTTCTGGCCGAGGCGCGCGGAGATGGCCTCGTCCGAAACGAGACCCAGGGCTGGAACGATGATCCAGTCGGGGCGGGCGGTTCGCTCGAGGACGTCCGCGAACACCAGGTCCGGCTTCAACTGCAGGCCGTTACCGGTCTTTAGGGTCTTCCGGTGGCCGGCGACGAGAAAGCGGACGCGGTCCGGTTTGCCGGCGGCGGAGAGAAAGGCCTGTCCGGCCTTGAGCGTGTCGAGGGTGATGGCCAGGCTGGAGTCCATGACGCCTTCCAGCGCCAGAATGACGATCGTCTTCACCTGTCCACTTTGACATGAAAAATGTCGAAACGGGCCATTCTCACTTTTGCCGCAGCGGGGCAGACTGGCGGCACGTTTGATGACGTTGGATTGGCGCTCGAGGAGGAGTAGGACATGCCGCAGACACGGAACATGAATGAGGACGATCCCCTCGACGACTTCCTCTCCCGCCGGATCACGCTCGACGGTGTGACGAAGGTGGTCTACGTCGCCGGTGCCGGGCCGGCGGTGATCGTCATGACGGAGATGCCGGGGATCAGCCCGCACGTGGCCCGCTTCAGCCGCTGGGTGCGCGACGCGGGATTCACGGTCTACATGCCGTCGCTGTTCGGCCGGGACGGGGCCGTGCCGGGCGCGGAGGAGGGCAAGGCCGTCTTTCAGGCGGCCTGCGTCAGCGCCGAGTTCCGCGCCTTTGCCGCAAACGAATCCAGCCCCGTGACGGCGTGGCTTCGGGCCCTGGCGAGGCTGGCCCACGGCGAGTGCGGCGGCCCCGGTGTCGGCGCCATCGGGATGTGCTTCACCGGCAACTTCGCGCTGACGATGATGCTGGAGCCGGCCTTGCTTGCTCCCGTTCTGTCCCAGCCCACCCTGCCGCTCAACAACCCTGCCGGCATCGAGATGGCACCCGGCGAGCTGGCCGCCGTGCGGAAGCGCCTCGACCGGGACGACCTGACCGTCCTGGCCTATCGCTTCGCGGGCGACCGCTTCTGCACGGCGCAACGATTCGCCGCGTATGCCGAGGCGCTGGGCGACCGCTTCCTGCCCCGCGTCCTTCCCGACAGCGCCGCCAACCGCGAAACGGCCCCGTTCTTCGAGCGCATCGTCGCGTCCCCGCACAGCGTCGTCACCGCCCACCTGATCGACGAAGCGGGCCAGCCGACGATCGCGGCACGGGACGAGATCCTCGGTTTCTTCGCAGACCGGCTGGCGTCGTGAAGAGCCGTCACACCTCGCACGCCACGCGAAATCCGTAATCCGTGTACCGGTACTCCGGCGGGAGGCTCGACCGTGCCGCACAGCGGGTGACTTTCACCCGGTGGCGCCAGGAGCCGCCGCGCGAGGCGCGGCGCGTGCCGGTTTCCGGGCCGCGCGAATCGCTTTCGGGAGAGCGGCCGTAGTAGCCGGCGTCGTACCAGTCGGCGCACCACTCGTGGACGTTCTCGCAGATGTCGTACAGACCAAACGCGTTCGCTGTTCCCCGGCCGGCTGGCTCCGGCCCGAGCAGCCAGCGCGTGCCGTAATCCGGGAGCGATTCCGGCGGGTCGTTGCCCCATGGATAGAGCAGTTGCTCCGCGCCTCCGCGTGCCGCACACTCCCACTCGGCCTCGTACGGCAGCCGGAACGAGCGTCCCGTCGCGCCGCACAGCCATTCGCAATACGCCCTCGCGTCGAGCCACGACACCGCCACGACAGGTTGGGCAGGATCGTCGAACGGCGTGCTTCCCCACGACGGAGGCCGCTCATGTCCGGTAGCCAGCAGGAAGAGGGCGTACTCCGCGTTCGTCACCTGACGCGTCCCGAGAAGGAGCGCGCTCACGGACACTCGATGTACGGGCCGCTCGTCATCCGAGCCGCTGGCAGAGCCCATGAGGAACGACGAGGCTGGGATTCGGCACAGTGGTTCCATCGCGTGCATGGGAACAAGCCGTCATCCCGAAAGGCTCGGGATGACGGCGTCTTTCGACACTTCAGGGTGCCATAGATTTCGCGGTAAGCCCGAGGCCGACCCCACTCAGCGCTGGGAGGGTGTGAAGAAAGTCGAAAGCGCTCGCTTCGGAATCGAGGTGAGACGCGCGAGGCACACCCAACGCCGCTCATGCCTGGATTGCTCGGGTGCATTGCTCAGGGACGCCCCTCACCCCGGCTCCTCCGCGCTGAAGGCTTCGGAGCTGATTCACTCCATGTTGAATTGCGCGCTCCAGAGCCGACCCTCTCCCGTGGGGAGAGGGTGTTTCTGGGCACGCACGGAACCTGCGCCTTCGCTCGGCCTCGTCAGGCGGGAGCGTCACACGAGGGCGACGTAACGAGCGCCGCTCGTGACGGAGGTAACCCTCTGCTCTGAAGATGGGGTGGGAGGGAGGAGCAGGCGGATGGCGAGGCGGTGCTGGGACCGTCGAAGGCGAAGTGGAGATGGGCGGTCGTGGGCGCGACCTGGTTAGAGCCAGCTAGATCAAACCGATGTGGTTTTGGTTGTCACCTCGAGTCCGAGTTTCTTGAGCTGGTTGAGCAACTGCGCGACCTTTTGCTGGCGAGCTGTTTGGGGGTCGAGGCGCTTGGGTGGCGTGTAGTCCTGTTCGCGCGAGATCATGAAGTAGATGGCCACGGCAATTTCTCGCGCTACCGCGCCTCGCGTCAGCCAACTCGGCCGAACTCTCCGCTGCCCTGCCGGGTTTCGCTGCGGCGCTGCGCTGGCCCGCCGCGCACGAATGAAGAACGCGTGTGTTTCGCGAGGACGAACGGCAGTTTCGCCAGCCACAAAACCATAGCCTTCTCCCCACCGCAGTGGGGAGAAGGTGCCGAAGGCGGATGAGGGGCATTGCAACGGTCATGAACTGCCAATCGCCCCTCACCCCGACCCTCTCCCCGCAAGCGGGGAGAGGGAGATGAGGACTCGGGTTCCGCGATGGCGCCTGCCAGCGGGCCGGACGGGTTCATGCAGCGACCGAGGCGAGGATCACCACTACATCGGCCTCGACGATCTGCTTCACGAGGAATGGTTCATTGCCGACTTGCTGTCATTTCGCCCCTCACCCCGACCCTCTCCCCGCCCGCGGGGAGATGAGCGTTCTTCTCTACGGCAAGGGGAACGCGTTGAAGTCCTTCACCACGTCGGTCGCACCTCCGTTGACGGTGTGTTGCCAGACGGCGCAGGTCTTCGTGTCCTGGATGGTGACGCTGTATTGCGCGCCGGTGAAGCCGGTGGCGAAGACCCAGAACTTGTCGTTGATGCCGTGGCCGTTGATCATCCGGACGAGCGCTTCCACGTCGGTCGCGGCGAACGAGTAGAACGAGAAGAAGATGCTCTCGCTGACCGTGCCGAACTGCGAATCGGTCTTGGGTACGTTGTCGGCGTAGTGGATGATAGTGCCGCTGCCGTTGAGGTGAGCGCCGCTGTCGATCCACGAGATCGTGACCTTGAACCGGCCGCCGAGGGCGCAGGCCGTCGTGGCGTCGGGCGTGCAGGTGGCGCACTGCTGCCCGCCGGAAGGTTGCAGGTACGGCTGCAGGATCGGGAAGGACTGGCCGAGGGAGCCTTCGACGATGTTGGAGGTGGAGCTGCATCCATCCAGCGTGCCCGGGCCGCACAGGCCGTAGAGCTGGGCGACGATGTATCCGCCCTGGATGATGTCGACGGAGCCGGAGCTGCCTCCCTCGATTCCGCCGGTGTCATGGACCGAATAGAGAAAGTTCGGCCGTGGGGCCCCGCCGCAGGCACCGACCTGCTCGTTGACGCTGGTCGTCGAAAAAACCTGGGAGAACAGACCGAGCGTGTCGTCGTACGGATGAGAGATGCGATAGAGCGTCGTGCCGTTGGCGGGCCGGGTGGTGGTCCAGCCCATGAGGTAGCGGTTCGGCGGGAGGGAGTTGAGCCGCAGCAGGGAGACGTCGGTCGTGGCCGAGGCGACGAGGAGCGACGCGCCGTTGACGACCTTCTTGTTCGGCGTGGCCGTGTTTCCGCAACTCGCTGAGGTGAGGTCGAACGTCGCCTGGAGCGACGCAGCCTCGGCCTGCGTGGAGATGCAGTGGTTCGCCGTCAGCAGCAGACGGTCGGGGCTGGTGCTGTTGATCAAGCCGCCTGTGCAGACGTAGGTCGAGCTGCCGTTCACGAACTGCAATTGCGCGACGGCGGCCGACAGCGTTGACTTGTCGGGAAACGACGTGCAGGTGACGTCGACGAAGCAGGCGGTCGAGTCGGACTTCATGCGGAAGATGTGCGCGATGTCGGCCACGGTGAGTATGGAAGCGGCAGGGAAGGTGAGGACGACGGTGTCTCCGGCCACGCTGGGAGTCCAGATGCTGCCGTCGGGCATGCGGAATTCCGTGTCGACGGCGAGGGCCATTCCGTCGGCACCGCTGACCGTGAGCTCGGCGCCGGCGTGGAGCTGCAGTTGGGTGAGATGAAGCCGGACCTGGTCCGCGCCGGCCGACCGGAAGACCGCCGTGGCCGCGCCGGTGGCGGCGATGCGATTGGTGTGGCCGGGCCAGGCGTAATCGAGCGCCCGCACGATCCCGTTCTGGGCACGAATGCCGCCCGTGGTCTGGCGGACCGGCTCGTCCAGGGTCACGTCCGGCGTCCGCAGGGCGAGGGCATTGACCGTGGACTGTACCGGCGCATGGTATCGGTAGCCGTCGGGGCGAAAGACGGGCGGCAGACTCTGAGCGAACAGGGTGGCTGTGAATGCGAGCTGGACGAGAAGTGCTGCAGCGTTGCGCATGGAAACAGATCTCCCTCTGACCACGGAGTGACGATCGAGCGGGAATGGATACCCCATGTTACGCCGGGTAGATGGGGCTGTCGGGTGAGAGGGGTCACATCTCCGTTTTTCCCAGCCGAAGTCGCCGGACCGGCCTCGACGGCGACATGCGGCAAGAGCGGGAAACGCTTCCGTCTGCATGACAACATCCTCAGAATCAGCCGGTTACGGTCGCTGTCGATTGGTACACGGTTCGCAGTCATCAAGGGCGGAGGTGAACATGAGATCTCTCCTGAACAAGCGAATCCAGGCAGCCGTGATGACGGCCGTGCTGCTCCTGCCGGCCGCGACGGCGTTCGGTAATGACTGGTCGAAGCACAGAAGCCGGACGAAGGGCACGGCCATCGGCGCCGCCGCCGGCGCAGTGGTGGGCGGCCCGGTAGGCGCGGTGGCCGGCGGCGCCATCGGCAACGGCGTGCAGTACCTCCGGCAGCAGGACCATCGCCACCACTGGATGCATCACCGCCATCACCGGTACTGACGCGAAACGGCGCTCGAAGAAAGACGCGGCCGGCGCAAAGGCATTCGCGCCGGCCGTTTCGTTGACGGACAGGGATTGTCCGTCGTCCGTTCAGTTTGCCGAGGCCGGGGCCGATGCCTGCGCGGCGGCCGGCCGGCGGTTGCGGGTGATGTGCGGGACGATGCCGAGGAGGCGCTCGATGACCATGAGCTGGGCGCGGTGGTGCATCTCGTGCTCCTTCGAGCCGTGCAGCATCTCGAAGCGGCTCTTGGAAGGGGCGCCGCCGGGCATGCCCACCAGCTCGTCGGCCTGCGACTGCGGCATGCGCTCCACCCAGTCCGCAAACTTCTCGCCCTCCGTGCGGAGGAGGTTGACGATCTGGGCTTTCGAGTACGGCAGCTTCTCGTTGATGGGCATGTCCTGGAGGAGCTTGGGGAAGATGCCGAAGTCTTCGATCTTCGAGAGCCGCTCGCCGCCGGACGTTCCATGGACGAAGTAGTCGATCTGCGCGACGGATGCGATGTGCAGGAGCGTCTCGGCCACGGAGCGGCCCTCGGCCGTGACCCGGTAGCCGTAGCTCTCCTCCGGAATGTCCTCGGCCACGAGGATGGTGTTCTTGCGCACGGTGCGAATGGCGGCTGCCAACTGCTGGGGTCCGTAGTTGCTCATGATGCCTCCTTCAAGTCACTTGCGAATTGCAAGCAGTCAATCATGGATCGCTTGCTGATTGCAAGTCGATTCTGTTACGTTTGCGGCCATGCCGGCGAAGCAGAAGCCGCAGCGGCGCTCGTCGTGTCCCATCAGCGCTTCGCTGGAGATCGTGGGTGACCGCTGGTCGCTGCTGATCATCCGCGACCTCATGCTGCGCGGCTTCCGCACGTACAAGGAGCTGCTGTCGTCGGAGGAAGGCATCGCCACGAACATCCTGGCCGAGCGCCTGCAACGGCTCGAAGCGGCCGGGATCATTACCACCAGCCGCGATGCCGAGGACCGGCGTAAGGTGGTCTATCGCCTGACCCGGAAGGGGATCGACCTCGCTCCGATCCTCATCGAACTGGTGCTGTGGGGCGCACAGTACGAAGCGACGGGCGGCGCTCCTCCGGCCATGCTGCGCCGGATGCGCTCGAAGCGCGCGCAGTTTCTCGCCGAGGTTCGCCGGAAATGGGAAGAGGAAGGGTGAATCAAGGCTGAAAGGCTGGAAGGCTGAAAGGATGAGGCGGCTGCCCTGTAGTTCCTTTCAGTCTTCCAGCCTTTCAGCCTTTCAGCCTTCGTCTTACTGGAGTCCTTTGACCAGATACAGCTCGGACAGCAGGCGCGTGTAGCTATAGACATAGGCCTTTCCGTCGGCCCTGAAATGGATGTGGGG
>CAZYTO010000273.1:0-7684 GCA_964650405.1 uncultured Thermoanaerobaculia bacterium | reverse complement strand
GCGTCTCCACGTGATCCCGGCGCTCCACGCGCCGCGGCGCGCCGGCGAACGGGTATCATTCCGCACGGTGAATCCCAAGACGGATGCGGCTGCGGCGATTGCCCACGCCCAGTCTGAGCTCGACGCGGCCCTGACGCGGCTGGCGGAGCTGCCTGCCATCAGCGCCGACCGGCTCACTTATGCCGCGCATGCGCTGAACAACTACCTGATGGTCGTGTCGACGATCGGTCATGTGTTGCGCCCGGCCCTGGACACGTGCGCGGATCCCCTGGCCACGGAACGGATGAATGCACTCGCTCACGCCACTTCCCTCATGAAAGATATGGTGCGGCAGCTCGTCGTCCCCGGGGGAGACGAAGAGCCCAAGCTGATCTTTCTGCCGGTGGACCTGGCCGCGGCCAAGGCCGCTTGCGATGAGTACGAGCCTCGGGCGGCGGCGAAGCAGATCACCCTCGAACGCGATTTTCCTCCCGCCCCCGTCGTCGTCTACACCGACCGCATTGCCCTCGGCGCAGTGGTCGACAACCTCCTCTCGAATGCTGTGAAGTACTCGCGTGTGGGCGGGGCGATCACCGTTCGCGTCTCTGCGTCGGCGGGCGAGGGGATTGTCTCGATCACCGATTCCGGCCCCGGCATCAGCGCGGACGACGAGTCCCGCATCTTCACCCGCGGAGGGAAGCTCTCGGCACGCCCCACCGGCGGCGAAACGTCGACCGGCTACGGTCTGGCCATCGCCAGGGACCTGACCGAGGCGCTGCACGGACGCCTCTGGTTCCAGAATGAGCCCCGCGGCGGAGCGACCTTCTTCGCCGCGGTGCCGCTGTACGACCCATCCCGGAACGCCTGACGGAGCGCCGCCTTCCAGGCGGATGGCCCGGCGGCTTCCAGCCGCCGTCCCCGGCGAGCGCTGATCGTCCCGCCGCCCTTCGTGGGGACTTCGCGTAGACTTCGGCCTGTTGCGGGCAGGGGCCTGATGAGCGAAGACCTCGAGGATCTGATCTACGACTGGAACGTGGCCGGGGAGAAGCCCGCGCGGCCCTCCTCGCGCAAGGTCGAGTTCGACGACGAGACCCTTCGGGACGGACTGCAGTCGCCGTCCGTAACCGATCCGTCCATCGACGAGAAGATCCGGATCCTGCACTTCATGCACGCCGTGGGCGTGGACAACGCCGACATCGGGCTGCCCGGCGCCGGGCCGCATGTCGTCCGCACCGTTGAGCGCCTGGCCCGGGAGATCGTCGACAACCGGCTGTCGGTCTATCCGAGCGCGGCCGGGCGCACGCACGAGAACGACGTGCGGCCCATCATCGAGATCTCCCAGCGCGTCGGCATTCCCATCGAGGCCGACCTCTTCATCGGCTCGTCCCCCATCCGGCAATTCGCCGAGGAGTGGGACATCGACTGGATCATCACCCAGTCGGCCAAGGCCGTGAAGTTCGGCACAGACAACGGCATCCCGGTCATGTACGTCACCGAGGACACCACGCGGGCCAAGCCCGAAGACGTGGAGAAGCTCTACACCGCGGCCATCGACGCCGGCGCGAAGCGCATCTGCGTGTGCGACACGGTGGGACATGCCACGCCGTGGGGCACGCGCAACCTGATCCGCTTCGTGGGGGCCCTGGGCGCCCGCCTCAATCCCGAGGTGAGGGTGGACGGGCACGGGGACAGCGACCGCGGGCTGGGCGTGATCAACTCCGTCGCCGCCCTGGAAGCGGGCGCGGATCGCGTGCATGGCTCGGCCGGGGGGATCGGCGAGCGGGTCGGCAATACGCCCATCGACCTCCTCATGGTCAACCTCCGGCTCATGGGCTGGATCGGAAACGACCTCACCCGGCTCGGCGAGTACGTCCGTTTCGTGGCCGGCGCCGTGCGCATCCCCCTGGCGGACAACTATCCCGTCTTCGGGCGCGATGCCTTCCGCACCGGCACGGGCGTGCACGCCGCGGCCATCATCAAGGCCAAGAAGAAGGGGAACGAGGACCTGGCCGACCGCGTGTACAGCGGCGTCCCGGCCGGGATGTTCGGCCTGGAACAAGTCATCGAAGTCGGTCCCATGTGCGGCCTCTCCAACGTCATCTACTGGCTGGCGCAGCACGGCTACCCGCAGGAGGAATCGCTGGCGAAAGAGCTGTTCGCCCTGGCGAAGTCCACCAACCGCGTGCTGACCGATGACGAGCTCCACGGCTGCGCGAAGCGGTGGCAGGAATCGTTGCTCGCCGGCCGCTGATCGTCAATCGTTTGTTACGACGAACGGCCCGCGACCGTCGTACATCTGGCATGGATCGGGCGTCATCCCCGGTTATACTCGCGAACTCTTTCAAGCCCGAGTGGCGAAATGGCAGACGCAGCAGACTCAAAATCTGCCGGGGCGTTCGCCCCGTGTCGGTTCGAGTCCGACCTCGGGCACCAATCTTCGGAGACTTAATGAGACGTCTATCTCTCGTTGCTGTCGTGCTTTCCCTGGGCTTTGCAACCGTTGTCCTGGCCGATGAAAACCCGAAGAACCAGCCCGGACGGCGCGAGGAGCGGCTGCTCCGCTACGTGCTCACGCCTGCGCATCCGCTGACCGCGGACGAGCAGGACGCGTTGCGCGCCCTCGGTGCCACCTTCGAGCACAGTCTCACCGGCGGCCGCTACCTCGTGGTCCTTCGGGGAGACGGCGCGGCGGTCGAGTCCGCCCCGACCGTGGCCCGGCTCGTGCCCTTCACGGCCGAACAGAAGATCTACCGCTCCGCGTACGAAGTCGCGGCGCACTCTCCCGGCAGCCTGATCCGTCTCACGGTCCGCTTCCACGACGGCGTCTCGTTCAAGGATGCCCGCGCGGCCGTCGCCGCCGCGGGCGGCCAGCTCAACTCGCCGTTCGTCCTCGGCTTCCCCGACCTGCCGCTGCTCACCGTCCGCGTTCCGGCGTCGTCGCTGACCACGCTGGCGCGCGATGAGCGCGTCCTGCTCATCGAGGCCCTTCCCCGCAAGCTGACCGGGGAAAACGCCATCGCCGCCACGGTCTCGAACGTCACGCCGCTCTTCAGCGCGCCCTACGGCCTCGGCGGCAACGGCGTGACCATGTCGATCTGGGAGCTCGGTCCCGCGGGTAGCAACGGCGTCGGTCCCCAGCCCCAGTTCGCCCACATCGAGTTCGGCGGACGCTACATCTCGAAATACCCCGTCGCCGGCACGACCGCCGATTCCCATGGCACGCACACCGCCGGGACGATCATCGCCGCGGGGATCAACGCCTCGGCCAAGGGCATGGCCCCTGCGGCATCGCTCTATGCGTTCGACGCCACCGAGGATCCCGACCAACTGCTCACGGACAAGGGCAACGCGGTCCCGGGCACCGGCAGCGTCTCGGACAACAACTCCTGGGGGTTCTGCATCGGCTGGCAGCCGGCAGGCAATTGCGGAGGCGGCACCCTGCCGACCTGGTTCACCTGCGCCGAGTGCCTCGGCGGGTACGACGGCGGGTTCCTCGCGCCCTTCGACAAGATCGCCCGCACCTCCTCGACCCTCTACGTGCACTCGGCCGGCAACGACGCCCTCAACGGCACTCCCGGTCTCGACACGGCCAACTACTCGCCGCACTACCACATCGATCCCAACGACGGCAGCACGCTGACGGCCGAGACTTTCTGCTATAGCAAGGACAACTCGGGCACGGATTGTCCGTCGCCGCTGTGCACGGCCGGAACCAGCACGGTGACGGGCGAGCCGCACTGCGAGAAGACGTCGCAGCAGCATCCGTCTTACGGTCCGTTCTTCACCATCGGGCTCACCGCGTCCGGCAAGAACGTCATCTCCGTCGGCGCCGTCGACCAGTCGCTCAACATCGGGTTGTTCAGCTCCCGCGGGCCGGCCCAGGACGGCCGTTTGAAGCCCGATCTCGTGGCCAAAGGGGTCCACCAGTACTCGACCGTCCCCGGCGGCACGGGCTGCAATACGAACCCCGTCAACGCCAACTCGATCTGCTACGGCTACAAGGACGGGACGTCGATGGCGTCGCCCGTGGTCACGGGAATCGCCGGCCTGCTCACCGAGCAGTGGCGCAAGACGTTCGGAGCGAGCCCCACGCCGCAGCAGCTCAAGACGGTGCTGATCGCCGGGGCCGATGACCTGGGCAATCCCGGGCCGGATTTCACGTTCGGCTTCGGTCTGGCCGATGCGAAGGCGTCAGCCGACCTGATCATCGCCGATGCGAACCAGGGCAACCGGATCCGCAAGGGGACGCTGGCCGCGAAGCAATCGCTCTCCTTCCCGCTGACGGTTCCGAGCGGCCTGTCCAAGCTGCGCGTGGTCCTCGGCTGGGCCGATCCGGAAGTGGTCGGCCTGGCCGCCGATGCGCTGGCCGACGGCAAGACGCTGGTCAACGACCTCGACGTCAAGGTCATCGCACCGGGCAGCACCACCGTGCTCCCGTACGTCCTCGACAAGAGCAATCCCTCCGCGAATGCCACGCACGGCGTGAACACCCTCGACAATACGGAGGAAGTGGAGATCAGCACGCCCGCCGCCGGGGCCTACCAGGTGGTCGTCTTCGCCAACATCATCGGCGACACGGTGAAATCGACACAGGACTTCGTGCTCGTGGCCAACGCGACGCTCGGGACGCCGGCCGCTCCCTGCACGGACGCGTACGAGCCGAATGACACGACCGGTACCGCCTACGGCGACATCGTCAGCGGTACGACGCTCTCGGCGAAGATCTGCTCGTCGAGCGACGTCGACTTCTTCCGCTTCTTCCCCAACCTCGCCGGGACCGTACGCGTGCACGTCACGGCCACCGACACGCCCCTGACCGTGACCGAGTTCGACGCCTCGGGCAACGCCACGTCGAACACCGTGAACATCAATGCCGGCCAGACCGCCGACCTGTCGTTCAGCATCTCCGCCGCCCGCCGCGAATACATCCGCTTCGCCGCCAATGGCACTGTCGGCGCCACCGGCAGCTACACCGCCACGTTCACGTATCCGTTCTCGTCGCCCGCACGGAGGCACGCGGTGGCGCACTGAAGTGGTCAGCGAAGAGTGGTTAGTTAGTGGTTAGTAACGAGTGGTTAGGAGAGCCGTTCCCTAACCACTCTAACCGCCGCTCTGCCTCTCTCTACCCTCCCACTTCCGCTTGCGCCATCAGCTCCGCGAACTCTCCGGCCGGCACCGGCGGGCGGATGAGGAAGCCCTGCATCTGGTCGCAGGCGTAGCGCTTGAGGAAGGCGGCCTGTTCGGTGAACTCCACTCCTTCGGCAATCACCTTCAGGCGCAGCGAATGGGCCATGGCGATGATGGCCGTGACGATGGCGGCGGTGTCGGGGTCGCTGGTGATGTCGCGCACGAAGCTCTGGTCGATCTTCAGTGTGTCGATGGGGAAGCGCTTCAGGTAGGCCAGCGATGAGTGGCCCGTGCCGAAGTCGTCGAGGGAGATGCGGATGCCGAGTTTCTTGAGGTCGTAGAGCGTGCGGATGCTCTGCTCCGGGCTCTGCATGGCGCTCGACTCGGTGATCTCCAGCTCCAGCAGCCGCGGCGGCAGGCCCGTCTCTTCCAGCACTTCCTTCACCCGGGCCACGAGATCGGGCGCCTGGAGCTGCGTCACCGAGAGGTTCACGGCCAGGGCCAGGTTGCGGAAGCCTACAGCGTGCCAGGCCGTGGCCTGGGCGCACGCCTCGCGCAAGGCCCACGCCCCGATGGGGCTCATCACCCCGATGGCCTCGGCGATGGGGATGAACGTGCCGGGCGGGATGTTGCCCATCTCGGGATGCTTCCAACGCAGCAGCGCTTCCATGCCACTGATGCGCCCGGAGCGGAAGTCGAAGATGGGCTGGTAGTGCACGGCCAGCTCGCGGTTGGCCAGCGAGCGGCGCAGGCCGTGCTCGAGGGCGATGCGCTGCAGGGCCTTGGCGTTGATGTAGGCGTTGAAGAGCTGGTAGTTGTCGCGGCCCTGCTCCTTGGCCTGGTACATGGCCGTATCGGCGTTCTTGATCAGCGTCTCGGCGTCGAGGCCGTCCTCCGGATAGAGGCTGATGCCGATGGAGGTGGTGATGAAGAACTCGCGCCCCTCGAGGTGGAACGGGTAGCGGACGGCTTCCAGGATCTTCTGAGCCACCGGCGCGGCATCTTCCGAACGCTGCAGGGCCTGGAGCAGCAGGGTGAACTCGTCGCCGCCGAGGCGGGCCACCGTGTCCGACTCCCGCACGCAGGCCTGCACGCGCGCGGCCACGGCCTGCAGGAGCTGATCGCCGATGTTGTGGCCGAGGGAATCATTGATCACCTTGAAGCGATCGAGGTCGAGGAAGAGCACGGCCAGGCGGGTGTGGTCGCGCTGGGCGTGAGAGAGGGCCACGGTCAGGCGGTCCTTGAAGAGGAGCCGGTTCGGCAGGCCCGTCAGGGCGTCGTGGTAGGCGAGGTGCTTGATCTGTTCCTCGGCATACGTCCGCTCGGTGATGTCGCGCACCACGCAGACCATCCCGCCGCCGTCGATGGCGGTGAAGGAGATCTCCTGCGGAAAGAGCGTGCCGTCCTGGCGCAGGCCGGTGGCTTCACCGCGCCAGCTTCCGCGCTCGGCCACCGTCGGCAGGATCATGCGCTGGAAGCGCTCCCGCTCCTCCCCGTCGTACAGCTCTCCCAGCGGCCGTCCCAGGAGGGACTCCGGCTTGAAGCCGTACAGGCGGGCCAGCGCGTCGTTCAGGTAGGTGAACTCGAACCGCTCGTCGAGGATGCCGATGCCGTCCATCGACGCGGCGATGGACGCGGCCTGCTTGCGCAGCATCTCCTCCGCCGCCTTCCGCTCCGTCACGTCGTTGGCCACGTGGAGGAAGCCGGTCAGCGTTCCGTCCTCACCGCGGATGGCGGTGATGGAGAGCAGGACCGTGATCGGCCAGCCGTCGCTGCGGACGTAGGTCCACTCGCGCTCTTCCAGTCCTTCCCGCACGGCCCGGCGCACCAGGACGTCGAAGCCGGAGAGGTGCTCGCCCAGCTCGACGGCCAGGCGCCCGGCGTGGGCTTCGAGCTCCTCGTCGCGGTGCAGCTCGACGATGGAGTGGGCGGTGATCATCCCTGCCGCCGGGTAGCCGAGCATCCGCTCCGCGCCGGAGTTGAACATGGTGATCGTGCCGCGCGGATCGGTGGCGATGATCGACACGCGCGTGGCCGCGTCGAGCACGGCCTTGCGCTGCGTATTGACCGAGGCCAGCTTTCCCTCCGCCGCCTTGCGCTGCGTGATGTCGTAGACGAACCCCTCGAAATAGACCGTTCCCTGCGGCCCGGTCACGGCGTGGGCATTGAGCTGCACCCAGATCGTGGACCGGTCCTTGCGGCGCCACTGGAGCTCCAGTTCCGAGGCGTAGCCGAGCGGCTCGAAGCGCTGGATCAGCTTCTCCCGCTCCTTCGGGTCGGCGTAGATGTCCTGGGCGATGTTCCGCTCCAGCAGCTCCTCCACCGAGTCGTAGCCGAGCATGCGGGCCAGCGTCGTATTGGCCGTGATCAGCCGGCCGTCCGGCGTGGACTGGTAGATCCCCACCGAGGCGTAGTTGAAGATGTTGCGGTACTTCTCCTCCGACTGCAGCAGGGCCTGTTCGGCGCGCTTGCGCTCCGTGATGTCGTGGATGATGGAGTAGAGCACCGTGCGGCCGCCGATCTCGATGGGACCGGAGTGCACTTCCACGTCGCCCAGCTCGCCGGTCCACCGCTTGTG
>CAZYTO010000272.1:0-7689 GCA_964650405.1 uncultured Thermoanaerobaculia bacterium | reverse complement strand
TGAGCGAACGTGCTCGCCGCGGCGAGCAGACAGACGACGGCCGTGCGAAGGACGATCGATTTGATACGCATGGCAGGATTCTACCGGCCTCGGGCGTTATTGCGCGAGCTGTTCGATGATCTAGACTTTCGCCGGAGGTGTGCCATCGCACGGGTCCTCATCGTCGACGACCAGCCGGCGAACGTCCGCATCCTGGCGGCCGCCCTTCGCGCGGAATGCGACGTCGCGTCTGCCCCTGACGGAGCGGCGGCGCTCGCCGCGGCCGCGGCCGGCGACGTCGACCTCATCCTGCTGGACGTCGTCCTGCCCGACATCGACGGCTTCGACGTCTGCCGGCGCCTCAAAGCGGATGCCCGGACGAGCCGCATCCCCGTCATCTTTGTGACCTCGCTCGAAGAGATGCAGGATGAGACCACAGGCTTCAGCGTCGGAGGCGTCGACTACATCACCAAACCCATTCGCGCACCGATCGTCCGCGCCCGCGTGCGGACCCACCTCGATCTCAAGCACGCGCGCGACCTGCTCGAATCGCTGGCCATGATCGACGCCGTCACCGGAGTCGCCAACCGGCGCCGGTTCGACGAAGCGCTCGAACTGGAGTGGAAGCGCGCCGTGCGCAGTCACGCGCCCTTGTCGATCGGCCTGGCGGACATCGACGTCTTCAAACGGCTGAATGACACGTACGGCCATGCCTGTGGCGACGAATGCCTCCGCGCCGTGGCCCAGGCCCTGCGGGCCACGGTCCGCAGGCCGTCCGACCTCGTGGCACGCTACGGCGGCGAGGAGTTCGGCATCGTCATTCCGGAGACCGACGGCCCGGCCATGCGGGTGCTCCTGCTGAGCGCCCTGAACGCCGTCCGCGACCTCCGGCTCCCGCACTCCGCCTCCGACGCCGCTGCGTTCGTCACCATCAGCATCGGCTCCGTGACGCTCGTGCCGTCGCTGGCAGGAGACGACGTGCCGTCAGTCCTCGGGACTGTCGATCGCCTGCTCTATGACGCCAAGCACGCCGGGCGTAACCAGGCCCGCCATCTCGACCTCGGCAGCGGGGAGACGACGGCCGTCTGATCCTGCTTGAGAGCAGACCGTCAACGAAGAGGCCCGGACGGCTTTGCACCTAAAGTCGGGTTAGAGCCTGATCACAAAAGGCTGGAAGGCTGAAAGGCTGAAAGGGCCAGAGGCAGCGCGGGTTTCCTTCCAGCCTTCCAGCCTTTCAGCCTTGCTCGAGACCGATGCGACCTTAAGTGCAAAGCCGCCCCGGACGTCACGATCACGACAGCAATGCCGCCAGCACGCGGTCGGCGCGCTCCATCAACAGGCCGTGCCCCGTATCCGGAACGATCTCCAGCCGCGCCTCCGGAATCGCCGCGGCGATGCCGCGCAGGTGCTGGAGCGGGAAGACCCGATCGTGGGCCCCGGCCAGGACGAACGTCGGTGCGGCGATCTTCGGCAGCAGGGGCCGCAGGTCGAGCGTTTCGAGCAAGCCCAGAAGCGCGGCCAGCCCTTCGAAATACGGCGCCGGGAGGGCGCCGACCAGGCGGGCGCGCTGCTCGATGAAATCGGGCGGCTGCTTGGCCAGCCATGCTTCGCTCCAGGTCGACGCCGCGACGCGCCGGAACAGCTCGTCGCCGGTGCCCTCCCCGCGTGCGGCGCGCTCGGCCAGCTCGCGCCCCTCCCCGGCATCGCGGCGCATCCAGTCCGCCGTGTAATCCGTGGCCGTGACCACGGTCAGCCGCTCCAGCCGTTCGGGATACAGCGCCGCCAGGGCCATCGCCACCTCGCCGCCGTACGAGACGCCCAGGACGTGGGCCCGCTCGATCTGCAGTTCATCGAGGAGCTCTGCGACGTCCTGCGCATGCTCGTCGAACGAGCGGGCGAACGGCCCGGGCGTCAGAAGCTGGCCGCGGAGGTCGCAGCGGACGACCCGGTATCGTGCCGTCAGCGGCTCGAGGTAGGGCTGCCAGGCCCCGATCGACATGAGGCCGCCGTTGAGCAGGACGAGCGGAGACCCGTCTCCATCGACTCGATGCGTCAGCATGTCACCACGTCCGCCGCAGCGGGTGCGCTTCCGTGTTGAAGACCATCTTCTCGAAATCCAGCGGCGGCTTGGGCACGAAGAGGAGATAGAGATACTTGAGCGTCTCGGCGAAGAAGTAGCTCGGCATCAGATCGCCCTGCTTCATCGTCTCGACGCTCTCGAGGTTCGTATAACCCGCATCCGTGCGGCAGTTCTTCATCAGGGCGTCGAAGAACGTCGTCCCCATCCGGAGGTAGACGGCCTTCTTCGTGTAGTGGCGCAGGTAGTACGCCGATTCGATGATCTCCGGCCGCAGCGGATAGCGGGCGTCCTTCACCGCCATGGCGTCATAGTCGAGCGCCTCCGGCTCGATGCCCTTCAGCGTCCACATGCGGAAGCTCGCGTCTTCGAGCTTCCGGGCCCGGTTCAGATCGCCGCTCATCGCCAGCACCGCGGGAAAGAATGCCTGCAGCGCCCCGAACTCATGGTGGGTGAACGCGCCGCTGTCCATGTCCACTTCGCCGTACCAGAGCCCCGTTTTTGTCTCCTCGGCGACGTGCTCGTTCAGGGCGCGAATGCTCGCGCTCCACATGGCCGCGCAATCTTTGTCGCCGAAGAGCCGGGAGCACTTGAGGAGGTATTCGTAATACGAGTCGATCGCTCCCCCGACGTGGCTGGCCTTGTCCGTCCAGGCGCCGCTCTCCACGTCGATCTCCTGCCCCACCAGTCCGATCTTCGAGCGCCGCTTGTAGAGCTCCACGAGGGCGCGCTTGGCCTTGTCGTAATACACCGGTTTGTGCGTCAGCTTGCTGAGCGTGCCGAATTCGAGCAGCAGCGTCCCGATCTCCGCCGGGTTGGACCGCGCGCCCGACGTCTTGCCCGTCCGGAGGTTCACGAACATGTACGGCATGCCCGTAGGCGAGTCGAAGGCCGGCAGGAGGCGTGTGCCGAGATCATCGGCGAGTTTCAGCAGGCGGGGATCGCCCGTGAGCTGGTAGCCGGAGAGGAGCCCGCCGAGGAGGCGGATGGTGATCTCGAAGACCTTGACGTTGGCGTCCTTGTCGAACGAGAGCCGTTCGACGATCAGCGCGTGCGCCTTCTCGGCCTCTTCCCGGCAGCCCAGGAGGATGAGCGTGTCCAGCGAGTCGACGGGTGTCATCAGGAGCGGCTCGCCGTACCAGTCGCGCGGCTGCTTCGAGAGCGGTTTCAGCTCGTCGTGGCCCCACGCATACTGCTCGTAGGCGTGCCAGGAGTAGAGCAACTCCCCTCGTACCTTTGCCGCCAGGGCGGCGCGGTCGATCGGGCTCTCCGCCGCCTCGGCGGCCGAAAACGCCATCAGCATTGCAAGCGCGGCGGTCCACGTTTTCATGTCGCGCGAGTGTAACGGCTGGGCTGCCGCGCCCTGCGCACAATTTCGCCCGGTTGCCACAATGTCGCCATCTTCAAGCTTGACGATGCGCTGACAGACTTGGCCGGGATGTTCCGGACCCGGCGAAGGGGGAGCGCCATGAAGAGCATCGCCCTCACCACCGCCCTCTCCATCGCTTCGACCCTCGGCGCTTTGCGGGGCATCCAGGTCCCCGAGGAGCCGTTCGCCACGGACGTGCCGCCGGTCGCGCGCCTCCTCATGGCCGGCGCCAAGGCCGAGCTCCGCGACCTGGCCGTCGTTGCGATGCACGATCAGCCCGCGGACGCAAGTCTTGCCGCGGCCAACGTCCAGTTGGTGATGACCACCGCCCTGCACGACGCCGGCGCCCTCGACGCCTGCGAGAGCCAGTACGGAAGACTCGCCGAGCCGAAGGTCACCAGCCCCGGAACGGATCTCGTGGCCGTCGTTACCGACCTGCTCATTCCCTGCGGCGACGATGCGTCGCTCTTCCTCTTCCGTCATGACGCCGACGGCTGGCACCTCGTCCTCGATCAACAGAAGAACGATTACGAGGAGGTCTCCGGGGGGGCCGGCTCGTTCGAATTCCGCGTTTCGCCTCCCGACGAACATGGCTCCCGCCTCGTCGCCACCGCGGACCTCCCTCCGTGGTGCTCCTCGAACTGGCATTCGTTAAGCTGGAACCTCTTCCGCATCAATCGCGGCTGGTCCGATCCGGAGACCGTCGCCACCGGCACAGAAGTCATTTACGTCCAGGACGAGGTCGACATGACCGTCACGCCCGACACGTTCTCGCTCAACTATGTCGGCTCGAGCATCGACCCTGCGCGGGTCATGCGCGACTATCACCGCCATTACCGCATCACGGCAGGCAATCGCCTGGAGCGCATCGAACCGATCGCCGCCTCGCCCCTCGAATTCATCGAGGAATGGCTGCTGGCGAAGAATGATCCGGACAGTCCGATGGGCGAGTTCCATCACGCGGCGCGCTGTGCGGGCGGCCTGCTGCAATTCGAGCTCTGGACCTATGGCGACAACGACGACGAAGACGACGTCATCACCTACTTCGTCGTTGCGGAAGAGAACGGCAGGTACCGGATGGTCTCCATGGGCGACTCCTCGCGCGATGATTGCAAGTACGATGACCCCGAGGAGGATTTTCCCCATGCGCACCCGAATGCTCTCCCTGGCCGCCCTGCTGCTGTTCGCCGCGGCGGCGAGGACAGTGACCGTTCCCGCCGGAACATCGGTCCACTTCAAACTGCTGCAGACGGTCAACACGAAGACCGCTAAAGCCGGCCAGCACATCCCGGCCGAGCTGACCGCGCCGCTCGTCATCGACGGCGTGACCGTCGCCAGGAACGGTGCACCCGTCGTGGTGAAAATCACCGAGGCCGAGGAATCGGGCCGCATCGGCGGCTCGGCAAAGCTTCGCTTCTCCCTGCATTCCATCCGGCTGGCCGGCGGCGAAACGGCGGAAGTCCACAGTTCGAGCTGGTACCGCGAAGGAAAGGCGCACGCCAAGCACAACGCCACCTACATCGTCGGCGGCGCGGTCGCCGGTGCCCTGATCGGCCAGGCCATCGGGCATGACCGCAACGCCACGGCAAAAGGTACCGCCGCCGGCGCCGGCGTCGGCATCGGTGCGGCCGCGGCCACCGGCAAGTTCGACTTCTCCGTCAAGGCAGGAGAGCGCTTCATCCTCAAGTTGAAAACGGCCGTCAGGGCTACGGTGTAGGAACCGGAGCCCCTTCCTCCTCCTGCCCTTCGCCATCTGATTTAGAGTGTGTCGCCATGCCCCGCACGCTCCGCGAGCTCGCGCTCGGCGCGCTCTTTCTCGCCCTCTCCGTTCTTTACACGTGGCCGCTCGCCATTCGTATCACCACGGCCACTTCCGACCTCGGCGATCCGCTACTCAACACCTGGATCCTCGACTGGGTCTCGCGGGGTCTCTTCCACCACCCTTTCTCGCTCTTCCAGGCGCCGCTCTTCCATCCAGCGAAGTTTCCGCTTGCCTTCAGCGAGAACATGCTCGGCATCGCGGCGTTCGTCATGCCCTTTCGCCTGGCAGGCGTGCCGGCCCTCGCCGTCCATAACCTGGCCATGCTCCTCGGCTTCGCCACGTCCGGCTACGCCGCCAGTGTTCTCGGACGAACCCTGACGCGCTCCACGCCCTCCCTCGGCGCCGGCATCATCGCCGGCATCCTCTACGCCTTCGTCCCTTTTCGCTTCGATCACCTTCCGCAGGTGCAGATCGTCTGGAGTCCCTGGCTGCCGTTGCTGCTTGCCGCCCTCGTTTGGTGGTGGCGCGGACCATCCCCCAAACGCGCCGCGGCCGTCGCGGTCTGTCTCGTCCTCAACGGCCTTGGAAACATTCACTGGCTGCTCTTCGGCACGACCGCCGCCGGCCTGACGATGCTCCTGCTCTTCCTGCTCCTCGGGGACACGAAGCCGCGACGCGCCTGGCTCACGCTGCTCGTTGCATTCGCCGCCGCCGGGCTGGCCCTGCTGCCCGTGCTATGGCCATATCACGTCGTCTCGAAGCTCTACGACATGCGCCGCGGCCCGGGTGAAGTGATGCTCAGCTCCGTCGAGTGGCACGACTGGCTCATCGCCGCCTCGCGCAGCCGCCTCTACGGCTGGGCCGTCGATCCCCAGCTCTCTTCGCCGGAACGGGCACTGTTTCCAGGGATGATGGTGCTGTTGCTGACGATCGCGGGAATCGGTTACCGGGCATCAGGTATGAGCGCAACGCATCGAGACCCGACACCCGATACCCGATACCCAGACCTGGATCCCCAGAGGAACGCGGCCCCCGCAACCCGCCACCCAATCCTCAACACGCTGGCCATCCTCCTCGCCATCCTCTCCTGGTTCGGCGCGGTGATTCCGCGCATGGAGATCGGCGGCGAAGGCCATCGCATCCTCAGCATGGAGAGCGCGGACGTGCCGTTTACGCTCCTGCTCATCGTCCTGCTGTTCCGCTTTCGTGCGCGTCTCAGCGCCTGGCTTCGCAGCTCCCGCGTTCCTCTCGAGTGGTGGATGTGCCTGGCCTGGATCGTCATCGGCGTGGCCGGCTCGTTCGGCCTCAAGGCGTTCTTCCACCACTTCCTCTACAAGCACGTCTCTCCGTTCCAGGCCATTCGCACGCCCGCACGCTGGGCGATCATCACGTACACGGGGCTGGCTGGCACCGCTGCATACGGCACGGCTGCGCTGCCGAAACGCCGATGGGTGACGGCCGTCGTGATCCTGCTCTCGCTCGCCGACACCCTTCCCCTCCTGCGCTGGCAACACGCCCCAGCCACCCTCCCACCCGTCTACGCCGCCATTCCGCAAGGTCCGATCCTGGAGTTGCCCGTCGAGACGAACGCGGAGTACCGCTACCTCGGATACGCGGCCGAGCATCACCTCACCACCATGAACGGCATTTCCGGCTTCGAACCTCCGCTGCACCGGCGCCTGCGCACGTCCCTCTCGCTCGATGACGCCGAACACGCCGGCTGCCGCTACCTCGTCGTCCATGAAGACTGGCTCGGTGACGGCACCGAGGCCACGCACACGTTGCTACGGAACGCCCTTGCCGCCAATCGCCTGCATTTCCTCCATCGCTTCGACGACGGCGTGGGTGGCGACTGGCTCTTCGCCCTCGGCGACGGCTCTGCGGCGCACGACGCGGAGCTCGACCGCATGCTCTCGGGATCGCCGACGCGCAACAGCTCGACCTTCGGCCGCCTCGAATCGGCCGGACCGCAGACCATCTCCGGCTTCGCCCTGTCCCCCGACGACGTGGTGCGCGTCGACGTCCTGCTGGCGGACGGGCGGGTCCGCATCCCCGCGCAGTTCACGCCACGCACCGACGTGGACGCCGCCCATCCCTGGTACCCACACATCCACCCGAGCGGCTTTACCCTCTCGCTGCCCCAGCCGCCGCCGGGCGTACCGCGCCAGACCGACATCCAGGTGGAGATCCTCGACGGCCGGAACCGCCGGACGCGCCTTCCCGACGTCTTCGTTCAGTGGTAGATTGCGCGGGAATTGCCCCCGCCGTTTTGGCATTCTGTCGTGGACCGAGCCAGGTCCCGATCGGAGAGATGGGTGAGTGGCTTAAACCAACGGTTTGCTAAACCGTCGTAGGGCCTAAAGCTCTACCGAGGGTTCGAATCCCTCTCTCTCCGCCAATCGCCCGTTTCTGCTGCTCGCTTGATGAGGTTGTAGGGCGAACGCATTGCAAAGTCGAGACTTCCGTCTCGCACGGTGCAGTTCGAAACGAGCAATCGCAGCA
>CAZYTO010000271.1:0-7692 GCA_964650405.1 uncultured Thermoanaerobaculia bacterium | reverse complement strand
CTGCCGCTGCCAGGAAAGGCCGCCCGCGCCTGCCGCCTCCGTCCCCGCGGGCGGGCGCGCGCTGTGGTCGCTTCCGAAGACGTCCCCCTCCGAGGTCGGGCGCCTGCTCGAGTATCTCGACTCGAAGGGAGGGGCGGACGACATCTTCGACGTCGCCGCCGACACCGACCGCGAGTTCGGCCACATCATGAGCATCACCAAGGCCGCGGAGATGCTGAGCTTCGTCGACACGCCCAAGCAGGCCGTCGTCCTCACGCCCGACGGACGGCGCTTCGTGCAGGCGGACCCGGACGACCGCAAGCAGATGTGGCGCGAAAAGCTCCTCAAGCTGCGACTCTTCCAGGACGTCCACGCCCTGCTTCAGCGCGAGGAGGGAGAGGTGAGCGGCGACATGGTGCGGGAGATGATCATCCTGGCTCTGCCGCGCGAGAACTACGAGGACGTGTTCGAGACGATGGTGCGCTGGGCGCGTTTCGGCAACCTCTTCGCGTACGAAGACGACGCCGACCGGTTATCCCTGCAGTAACGCCACGACGTCTTTGGGTGCGGCGGCGCGGGCGATGGCGTCCGTCTTCTCCGCCGACGAGACGAGCCGCGAGAGCGAGGCCAGGAAGGTCAGGTGCTCGCTCCGCTGCGACTCGGGGGAGAGGAAGGCCACGATCAGGCGCGGCTGCCGCTGCCCTTCGACGATTCCATTCGCGTTCACGCCGATGGCGGCTATGAACCGGTCCACGGCTGCGTCGCGCGCGTGCGGGATGGCGCCGGCGCCGCAGGTGGTGGCCATCTCCTTCTCCCGGTTCACGACCTTCTCCACCAGGCGCTGCACTTCCCCGTGCGACAGCCCGTGCTGCGGCAGCGTCCGGAGCAGGAGCTGGGAGGCGGCGTTGGCGATGCTGTAGGCGCGCAGTCCGAGGACCACGTCGCTTTCGCTGATGACGTCGCTGATTTTCACATGCGCATCATAGTCACGACAGCGCGGGGTTGAGCGTGAATCTCAGCGCGGCCACCGCACAAAACCGCGCGCAGTTTCAGGTAAGGGGCTCGGCGATGAAGCGATATCCGATCCACGGCTCGGTGACGATGTAGCGGGGACTGGACGGGTCGGGCTCGAGCTTGCGCCGCAGGGCGCCGACGTGCACGCGCACGGCGTCGTTGGACGTGGCCGGCGCGCCTTTCCACACCGCGGCGATCAGCTCGTCGAACGACACCGGGCGGCCGGCGTGGCGGGCCAGGATCTCCAGGATGGCGAACTCCGTCGGTGTCAGGCGGACGTCGCGACCTCCCTGGGTCACCTTCCGCCGCTCCAGGTCGATGATGAGGTCGGGGAACTCGAAGAGGGTGTGCAGGGCGTTGCCGGAGCGGCGGAGCTGGGCGCGGACGCGGGCCAGCAGCTCGACGGCCGAGAACGGTTTGACCACGAAGTCGTCGGCGCCGAGGTCGAGGGCCCGGACCTTGTCGGCATCACCGCCGCGGACGGAGAGGACGAGCACCGGCGTGTCGCTGGCGGCGCGGATGCCCTGGATCACGGTGAAGCCGTCGGCCCGCGGCATGGCCAGGTCGGTGAGCACGAGATCGGGATGCACGGCGGAGAAGCGCTCCATGGCCTCCACGCCGTCGCCGGCGCTGATGACGTCGTAGCCGTTGGCCTGCAGGTGCTGGCGGAGCGTGGCCCGGATGGCTTCGTCGTCGTCGACGATGAGGATGCGGGCGATCACGCCGGCACCTCTGCCTCGGCGCCTACCGGCAACTGCGCGGCGGGCAGGTCGATGCGCGCTACCGCCCCGCCCCCGGTGCGGTTGGCCAGGGTCACCTGGCCGCCGCTGGCCGTGCCCAGACTCCGCGCGATCTCCAGGCCGAGGCCCAGGCGCGGCGTGTCGCTCGGCGCGGCGGAAATGCCGGGGCCGCGGTCAGCGACCTCCAACCGCACCCGGTCGCCTGTCGTTGCATCGTCGAGCGGGTGGCGGAAGGCGGCCAGCTCGATGGGTGTCCCGGGCGGTGCGGCCTGGTGCGCGTTCTCGATGAGGTTCACCAGGATCTCCAGGGCCAATGACGGATCGACGTAGACGTCGGGACAGTCCGCGGCGACCCGCACTTCGATGGGCCGCCCCTCGGCGATGAGCGGCAGGTGCTCGCGCGCCGCGCGGAAGAGGTCCGCCGCCGGCGTCGGCTCCGGCCGCGGCACGACGCTGCGCGCCTCGAGCCGGGCCATAGCCAGGAGGTTCTCGATGCGCCGCTTGAGCCGCTCCGCCTGCTCGGAGATGGCGGCCACGGCCGGATCATCGCTGATGGTGCGCAGCCGTTCGATCTGCAGCGAGATGGCCGTGAGCGGCGTGACGAAGTCGTGCGACACGGCCCGCAGCAGCGAGGTCTTCAGGGCGTCTCCCTCGCGCATGGCCTGCATGTGGGCGCTCTCGGCGACGAAGCGCTCCCGCTCGATGGCCAGTGCCACGAGGGTGGCCGCCGACTCCAGGCCGCGCAGTGTGGCCGTCGTCTCCCGCGCCACGAACACGCCGATGACGCGCCCGCCGATGAGGAGGGGCAGGTAGACGTCGCGGCCGAACGGCGCAGGGAGCTCGAGCGTCCGCCGGTGCCTCCCCACGCCGGCGACGAGGTCGTCGAGATGCTCCTGCGGCGGCCCGATCCACGCGGCGATGCTCTGGTCGTAATTACCACTGCCGAAGAGGACGATGCCGCCGCCGTTGGCACCGGCGTTGGCCAGGGCTCTGCCCGTGGCCTCGGCCAGCGCGCCGACGCGGTTGGTGGCGGTGAAGAGGTCGATGCTCAGCGCGTACAGCGCCTCGATCTCGCCCCGCCGCGCCTCGGCCTCCTCCGCCTGCTCCCGCGCCTGCATGACCAGCCGGCTGACGATGAGCGAGGTGCAGAAGAACGCCGCCAGAGCCACCCAGTTCGACGGGTCCTGGATGGTGAGCGTCCGCACCGGCGGGAGGAAGTAGTAGTTGAAGCACACCGTGGCCGCGACGGAGCTGACCAGGGCCGTAGTGAGGTTCGTGACGATGACGATGCCGAGGATCGTGACGAGGTAGGCAAAACCGACCGTCGTGGCGTTCGCGTGCAGCCGCAGCGCCAGCAGCGTCACGGCGGCGATGGCGATCAACGCGCCGCCGGCCCGGCTCAGGGTCCTCGCGTTCATGGGCACCGGAACCTCGAAGCGTCCGGGGTAGCGCCGCCTTCCAGGCTGCGGGACCGGCGGCTTCCATGCGCCGCGCGATCGCAGCGGTTGGGACGTAGCGTTACCGAATGCCCCTCACCCCGCCGCTGCGCTGAACGCTGCGCGACGGATCGTTCCCGGCGAGAGGCGCTCCGCGGCGACCCTCTCCCGTGGGGAGAGGGTGGGTTCGGGCGTTTCGAAGGCAATAATGATGCAGCAGCGAGAGCGTGTGTGGCCGACCCTCTCCCGGGAGAGGGTCGGCTCCGCAGCGCGCAATCTCGCGTGTTGTGGATCGTCTCGATGCGGCCAGCGCGGAGGAGCCGGGGTGAGGGGTTGTCGCCCGGCTTCATCCTTCCTCCTTCATGCTTCATCCTTTGTATCTGTCGCGAAGGATCGCAGCGAGAGCGGGCCTTCAGCCTTCACGGCTCCTGCCGCAACGCGTGGCGCCCGGCGCGCGTCAGTCCAGCACGCGGATCGGCAGCACCATCGCCTGAATCCCCTGGAACTGCAGCCGCCGCTGGATGGCGTGCGGCGTCTCATTGTGCAACAACCGGTGGTACCACTTCTCTTCACGGAAGATGAGCCGGCCCATGAAGAAGATCGACTTCGGAAACTCCTCGGCGATCTGGATGCAGAGGGCTTCCACCGTGGCCACGGCCTCGGTGCCCACCGCCATCCGGTAGTCCGCCTTCAGTCCCTGCTTCTGCGCCCAGGCCACGTACCGCTTCAGCCCGGCCTCGGTCTGGGTCTCGAGGTGGTCGATCTCTTCCGCTCCCTTGAAGTTCCCCGAGTCGACGACGGCCGCGGAGATGAACAGGAACTGCCTGAAGTAGCCGGGGAAGGCTTTGTGGATGGAGAGGATCTGGTGGATGCCGAAGCCGGAGAAGCTGGAGACGGTGATCACGGCGGCCGGCAGTTTCGGGTCGAGCGTCGACGGCGTGACCTCGGCCGCCGCTTCGGTGCCGGGCACGGTCATGAGGATGTCGTCCATCCGGGTCAGGCTGCGCCGCACGTTCTGGTAGTGCCGGTGGATGGCGAAGCAGAGGAGGATGAGCATGGTGGTGATGACGACGGTGATCCACCCGCCCTCGGAAAACTTCTCGAAGACGGTGATGGTGAGGATGCTGAGGCACATCACCAGGCCGGTGCCGTGGATGGACAACTGGCTCTTCCACTTCGGCTCTTTGGCCCGGTCCTTGATCCAGTGCCGGGACATGCCCAGCTCGGTCAGCGAGAACGTGATGAAGACGTTGATCGAGTACATGACCACCAGGGTGTCCACCGCGCCGCGCGTGTAGATCAGCGCCGCCGTGGCCGCCAGGCCCATCATGTAGATGCCGTTCTTCGTCACCAGCCGGTCGGAGAGCTGGCTGAAGCGGTGCGGCATCCAGGAGTCGACGGCCATCGTGGCCAGCACGCGCGGTCCGTCCAGGAAGCCGGTCTGCGCGGCCACGAAGAGCAGCGCCGCTTCGGCTACGAGGCAGAGGATGACGAACGCCATGCCTATCGGCAGGCTCCCGATCTTCCACCCGGCGAAAAGGTTCTCGAGCATGACGGAGTTCATGGTCTTCCCGGCCACGGGATGGGAACTGGTGAGGAGGTAGCCGAACATGATCCCGCCGGCCATGAACGCCAGCGACGCGGCCATGAGGGCCATGGTCCGCTTGCCCGTCCGCACGCGCGGCTCGCGCAGCATGACCACGCCGTTCGACACCGCCTCGATGCCGGTGTACGTACCGCCGCCGAGGGAGTAGGCGCGGAGGAGGACGAGCATCAGCGGGAGGAAGCCCATCGTGTGCAGGGAGCCCTTGAAGTCGATCCGAGCGTCATGGAAGACGGACGGCAACCGGGTGAAGTGCAGGCCGACGGCGTAGACGATGGCGATGGTGTGAGAGATGACGAACGTGACGAAGATCGGGGCGAGGATGTTGACCGACTCGCGCACGCCGCGCAGGTTCAGCACAACGAGGATGGCGATGATGAGGAACTCCGCGGGGAGCTTGTACCGGAGGTAGCCTTCAGGAAGGAACGACCAGAGCTGATCGCAGCCGCTGGCTACGGAGATGGTGATGGTGAGGACGTAGTCGACGAGCAGGGCGCAGCCCGACACCACGCCGACGCGGTTGCCGAGGAGCTTGGTGGCCACGAGATATCCGCCGCCGCCGCCCGGAAAGTGCTGGATGAGGTTCGAATAGGCGATGGAGATGACGGCGATGGTCAGGGCCGTCATGCCGACCAGGAGGATCGACAGGTGGGCGTGCGGCCCGAGGGCCTTGTACGCTTCTTCGGGACCGTAGGCCGACGAGGACAGTCCGTCCGCGCCGAGGCCGACCCAGGCCAGGAAGGCGACGAGTGAGACGTGGTGAAAGATCTGCGGGTCGCTGACGTTGCGCGGCGGCCCGATGATGAGCCGCCGGATTCTCTGGATTCCCGTCGGCTCCTCGCCGCGGTCGTTCAACGATCCACTCAACGATCCACCCCTTCCGCCGCCACGACAACGTCGAACGGCCTCCTGGCGCGCAGGATCCGCTCCGTCACCCCGCGCCGCAGCCGCCGCAAGAGCCACGGCCGCCGCGACCGCCCGATGACGAGCACCCGCGCATGCTCCCGGCAGGACAGCTCGACGAGCCCTTCGGCGATGTCCGCCGCGCTGGCACAGACCAGCCGCCCCCCGAGGGCCGTGACCAGCTCATGTAGATCGCGGGGAGCCCTGCGGTCTTCCTCGTCCGAGTCTTCCCGCCTGCCGGCGCCCTGGACGATCTGCACGGCGATCCACTCCGACCCGAAGCAGCGCGCGATCCTCCGCCCGCGGCTGAGGACCTCCCGCGCTCTCTCCGGATCCCCCGGCACGGCAATGGCGACGTTCCCGCTATCCACGCCTGGCATTCTCGGTAGGGGGCCGAAAGAAGTCCGGAAGAAGTTCGAAGGACGGGGAGGGGGAGTGCCGAGTGCCGAGTGCTGGGTGCCCCGTTGAGTGCTGAGTGCCGAGTGCCGAGGGGCATGAGGCATGAGACTCCAGCCACCGCGCTGCGGCGCGGTGGACCACCGATGACGAAGATCACCGCCGCCCGGCCGCAACGAGCCGGGAACTGGCGAAGAGGCTCAGGGATGGGAAGTGAGAGAGGAAAGCGGGTCCTGGCTCGGAATGACGGAAACTAAGGTTCTGTGAAAACCACGTAGAGGCCGACATTCACAACGGGCTTTGAGCCCGAGCATGAGACAGGACCCGCATCGACTTAGGTACCACCGATTGTGCCACCTACGCAACACCGGGGGAGCACGTAGAGCAGTATCTTTCCTGCCTGCCGATGTACGTGGAATTCCAGAGAAGGAAGGACCACGTATGGAGGTGTTTCATGAACGAAGTGCAGGCCTGGACGTACACAGGGAGGTGATCTTTGTCTGCATCCTGATCGGACAGGGGCGCAGGCTGGAAAGACACAAGCTGAAGATCGGTACCTTCCCTCACCAACTGCGGCAGTTGAGAGCGAAGTTGATCGAGTTCGGTGTCACCCACGTTTTGATGGAAAGCACGGGGGTGTACTGGATGCCGATCTACGATGCTCTGGAAGGGGCCGTGGAGATAGTGGTGGGCAATGCCCAGCACATCATGAATGTGCCGGGCCGCAAGACGGACGAGTCTGATGCGGAGTGGCTGGCCAAGTTGCTCCGGTATGGTCTGGTCAAACCCAGCTTTGTCCCACCGCGGTTTTTCCGCGAACTCCGGCAGATGACTCGGTATCGCCGGACTCTGGTGCAGACGCGGGCCAGCGAGCAGAACCGAGTGGAAAAGCACCTGCAGATCGCCGGGGTCAAGCTCTCTTCGGTAACCTCATACGTTTTGGGTGTGTCGGGCACCGACATGCTCGAGCACATTGCCGAAGGTAAAACTGACCCTGAACAACTGTCGAATTTGGCCCGGGGACGATTGCGCAAAAAGATCCCTCAGCTGCAGCAAGCTTTCCCGAGTTCGCTCTCCGAGCACACCCAGGGGCTGATCGCTATTCAGCTCGAACAGTTGAACCGGCTCGAAGCCACCATCGCCCAGACTGACATTAAGATCTCTGCCAAGGTCGAATCACGTACCAAGATTCTCGAGCGTCTCGACACCATCCCCGGGGTCAACCTCCGCCTGGCCGTTGACCTTCTCGCGGAAACTGGGGACGACATGTCTGCCTGGAGCACCCATCGCCAGTTCGCAGCTATGGCCGGTGTCTGTCCAGGCAACTACATCAGTGCCGGCAAGAGGCTCAAGAATCGCTCTCGTCAGGGGAATCCGTACCTCAAGACACTCCTTGTCCAGGCGGCCGCTTGCGCCATCAACCTCAAGGGTTCCTACCTGCAGGCCAAGTTCCTTCGCCTCAAACAACGCCGCGGGCACAAGCGAGCCCTCGTGGCCATCGCACACAGCCTCGCCGTTGCCATCTACCACATGCTCAAAAATCGGAGGACTACCATGAGCTCACCGCTAAGGGTTCGTCGAGAAATAAGTGTCTCAAAGTTGAGGATGGATGGTGTAGTTC
>CAZYTO010000270.1:0-7778 GCA_964650405.1 uncultured Thermoanaerobaculia bacterium | reverse complement strand
ATGCCCGAGACTGAGTCCTCGATCATCGCTTCCGGCTTCTCGGCGCGCACGAAGCGGGCCGCCTTTTCCTTCAGGCCGCCCGGGTAGAGCGAGTGCGTGCGGTAGACCTTGTCGCTCTCCTTCTTGCCCGTAAGCCGGACCTTCTCGGCATTGATGACGATGACGTGGTCACCGGTGTCGAGGAACGGCGTGTAGGTCGGCTTGGCCTTGCCGCTGATGATGTTGGCGATCACCGTCGACAGGCGGCCGAGGGTCTTGCCATCGGCGTCGATGACGAACCATCTCGGCTCGATGTCGCCCTGTTTCGGAAAATACGTGCGCATGACTCTCCCTGAAACGACTCACTTGTTTGCATCTTCGGAGATACCCCGACGCAGGTGTGAACAGCCGCAGCCCGGGGAGCTTCAAAGACAACCACACACCTTTCCCGTCCGGAAAGGGGCTGAAACGGTAACACCGCCCAACAAGGGCTGTCAACCGCCTCATTCCCCGGATCGCGCTTTGCTGCCTTCCGTAGGCCGGCCGCGGTCCGGATGCGGCAGACCCACGAAGGAGAGAACGGCCAGAAACATTCCCCGCGGTCCCGGCAACCCGACTCGGATCAGTGCGCCTTCGGCGGCACGACCACCGTCGCCGACGCCTCTCCTGAGGCCAGGTCGGCCCGTGCCGGCTGCAGGGCCGGCGGGACGTTCTGCCCGTATTCGATGGGCCATACCTCGTACACCCCGGCCGGCATGCGCACGTAAAGATGCTCGCCCTTTGCCAGCGAGCGGTCGCTGCCGTGGTGCATGAGCGCATCCGGCAGGAGCACCTCGCCGTTCCATCGAAGCAGACACGTCGTCAGGGCCGGTGCTCCGCTCTCGTCCACTGCGAGCACCCGCAGCGTGCCGGCGGGAAGCGGAACCGTCATGTGGAGCGGCTTGCCGTCTTCGCGGCCGTAGGTCACATGGATGATGGCCAGCGAGCCCTCCCGCGGAGAAACGTACACCGTCTGCGTGTCGCCCGGCCGTCCGCGCATGGCCACATGCCCCGACGGATTGCTGCGCTGCATTTGCTGAAAGAGCCCGCGCCCCAGCGACCCTTCCATGACGTCTGCCCCCGCAACCGGCGCGCCGTCCGGCCAGGTCAGTTCGAGGGCCTGACTGCTTCCCTGCGACAGGAGCACGTCGTAGTTCCGGGAGCCGTCCGTGTCGGTGACCTGAAAGTGGGGATTGGCCGGGAGGTAGCCTTGTGCGGTCACGAGCAGAGACCAGTCACCCGGCTTGAGGGTCAGCACGCGGTACGTGCCGTCGTCCGCGATCTGCACATTCCCGTCAAACGTCAGCCACGACGGATTGAAGACGGCCCGCACCATCATCCTGGCCTTTGGCAGCGGCTCCTTCGTCGCTTCGTCCAGAACGCGTCCGGAAATGAGGCGCTTCGGCACGTCGATCGTCCACGCGGTCGGGTCGGCGTCCCCGTGCGGGTGTGAATCGGTGAAGAACGGAGTACCGAAAAGCGCCTGGTTGGAAACGTAGGCGCTGAACTTGCCGCGCTGCCACATCGTGCCGCCGAACCGGCCCGCTCCATCGAGCGGAACTTCGGCCCGCCAGATGGCGGGCGCAGAGAGGCCGACCTTTCCGTCCGTCAACGGCTCGCCGCCGTAGCGAACGAGTCCGTCGAGAGTGAAGGGCTTGATCTCGATCTCCAGTGTCCCCGGTTTCCCCTCCTCGATCGTGACCTGCTTCGAGATGTGCTCGAGCGGCTGGGTTCCGTTGACCACGACGAAATGCTCCGCCGGCGCCAGGTCGTCGAAGACCAGGTCGTCCTCGTGCGGTCCGAGCGTGCGCGTACCGAGCTCGGTCTTCTCGTACTTCTCATCCTGCCGGCGAAGATCGACGGTGAGCTTTCTCTCTTCCAAGTCGGGTCGCACGAGGTGCACTTTGAGCTGCGTCCCCGGTAGAAGCAGAACGCGGCCGTAGTCTTTGTCTCCCGGCTCGACGGAAACGGCGATCGCCTTCGTTACCAGCCCCGGATGCGCGATGAGCAGGACGACCTCACCCCGCGCCGGCGGCAGCTCCGCGTGGACTCTGCCGTCGTCTCCCGTCGTCATCAGCAGCTTGACGTCCCCGGGACCTGGCCCGGCGAACAGCGATGCCGTCACGGTCGCACCACCGAGGGGCACCTCGCGATCTTCGCGATGCGTGACCACCAGGGCGTTCACGACCACCAGCGGGGCGAGGGTGATGTCGCCAATGCTCACTCGGGCCTCGGTCTCGCCCACCGCAAACTGCCGCACGGCGGCGCGGTGGTGCTCGGCGGATACGGTCAGCGCGTAGCGGCCCGGCGGGAGGGTGAGCGTGGTGAGCCGTTTAATCGTCCTGGCCGGCAACGACCAGCTCCACTCTTTTCGTTCCGGAGTGGTCAGACGAAAGGCCGCATCCTGAGGCCAGCCGTGCGCCGTGTCGCCGGCGACGCGAAGGGCTGCATTGCGCCATTCTTTTGCCGCCAGGTCGATCGTGTCGCCCTTCGCAGCGAGCGTCCCTGCCGCCACGCGCGATCCATCGTCGCTCGTCCACACGAAAGGCCGCGCCGTCTCGGCCGGCTCCGCAGGCAGGGCCAGCTCGCTCGTACCGGCGCAGTTCACCAGTTTGCCTGCTGAGAGAAAACAGAGCGTCCCCTTCACGCTCTCCGGCGATGGGCTCGCACCTTGGCCGGACGTTCCGGGTGGCGTCTGCGCGGCTGCGGCAGTGGCAAGAACGGACACCAGGAACGAAAGCGCTACCGCGAGCACTGCTTTCATGCGCATGCGACGGACCTCATCATCGACAGGTATTGTTCGCCATGATAGAAGCGAGAGGCATGACGGCACAGCTCATCGACGGCAAGGCAGTGGCGGCGCAGATCGACGCCGAGGTGCGCGAGGAGCTCGCGCGCACGGGATTGAAGCCCGGTCTCACAGTGCTGCGCGTCGGTCACGATCCCGCCTCCGAAATCTACGTCCGCAACAAGGCCAGGAAGGCGCAGGAGCTCGGCTTTGCCGGGACGGAGCTGGTGTTCCCGGCAAGCCTGTCCGAGGCCGGGTTGCTGGCCGACATCGCGCGGTTGAATGCCGATGACGGCGTCGACGGTATCCTCGTCCAGCTTCCCCTGCCGTCGCAGATCGACGCCAGGAAGGTCATCGAAGCCATCGACCCGGCGAAGGACGTCGACGGCTTTCACCCGAGCAACGTCGGCCGTCTGCACCTCGGCCGTCCGACGCTCGTGCCGTGCACGCCGGCGGGCGTGATGCGCCTGCTGGCATCGACCGGCGTCGCGGTGGCCGGCGCCCACGCCGTCGTCATCGGCCGAAGCGACATCGTCGGCAAGCCCGCCGCTGCGCTGCTCGTCCAGGCCAATGCCACGGTCACGATCTGCCATTCGAAGACGCGCGACCTTCCGTCGATCACGCGGCAGGCGGATATTCTCGTGGCCGCCATCGGCCGGCCTCTCTTCGTCACGGCGGAGATGGTGAAGCCGGGCGCCGTCGTGCTCGACGTCGGCATCAACCGCGTTGGCCCCGAGTTCGCGGAGCGGCTGGCCCACGACGAGCCGAAGTCGCGCCTCCTGGCGAAGAACGGCTTCGCCACCCTCGGAGACGTCGATTTCGCCCGCGTCCGCGATGTGGCGAGCTGGATCACGCCCGTGCCCGGCGGCGTCGGCCCGATGACCATCGCCATGCTGATGCGGAACACGGTGACGGCCGCCGTCCGGAGACGCCGTTGATCCTTCGCGCCGGCCTCACCGGCGGCATCGCCTCGGGGAAGTCGACGATCGCGAAGCATTTAGCGGCGCTGGGATGTCTCGTCATCGACGCCGACGCCGTCGTCTCGCAACTCTACGGGCCGGGCCAGGCCGGCCATGCCGCGCTGGTACGCACGTACGGACCGCAGATCCTGCGGCCGGACGGAGAGGTCGACCGGCCGAAGCTGGCCGCGATCGCCTTCGCCGGCGAATCCGCCGCCAGGCAGCTCAACGCCCTGATCCATCCCCTAGTCATCGCCGAGCAGCAGCGGATGATCGACGACGAGGAACAGCGGTTCCCAGACCGCGATCGCGTTGCGATCGTCGAGGCGACGCTGCTCATCGAGTCGGGAGGGCGCCAGCGCTTCGACAAGATCGTCGTCGTCGACGTCGATCCGGAGACGCAGCTGGCCCGGGCCATCGGCCGCGGCATGACCGCCGAGGATGCGTTGCGGCGGATCGCCCACCAGATTCCGAGCGAGGAGAGGCTCCGTTACGCCCGCTACGTGATCCGAAACAAAGGGCGGCCGCGCGCGGGGGAGCTGGCCACGGAGCGCGTCCTGGGCTGCCTCCGGGCGGATCTGGCGGCCAAGAAACAGAACGAGGGCGGCTGACGCCAGCCGCCCTCGTGGTTACCGCAACACGTCGCTGCCGGGCGTCAGTGCTTCTTCGTGGTGTGCTTCGTCTCGGTCTTCGTGGTGGTGGTAGTGCTCGTGGCGGACGTGCCCGTCGAGCTGGTCATGCTCGTATCGGTTGCGCTCGTGCCGGTCGTGTCAGTGGCCGCCGTCAACGCTGTGCCGCCGGTGCCGCTCGTGTCGGTGCTCATCGTGCCGGTCGTGCCGGTGGCGCTGGTGTCCGTTGCGGAAGTGGAAGAGACGGTCGTCGAAGACGTGTCCGTCGTCCCGGTGTCGGTGTTGGTGTTGTTCTCCTGCTTGCAGGCAAAGCCGAAGAGGGCGAGAGCCGCAACGGTGAGGAAAACAAGGATCGTTTTCTTCATGCTGTTTCCTTTCTGCTGTTGTGTTGCCTCGGGGTCATTCCGGATCGCGCGTACTGGTGTTGCCTGCCTCACCTCCTTGCTCATTTCGACAAACGGGAGGCGGATGACGCCGCACTCTCGCGGATGTTGGGTTCCGCGAGAAGAGGTAGCAACACGGGTGCCACGGAAGGGGTTGGTCCGCTGCCTCATCCATTGCCGCGCTGAGTCATTCCGTGCGCGTGGCGGAGGCGGCCGTGAAGGTGGAAACGACAAACGAGGGACTGTTCACGCGGAGATGCGGAGATCACGGAGGCCTGAGCTCGATCGCCGCAGTCTCCGCGCCCTCCGCGTGAGGCGACTTACGTGTCAAGCCAAAAAAAAACGCCCCGCGGAACCGCGGGGCGTTTTCGACAGCAGAAGCTGAGGGTGTTAGTGCTTCTTGGTGTCGGTCTTCGCGGTGGTCGTCGGAGCAGCCGTTCCGCCGGTGCCCGTCGTGGCAGCGCCCGTACCCGTCGTGCTCGTCGTGGCCGTGGCGGCCGTGTCGGTCGAGGTCGCGCCCGTACCGCTCGTGGCGGTGGTCTCGGTCACCGTGCCGGTGGTGCCGGTGGTGGCGGCGGTGTCGCTGGCGGTGGTGCCGGACGTCGAGCTCGCGGTCGTGTCGGTCGACGCGGCGGCGGTGTCATTGGCCGGCTCTTCCTTCTTGCAGCCGAAGGCGAAAAGGCTGATGGCGACGAGAGCGAGGAGGGTAGCGAGGGTGAGCTTCTTCATCTGTCAGATTCTCCTTATTTTTCAGATCTCGCGATCTGTTTCTTTCAAGCGAATTTTTTCCGGGTAACCGGGACTTACCAGACTCGTTCTCGTCGGGGGTGCCGAGATCACCTCTCTTCGCGATTGCGTTCGAAACCCGATGGGAGATCGGTCGTTGTTGTAATGCGCTGACCCGGGGTGATCGAACGGCCGAGGCCGCCGATGGCGCGGTAGTATTCAGGAACGAAGATGGCTATGTCAAGCGCACTCAGGTCCGCGAGCGACACCATCCATCCGGTCGCAGGGATGGCGGAGTCGTTCGACGGAACACCCATCGCCTACGATCTCTACGACCTTCCCTCTCGTACGCTCGTGCTCGTCGTGCCCGGTTTCTGGCGCTTCCGGCGGCATCCGTCCATGACCGGTTTCGCGGCACGGCTCAACGCCCTCGGCTATCGCGTCGCCATCGCCGACCCGCGCGGCCACGGCGACAGCGGCGGGACCTACGGCTTCAACCTGCATGAGCATCACGACATCGCCGCGGTGGTCCGGGCGCTCCAGAGCACGGTCTCGTTCGAAGGCATCGCCATGGCCGGCCTCTCGTACGGCGCATCGATCGCCATCTCCGCCGCGGCCCGCCACCCCGAGCTGCCGGTGACGTCGCTGCTGCTGATCTCCGCCGTGGCCGACTTCAGCACGATCGCGCCGCGCATCAGCTTCAATCCGTTCACCATCCACCGCCACATCGCCTTCTCGCAGGCCTTTCACCGGCCGCGCTTCGACCTCGCCGCCCGGCGCAGCGCCAAGATCCGCCCCCTCGACGACATCGTGAACGTCCACGTGCCCGTCGATTTCATCCACGTGAAGAACGACTGGCTGATCAACCACGCCCATTCCGAGGAGCTCTTCGCCGCCGCCAACGAGCCGAAGGAGCTCCACCTCATCGACATCCCCGGCCAGTTCCACGCCGATCACATCTTCCGCGTGGAGGAGGCGAAGCTGGATGAACTCGTGGAGCAATGGCTGGTGCGGGTGGCTGTTCGCTGATCGCTTAGTGGCTTAGGCGACGGGGGAGGCACTCGGGACGAGTGTGCAGCGGAAACCGCTCGGCGATAAACTGTGTTCGATGACGGAATTGGTTTTCCTTGTTGAGGAAGCACCGGAAGGTGGTTACACGGCCCGCGCTCTTGGGGAGTCGATCTTCACCGAGGCGGATACTGTGGAGACCCTCGAGCGCAACGTTCGGGACGCAGTGCATGTTCATTTTGAGGACGAAGACCGGCCAAGATCGTCCGTCTGCACTTCACGCGCGAAGAAGTGATTGCAATTTGAAGCTCCCCGCGACTGGTCCGGTGATGACCTGACGCGACGCCTCGCGCGCATCGGCTATTCGGTAACTCGACAAAGTGGCAGCCACCTGCGCCTGACACGCACCACGCGTGACGGCACTCACCACGTCACGGTCCCACGACACGATTGGCTGCGGACGGGGACACTGGCCAACATCCTCGATGACGTCGCGAGTCACATGAAACTCTCGCGCGACGAGCTGCTCGATCGCCTCATGTGACTCGATTTCGCGGCAATGCGCTCGCGAGCGCGAATAGGGCGGGGCCGGTCAGGTGCATCAGGAGCCGGTCCGCCGAGGAGTTGATCAGGTCGAGCTGGACCCAGGTCGTGACGGTGTAGACGGTGAGGTAGAGCGCGAAGGTGGCACCGATGACGAAGGCGGGGACCGGGTCCTGCCGCTTCCAGAGCCGCCAGAGGATCGCGACGAGCACGGCCGGCCAGAAGAGGCCCCATGGCGGCGTGAGGAGATGGTGCGCGAATCCGGCGATCGCGCCAGGAAGCCGGTGCAGTTGATGCGGCAGGGTGGGGAAAAGCGCTGCCAGGTCTTCGTCACTGCCGTGTGGAATGCTCCGCTTCCAGGCGAAGAGGGCGATGAGCGCCGCGCCGAGGGGTGCGAGCGCCGGCAGAACGCGCCGGCGGAAGACGAAGATGCCAGCAGTCAGGAGGATGAACGCCAGCGGCAGGCCCTCGTTCTTCGTCAAGGCGCCGAACGCGAGCCAGCAGCCGAACCGGAAGGCAGACCATTTCGCCGGCTTCGCACCGGAAGATGGATCGGCGCGTCCGTCTTCCAGCTCGAAGTACGCGGCGGCGACGAACGCCGCCAGCGGAACGTCGGTGTAGGCGCTCAGCGCCCCTCCCCCCGTCACACACCCAAACCTGCGGGTCCCGGCGAAGGCACCCGCGGGGCACGCCCCCAGAGGCGGCCCCACCGCGCGGGGCCACG
>CAZYTO010000269.1:0-7794 GCA_964650405.1 uncultured Thermoanaerobaculia bacterium | reverse complement strand
ATACGGCAGGCCGTCGAGACGCGGCATGACGTAGTCGTTCGTCGCCGCCATCTCCCGCCCCACCTCGCCGTTGCGCCCCTCATCGGCGTCGAGCAGCGGATACCCGCCGAGGTTGCACGAAAGCGCCACCGCGGCCACGAGACACCAGAGCGGGAGAAGGATTCGGGAGCTCAGAGGCGCGCAGTTTATCCTGAGCGCAAACACAGCGCGAGGCGCGCTGCTCCTGAAAGAAGAGACGATCGACGGGGGACGGTTCACGCGGAGAACGCGAAGATCGCGGAGGACTGAGTGCCTTCTCCGCGTCCTCCGCGTGAGTTGCTTCTTCACTCACAAGAAACCCGCACAAACACTGAAAGTTTCTTGGAAGCCCGGGTGGCGGACGAGAGCGAAGGATCTCGCGGTAAGAGCCTGAACCTCGAATCCTGCAGCCAGATCCTTCGCTCCCACCCGCCAGCCCACGCTCAGGATAAATTGGGGACCATGCGCGCCGTCTCCCTCGTCCCCTCGATCACCGAATCCCTCTTCGACCTCGGAGCGGGCGGCGACGTCGTGGGGATCACCGACTGGTGCATCTTCCCGCCGGGCCTGACCCTGCCGCGCGTCGGCGGGACGAAGAATCCGCGCATCGAGGAGATTCGTGCGCTGGCGCCCGATCTCGTCTACCTCAACCATGAAGAGAACCTGAAGCGCCACGCCGACACCATCGCGGCGTTCACGCGTGTCCACGTCAGCGAGCCGAAGACAGTGGATGACGTGCCGCCCCTGCTGCGCGAGCTGGGAGAGCTCCACGGCCGGCAGCAGCGGGCCCATGAACTGATCGGAGAACTACAGGCGGCGCGCTTCACCGTGCCGGCGTTCACGTTTCTCGTCCCGATCTGGAAATCGCCGTGGATGTGGTGCGGCGGGGATACCTACGTTTCGGCGCTGGTCGAGAGCGCCGGCGGCCGCAACCTGCTGCGCGGGCGCGAGCGCTACCCGGCCATGGACCTCGACTGCGCCCTGGCCCTGGAGCCCGACCTCGTCTTCCTCCCCGATGAGCCGTACACCTTCACGGCCGAAGACGCAGCCGCGATCCGCGCGACGTCAAACGCCCGTGTCGTCGGACCGTTTCCCGGGCATCTCTTCACCTGGCACGGCACACGAACGATCCAGGGCCTGCGCTTCCTGCGGGAAGCGTTGCGGTAATCAGCCGGCCAGGATCTCTTCCGCCCAGGCCCGCATGGTCTCGTCGACGGCATCGAGCTGCTTGGTGAAGAAATGGTCGGCGCCGGTGACGATGACGCTCTCGGCGTTGCGCACCTGCTGGGCCAGCTTCTCCAGCTTGCCTACCTCGCCGTGCTCGTCCTGCGTGCCGTGCAGGAAGAGGATCGGCTTCTCGCACGACTTGAGATAGCCGAGGTCGTACTTGTTGACGGGAGCGCCGATGAGGAAGATCGCATCGACGTACGGCAGCTCGCAGGCTACGCGGGAGGCCACCCAGGCGCCGAAGGAAAAACCGCCCACGAAGAGCTTCTTTCCCGGGTGCATCTTCGTCACCCAGTCGATGGCGGCCATGACGTCTCCCTGCTCCCCCTCCCCGTCGTCGTGCTTGCCGGCACTGGTGCCGACGCCGCGGAAGTTGAAACGGAGCGTAGCCACGTTGGCGTTCTCCAGGCCCCGCGCGGCGCGGAAGACGACCTTGTTGTGCAGGCTCCCTCCGCCCAGCGGGTGCGGATGACAAACGACGGCCACGCCGGCCGGATCCTGCAGCTCGCGGTAGAGGCCTTCCAGCCGCCCGGCGCTGGAGAAGAGGTCGACGTGGCGGAGAGGCTTCGGATTCACGACACCACCTTTACCAGAACGCGGTCCCCTTCGATGCGAACTTCGTGCGTGGCCACGCCCATTTCCGGCGCGCCCGGGCACCGTCCAGTGGCGAGGTCGAATCCCCACAGGTGCCACGGGCAGATGATCTCGTCCCCAATGACGTCCCCTTCCGCCAGCGGCCCGCCTCGGTGCGGACAGGTGTTGTCGAGCGCGAAGAATCCCTTGGCCGTGTGAAAGAGCGCGATCCGCCGCCCGTTCGCGTCGATGGCTTTGGCCCGCCCGGCAGGAAGGTCGGAGAGAGAGCAGGCGTCGAAGAAGGTCTCAGTCACAATTTATCCTGGGCGAGGGCGGCGGATGGGTGGGAGCGAAGGATCCGGCGAATCCTGCCCCGGCGGTTGCAGCCGCGCATCCTGTCGTTTTACTGCGTGGGATGCAAGAGCGATGTACCTCTCCAGTTCTTGTAACAGATGAATCGCCTGCCGAAAGCGGCCAGACTCTTCGCTCCCCACCAACCACCCACCCACGCTCAGAGTGAACCAAGAGCCACGGCCCGCGGCACGCCGCTCATCCCGATCTGCGCCGTGCCGTCCCACACGCCGGGGATCACCGTGGCGCACTCGGGGCACTTGCCGTCCACGAGGTGGTACGAGGTCACGCGGAAGCCGCGGCGGCCGAGGACGAGGGCGTTGCACGTGGGGCAGTGCGTCCCCTCCCGGTCACCGAAGGCGCCGGGGATGTTGCCCGGATAAATGTAGCGAAGCCCGGCCCGTTTGCCGATCTCGTACGCGCGCAGGAGTGTCGCGGCGCTCGTATTGCCGTTGCCGGTCATCTTGTAGTCCTCGTGGAACGCGGTGATGTGCCAGGGGATGTCGGGATTCACGCCGGCCAGGAACTCGGCGATGCGCGTCAGCTCCTCCTCGGAATCATTGAACTGCGGCACGACCAGCGTGACCACCTCCGTCCAGATGCCGCGCTCCTTCAGGCCGCGGATCGTGTCCAGCACCGGCTGCAGCGTGCCGCCGAGGTCGCGGTAGTGGCGGTCGCTGAAGCCCTTGAGGTCCACCTTGTAGAGATCGACATACGGGGCGATGAAGTCGAGGACGCGCTCCGTGCCGTTGCCGTTCGAGACGTACGAACAGACCAGGCCCGCCTTCTTCGCCTCCTTGAAGACCTCCACCGCCCATTCCGATGTGATGAGCGGCTCGTTGTACGTCGAGGTGATGACCCTGGCGCCGTGCTGCTTCGCCAGGGCCACGAGTGCGGCGGGCTCGACGTCCGTGGGGGTGGCGCCGGCCACCGGATCGCGCAGCGCCTGCGACGTCACCCAGTTCTGGCAGTAGCCACAGTGGTAGTCGCAGCCAAGCATGCCGAACGACAGGGCCAGGGCGCCCGGATAGGCGTGGAAGAACGGCTTCTTCTCGATGGGATCGACCTGCAGCGCCGCCACGTAGCCGCGCGGCACCTGCAGCACCCCTCCCTCGTTGTAGCGGACTTTGCAGATGCCCTTGAGGCCGTCGGGGATCCGGCAGCGGTGCCCGCAGGCGTAGCAGCGGACGGCGCCGTTGTCCAGCTTTTCTACCAGGGCTGGAGAACCTTCTGCCGTGCGGCGCGACAGAAGGTCTCCGAGCGTGATCTGGCGCTGCGTGAGCTCGGGCATGCCCGGCAAAACAGTTATTGCGCCGGCTCTAATCCGCGCCGCAGCAGCATGAACTGGCCGAGGTGATAGGCATTGTGATCGGCGGTCAGGAGGATCTGGCGAAGCATCGTTTGCCCCGTCCCGTGCGGAATCTTCGCGTAGAGATCGACGGACGGATCGCCGGCCAGTTTGGCCAGGGCGCCGAGGTCGGCACGGAACCGGGCCACACTCTCGTCCCAGGCCTTCGCGCTCGGTGGCGCGGGATTCTCCGGCCAGTAGCCGGCCGGGAAGTCGGGCGAGACGTGTTTCGCGTCGCGCGAGAACTCGAGGATGTCCCACTGGGCGAGGCGGAGGTGCTCCAGGATCTCCCACGCCGAGTGGGGGAATCCCTTCGGCCGGACGCCGCGCAGGGCGGGCGGGAAGTCTTTCACCGCCGCATCGAAGTCGATGTGGGCATGGTCGCTCTGGAGAAGCTCGGTGACGAGGTGCTCGCGGAGTGCTTTGTCGTTGGTGCTCATTGTGTCTTCCTTCCTTGGGATGGGTTGCGGGGTTGCGAGGTTGCGGGGTTGCAGGTCTCAGCGTTTCTCAAGTCTCTGTTCGATGTGCGCGGAACTCTCCTTCGAGTCTCCAGGTCGTGCCGTCGGGGTTGAGCGCCTCGCCCGTCCAGCGGAACGAGTCCGCCGTGATCTCGCTGAAGATCCAGCGGATGGGCGTGCCGTTGGGGTACGTTCCGATCTGCACGATGTCCTGTCCGCTCCGGCGGCCGGTCAGGTCCACGCGGGCGCCGCTGACGGGATTGAACCACGTCACCCGCCAGGCCTGGATGGCGGGATCCCAGATGCGCAGCGTCGTGCCGTGCATCCGTGGCCGCCAGCTCCAGAGGTCCTGCACGGCGCGGCCGTCCAACACCCAGGCGAAGTGCACCTCGCCCTCGAGATTCTGGGCACGGAGATCGGCACCTGCATAGTGCAGGATGTCGAGATGCCAGTCGCCGATCAGCCAGCCGTAGAGATCGTGGGATTCAGGGATGTCGGCCGAGCGGCCGTTTGCTTCGAGAAACGGAATCATGTCGCCTCCGGAAGCGTGTTATAGATCTTCCACGGAGACGGATTCTTGGCAAAAGTTGCGCTGGATCTGGAGCACGCCATCACCCGCCGCCACGTCGAAGGGACGGCGGCTGCGCTGGGTCATCGTGAGCTTGCCGCCGGCGACGGCTGGACCGCCAGCGACGTGATCTGCACCTCGGGGCCGCGCGAGCCTGCCTTCGAGGAGCAGCACAGCGCCGTGTCCATCGCCGTGGTCCTGGCCGGCACGTTCCAGTACCGCTCCGTTCTCGGCCGCGAGTTGCTGAGCCCCGGCTCGCTCATGCTCGGCAATGAAGGGCAGCGCTACGAATGCGCCCACGACCACGGCACCGGCGACCGCTGCGTCCTCTTCCGCTACACCCGCGAGTATCTCGACCGCCTCGGCGTGGAGGGACGCTTCGGAACCTCGCGCGTGCCGCCCCTCCGCCCCCTCGCGCCGCTCGTGGCCCGCGCCGCGGCCGGTCTGGCCGGCTCGGACGTGCCCTGGGAGGCCCTGAGCGCACGACTGATCGTGGAGGCACTCGCAAACGCAGGGACGGCCGCCGAGCGCGAAGATCCCGCACCCGCCGCCGTCTGGCGGGTCACGCGCTCGATCCGCATGATGGAGAACCAGCCCGACGCCGACCTCGCCCTCGACGTTCTGGCCGGCGAGGCGGGTCTCAGCCCCTTCCACTTCCTGCGCATCTTCGAGCGCCTGACCGGCACGACCCCGCACCAGTACGTCCTCCGCATGCGCCTCCGGGAGGCCGCCACCCGCCTGGCGACCGAGCCCGGCAACATCCTGGAGATCGCCCTAGACTGCGGCTTCCGCGAGGCCTCGCACTTCACCCGCGCCTTCCGCACCGAATTCGGCGTCAGCCCGAAGGCCTGGCGGCCGCGACGCGCCGGCGGACGGCGGCAAACGCGGTAACGACCGGTCTCGCTTTCCGCCTTTCAGCCCTCAAGCGTCAATGCCAGGACGACACCGGATTGTCTTGTCATGCCGCAATACATGGTTCACTTCGGATAGACGCCCAGGATGAGGATCTCATAGGGCAATGGCTGCAGGCGTGTGACCGTTCCCGGCTGCGCGCTCTTCACTCTCCTGGCAATCTCGGCGAAGTCCAGCCTCGGGATCCCGTAAACGTGCAGTTGGTCTCCGCTCTTGAGAAGCTTCACCGCTTCCTCCGGCGGCGTTCCCCTCGCAAAAACCATCCTGAGGCGCTCCACGAGCAGCTTGCCCCGGTCATCCATCGCCGAGGCGGCCACGAACCTCCCGTCCCGCACGACGAACTGCGGATCGGAGGCGATCTTCATGACGAATTCAACGTCATTGTAAAGACCGTTATCGGTGACGAGGAAAACCGTCTTCGGCGTCACCTCGAGCGTACACGACGTCTTCTGATAGATCCCGAAGGTCCTTCCGGCATCGCCGGGGCTGAAACCCTTCACGGGCTTGAATGAGCCGCGCAGGGAAAGGCGGTTGATCCTCATGACCGGATGGATCTCGAAGACATGGTTGGGATTGTCGGTATCGAAGGCGGAAAGCGGCTCGCCCTGGACCTCGGGCTTGTCCCCGGCGTGCTCGGGCCAGATCCTCCAGACGCCGGGCACTCTCAAACGTGCGTGAACCGCGGCCGCGCGGTTCGCGACGTCAATGGCCGCCTTCTGTTCCCCGGCGTTGGCGATCTCCGCGACGATCGGCAGGGCCACCTGTGGAGCCCTTCCCGCAAAGTGCAGGTCGCCATCCAGCGGAGACGGAAGGGGGGCGGACATTGCTTTGTCCACCGTGAACGACGTGCGAATGGTGACGCGATTCTGGTATGCCTCGATGAAGGACCTGCCGATCTCGATCTTGACGTGCCGGGGAGCTACATGGGAATCGATGGCCAGGTAGACGATGACAGCCTGGCGCCCGATCCATCCGCAGCTCGTGAAGGAGAGGGAGAGGGCTGAAGCGATCACGAGCCCTCGCTTCGTTGCACGGCTCGATGCTCGTCTCATGGACCATCCATTCCGATCAGTGGTCCGAGACGGAGCATCGCCCGCCGGTACAGGTGACCAGCGCGTCAGGCTTCAGCTTCCGCGCCCACTCCGCGATTCTGCGTCGCATCTCCTCGCGATGCCGGGACAGGGCGAGGATGTACCGTGTGTCCGGCCCCGACCACGCGCCGCCGTAGCGCGTCAGGTCGCGGACGGCGTCTTCCGCGCTGACGCCCTCGATGACCACACGATGGGCGGCCACCATCACATCGGAGCGCTTCATTCCGCAGCGGCAGTGAATGAAGACCGGGGCCGGCTGCGTCGTGATGATGGCCAGAACCTTGGCCACGCGATCGTCTTCGATCGAGGGAGCGATCATGGGCAGCGGTTCCCAATCCAGCACATGGAAGTAGCGCAGTTCGCGAGTCCCGGAGCCGCCGGCGGTGGCGCGAGCCAGGGCCGATTTGTCGTCGTGAAAAATCTCCAGATTGACCATCGTCCGAATGCCCTGCTGGAGAAGCCACGTGATGTCGTTCTTGTCGGGACGCGTCCCCGCCCAGAGAACGTTGGGAGTAGCGATGCAGAACTTCGGGATCAGGGGACCCGGACTTCCGGCGCACGAGACGGCGACGCGTTCCCGCGAGACTCCGGAACAGCAGCCACTCAGCGTCAGCGCGACCAGCAGCGCCAAAGCGAGACCGCCCATCCGTCTGAGGCTGAAAAGAAACATCGCTCGCCCTGACCGGATGCAGGTCGGATGCCGGTTCGGCCTACCCACAGTTCCGGTGGACTCGCCCGCGTCACAGGGGGGTTCGCCGGTCTGCGACCCCGAGGGAGCGGAGGGTCAGGGGGCGAAGCGGCGCGAGATTGCTGAGGGTCACACCTTCGTTTGTCAGGCGGCTGAGTGGGCAACTGAGGGCGGTTGAGGGTCATACCTTCGTTTGGAGGACCTGAGGGGGCTGAGAGGGGGCGGAGTGAGAGGGGGCTGAGCGTCATATCTTCGTTTTGCAACGCTGAACGGCTACATCTGAGCGACTGAGCAGATGAGCGACTGGAGGATGAGCGACTGGAGGACTGGAGAGGACTGGAGGGTCACATCTTCGTTTTTCGGTACCAAGAAGCCTCTGGCCCGACCGTTCGCCTAAGTCTCAGCCTTCTGATGCCTCCTCGAGGAAGGCAGGAAGCGGCTGACAGCCGTCCGGCGATCCGCGGCGATGCGAAATCGCGTCGTTCGACCCGCGCAGACACACGATCGCCCTCAGAACCGCCATTCGCGCGCGGCCCGGCACTCACTCTCAGTTCTGGAAG
>CAZYTO010000268.1:0-7802 GCA_964650405.1 uncultured Thermoanaerobaculia bacterium | reverse complement strand
GTCAACAACAAGCCAGAGGTGATGAACCTCCCCACCCTGCTCCATCACTTCGTGGAGCACCGCAAGGAGATCGTCGTCCGCCGCACGCGCTACGAGCTGCGCAAGGCGGAGGAGCGGGCCCACATCCTGGAAGGCCTAGTCAAGGCGCTCGATCACCTCGACGAAGTGATCGCCCTGATCCGCGGCAGCAAGACCCCGCCGGAGGCGAAGCAGGGCCTGGTCTCCAAGTTCGAGTTCACCGAGGTGCAGGCCCAGGCCATCCTGGAGATGCGCCTGCAGCGCCTCACCGGCCTCGAGCGCGACAAGATCGTCGAGGAGTACAAGGAAGTGCTGGCGCTGATCGCGCGCCTGAAGGAGATCCTGGCCTCGGAGAAGCTCGTCCTCGACATCATCGCCACGGAGCTGCGCGAGATCAAAGAGCAGTACGGCGACGCCCGGCGCACGGAGATCGTGCCGGAGTCCGGCGACATCACCATCGAGGACATGATCGCCGACGAGGACATGGTCATCACCGTGTCGCGCGGCGGCTACATCAAGCGCTCGCCGCTGTCGATGTACCGCGCCCAGCGCCGCGGCGGCAAGGGCCGCATCGGCATGCAGACCAAGGAAGAGGACATCGTCGAGCACCTCTTCGTGGCCACGGCCCACGCCTACGTCCTCGTCTTCACCGACCGCGGCCGGCTGTACTGGCTCAAGGTGCACCAGATCCCGGAAGTGGCTTCGAATGCCCGCGGCAAGGCCATCGTCAACCTGCTCTCGGTCGAGCCGGGCGAGAGCGTCCGCGCACTCCTGACGACGAAGGACTTCAGCGAGGGCAAGTACGTGGTCATGGCCACCCGGGCCGGCAAGATCAAGAAGACGGAGCTGGAGGCGTTCTCCAACGTCCGCACCAGCGGCATCATCGCCATCGACATCGTGGAAGGCGACGACCTCTACGCCGTCCGCCTCTCGGACGGGAACTCGGATCTCTTCGTCGGCAAGGCCGGCGGCCGCGTGATCCGCTTCCACGAGTCGGAAGTGCGGCCCATGGGCCGCGGCGCCGCCGGCGTCCGCGCCGTGGAGCTGCGCGAGGACGATCACGTCGTGGAGATGGACGTCCTCCCGGCCGGCGTCCTCGACGAGGGGGCGGAGTCGGAGAGCGAAGCCGACGAAACGGCCGAAGTCGCCGCCGACAGCCGCGGCTACATCTTCACCGTCACGGAGAAGGGCTACGGCAAGCGTACGCCGGTCGCTGCGTATCCGACGAAGCATCGCGGCGGCTACGGCGTCATCGACATCAAGACCAACGACCGCAACGGCAACGTGGCCGGCATGGCCGTCGTCTTCGACGAAGACCAGGTGCTGCTGATCACCGAACAGGGCATGCTCATCCGCGTGCCCGTGGCGACCATTCCGCCGAAGGGCCGCAATATCCAGGGCGTCCGCGTGGTGAAGCTCGAAGAGGGCGACCGCGTCGTGGCGGCCGTGAAGGTGGTCGAGCGCGAGGCAGGCGAGGATGAGACGGAGCCGGAGGGCGAATCGCCTGATGCTGACGAGCCGGTGCATTGACCGCGCACGGTTCCTCTGAGCGCGGGCGGTGGGGTGGGTGGGAGCGAAGAGTCAAAGCCTGGCACGCCCCGCGTGAGCCCGTTCGGCTTCGCGCGAGGACCGAACGGCACCATCGCTTCGTTACAAAGCGAGGGCGGCGCTTCGAACGCGGTAACGAGCCGGTCACGGTGGTTGCCGACTGGTGCTCCGGGCTGGATAATCCGCGCCCAAAGGAGCGTCACATGACTGCCAGCAAGCGTCTCTCTCTCTTCGCGTTCGCGATTCTCTCCTGTGCGACCTTCGTGGCCGCGCAACAACCGGCTCAGTACCGGCCTCTCGCTGCCAGCCAGAAGGCCAGCGTCATGCAGACCATTGGGGTCACCGACGTCACCATCACCTACCACCGTCCCGCCGCCAAGGGCCGCACGATCTTTGCCGCGGCGCCGGAGTCGATGGAGGCACGCGCCAAGGGCGAGGCGACACTCGACAACCAGAACGAGCGCAAGCCTGGCGAGCCCATCGTCCCGTACAACCACGTTTGGCGCGCCGGCGCGAATGAAGCAACAGTCTTCGAGGTGACGGACGATGTCCTCATCAACGGTCAGGCGCTCAAAGCCGGTAGCTACAGCCTGGCAGCCATCCCGGGCAAAGAGGAGTGGACCATCATCTTCAACAGCGACCCGGGAGAGTGGGGCGCGTTTTCCTACGACTCGAAGAAGGACGCGCTGCGCGTGAAAGCGAAGCCACAGGCCCTGAGCGAGAACCAGGAGTGGCTGCTGTACACGTTCGACCCGGTGACGGCGAATACGGCCACGGTCAACCTGCGCTGGGAGAAGGTGAGCGTGCCCTTCACGGTCGAAGTGAAGGACGTGAAGGCCGTGTGGAAGGCGAAGACCGATGCGCTGATCGCCGCGAATCCAGCTAACGAAGTCTTTCCGCTGAATGCGGCAAACACGTTCGCCACGGACAAGAACTGGACCGAAGCGCTCAAGTACGTGGAACAGTCGATCAAGACCAAAGAGACGTTCCGTAACCTCTCGGCGCGGGCCACCATCCTCTGGAACTCCGGGAAGAAAGAGGAAGCGCTGACCGCCGCCGACCAGGCCATCGCCAAGGGCAAGGCCGACAAGATCGATACCGCGGCGTTCGAGAAGCGTGTGGCCGGTTGGAAGGGCGGGACGACCTAGAACCTTCTCTGTTTCGCTGCACCTGATGCCGGGGTCTCGGTTCTCACCGAAGGCTGAAAGGATTGAAAGGCTGAAAGGAAGACCGGCGCACGCGCGTCGGGCCCTTTCAGCCTCCTCCACGACTGTGTGCCCGACATCAGGTGAGGTGCTGTTGGTCCCGGGCGATCACGATATCCTTTCCCGTATCGCCTCATGCCCGGCTCACTCTTCCCGACGACGCGCCGCAGCGTCGTGCTGGCGCTGGCCAGTGACGACGCTGCGGAGCGCACGCGCGCATTCGATGCGCTCGTGGCCGTCTACTGGAAGCCGCTCTACAAGTACGCCCGGGTGGCGCATCGTCATACCGCGGCGGATGCGGAAGACCTGACGCAGGGCTTCCTGGCCCGCGAGCTCGAGAAAAACGCGCTCGCGGGCTACGACCCGGAGAAGGCCAGTTTCCGCACGTTCCTGCGGACGCTGTTCGACCGTCATGCGGCGAACGAACGAAAGGCCGCATCACGGCAGAAGCGCGGGGGCGGCGAGCTGCACCTCGACTTCGGGACGGCTGAGGCGGAAGTCGCGCGCGAACACGATCGCGGCGGGTCGCCCGAGGAGTATTTCCAGCGCGAGTGGGTGCGGAGTGTCTTCGGGCTGGCCGTCGAGCGTCTTCGCGATACATCGGCGGCCGTCGACTTCACGCTGTTCGAGAGCTACGACCTGGACGGGTCGTCCCGTCTTTCGTATCGCGAGCTCGGCGCGCAACTCGGGCTGAGCGAGACGACGGTCACGAATCGCCTCGCTGCCACGCGGCGCCGCTTTCGCGAGCTCGTGCTCGACATCCTTCGCGATGCCACCGCCTCCGACGCCGAGTACCGCCGCGAAGTGCGCTCGCTCCTCGGAGTCGACCTATGACCTGGCTGTCGGACGACGCTGTGGCCCACCTCCGCTCGGTCGCCGACGAGCCCGATTTCAGCGGCACGCGCTACCGCCTCGTGCGCGAGCTGGCCCGCGGAGGTATGGGCGTCGTCTACGAAGCCGACGACACGGAGCTACAGCGCCGCGTCGCCGTCAAAGTACTGGCGATCGAGCTGGCCGGTCCCGATGCCGCCGAACGCATGCGCGCCGAGGCGCGCGTCATCGCCCGGCTGGAACACCCGGGGATCGTGCCGCTGCACGACGCCGGGACGCTGCCCGACGGCCGCGTCTTCTACGTGATGAAGCTCGTGCGCGGTGTGGAAGCCGGCGCGCGCCGCGGAGCGGCAACCGGCGCCACGCCGGCCGCGGCGAACCTGCAAACGCTGCGGATGTTCCTCCGTGTCTGCGAAGCGGTGGCGTTCGCGCACGCCCGCGGCATCATCCACTGCGACCTCAAGCCATCGAACGTGATGATCGGCGAATTCGGCGAGGTGCTGGTCATGGACTGGGGCGCGGCCAAGGCCATCGGCGACCACGCCGCGGCGGTCGCCGGCACGCGCGAGTTCATGCCTCCGGAGCAGGAGCGCGGCCAGCCGCTCGACGCCACCGCCGACGTCTTCGCGCTCGGTGCGACGCTCCGCGCCCTCCTGGAGCCGCCGCTGCCGCGGCGCCTCGGCGCAATCATTGCGAAGGCCACGGCCGCACTCCCGTCCGACCGCTACGCCGGCGCGAACGAACTGGCCGCCGACGTGGCGCGCTTCATCGACGGCGAGCCGGTGGCGGCCTACCGCGACCGTGTGTTCGAGCGCTTCGGCCGCTGGCTCGAGCGCAACCGCGCCCTCGTGGCCGTTATCGTGGCCTACCTCGTCATGCGGGTGCTGGTGCTCGTGTTTGCGCACCGGTAAAGGATTTCGAGCGAACGTTGAATGAGCTTACGGAGGTAAGAGACATGGGCAAGATCGCATTGGGAGTTCTCCTCGGGGCAGTGCTCGGCGCGCTCGACGGCGCTACGGCATGGTTCACGCCGGAAGTCCGGGCCGGCATCATCGGCATCATCATCGGGTCGACGGTCAAGGGGATGATCGCGGGCGTGGCCGCCGGCTGGTTCGCGAAAAAGGTGCAGAACCTCTGGGCCGGCATCGTCTTCGGCCTGGTGGTGGGAGCGCTCCTCGCCTACGGCATCGTGCTCATGCAGAAGGGCAAGTACTTCGTCGCCATCATGCTGCCGGGGACCTGCGTCGGCGCGATCTGCGGATTCGCCACACAGCGTTACGGCTCGATCAAGGGCTCCTCACGCGCCGCAACGGCCGCGGCGGCGACGCTCTTCCTCCTCGCGGGCCTCAACGCTCACGCGGAGACCCCGAAAGCGCTCACGTCCGCGGACGCGTTCGCGCGGCTCAAGGCCCTCGACGGCACATGGAAGGGAAAGAGCGCCGAGATTCCGGAGCTCACGGTGACCTATCACGTCACCGGGGGCGGGACGACGGTGCAGGAGACGCTCTTTCCCGGCACGCCGCACGAGATGATCACGATGTACACGCTCGACGGCGGCGACCTCGTGGCCACGCACTACTGCGCGGCCGGCAATCAGCCCAGCCTGCGCTACAACCCGGCCAAGTCCTCCGACGTCCGGCTGATCTTCGACTTCGTCGCGGTTCGCGGTCCGTCCAGCCACGGGTACATGCACGACGCCGTGCTCGAGCTGACCGGAGCCGACACGATGGAATCGCAATGGAATGGTGTGAACGCCGCCGGAAAGGACGACGCGCACCATCATTTCAGTCTGACAAGGGCGAAGTAGGGCGAAGTAGAATGTCCGGAACATGCACAAGTTGTCGCGCGAGCGGATCAACCAGCTCGCGCGCGAGCTCCTCGACGCGATGACGCGGACGAAGTCCGTGATCCTGCTCAAGGATCGCGACGTCGTCCGCCAGTCGATCGCACACGCGCTCGCCGATGAGCTGAAGCGCGAAGAAGAGCGCGAGGAGAACGTCCGCCGCCGCCTGGCGACGATGAAGAAGCCCCCCGCCGTCGGCTCCCGCGAGTACGAGGCCCTCTTCCGCAAGATGATGGAAGAGGAGTACTTGCGGGAAGGGCTGGATACGTAGGGTTTCGCGCAGCGCGTGCCTTTTGAAAGGTCGAAGGGCGAAGGATGAAGGGGGAAGAGGGTTCGTCGCCGGCAGTTTCTTCGCCCTTCTGCCTTCGCCCCTAGTTTCGCGCTTCCACTCGCTCTTCCTGCGGCCTCGTTTCCCGGCGACGAATCGGGCCGGTATCGTCCTCGTCACGCACGAGAGCCCGCCAGCGCTGAGCTCGGGTCCGTTCGAAGACTCCGCCTGCATGGCCGGCCGGGATCCAACTGTTGCCGCCGCACTTGGGACAGCGTCCACGGAAGGCGACGTTCTTGCCGCAGTCAGGACAGATGATCACGAACGAGTGCGACAGCTCGAATTTCTGCTCGCCTTCCGAATCCAGGCTGTTGAGAAAAGCGGCCAGATTGCCAAAGGTCTCTTCCAGGGACATGACAGCACTCAGGGCTCAGTAGTGCAGGGGGCGTGCCCGGGCGGGCGAGCGGGAGGACGGGCGAGCGGCGAGCGGGGGCGACTCAAGGGAAGGGCGAAGGGAAGGAATCAGTTCCGGCCTTCCCGGCAACACCGCCAGATTGATAATGAGGCGATGCTGGATGTGCTCGAGCGCGCGATCTCCGACATTGGGTACTGGCGCTGGTGGACGGCGGGCCTTCCGGGCGTGTTTCAGGTTGAGTTTGGGGGAGTGCAGCTCTGGAATGAGCCGGCGAGCGCGAATCAGGCACCGTCGAGCGTCGTGGCGCTTCGATTCCGGCAACCGAGCTACGTCGCGTTTCTCACGGACGAAGGTTCAGACCTCCCCGGCGACTGGCCGGCGGCGCTGCAGGAGGATCGGCTCGAAGCGTTCGGTGTTGCGTACGAACACTTCACTCTGACGTCGATCGACAAAGCGCGTGAGATCACCCGTTCGATGCGCACGACCCTCATCCTCACGGGAGATCCGTCTGCACTGACCGCTACTCCTTCCGCGTTCCTGGCATTCAAAGGCGACGAGGCGGGGCTGGTGATTGCGGCCGAGAGTATGACGGTCCTCAACCACCGCGGCGCGCTCACTCCGGAACAGGTGATTGATGCGAACCAGCGGTGGTGGACCTACTGGCGCGAGTATTGGGATCGCATGAACACCGAGGCACCGATGCCCTACGACACGAATTGCGAGATCGTCATCCCCCTCGGAACGCAAGACAAAGACGACTGAGCGATTGCTCCACTGGCGATGGCAACGCACAGGCTGCCTTCGCCTTCTTCCTTCGCCTTTTCGCGCCCCCGCTCGCCGCTCGCCCGTCTCCCGCTCGCCCGCCGCTCAGATTCCCATCACGTCGAACTGCTCGTGATGCAGCGAGTCGTCGGGCTTGAAGACGAGGTGCACGCCGAGGTTGCGCTCGATCTCTTCGAAGATCGGGTCGGTGGAGGCGTGGAGGGACTGGTAGACGATGGGATTCACGCGGACGATCACGTCCTGGCCTTCGTGGAAGTCGCGGAGCTTCATCAGCTCGCGAAGGATCTCCAGCGAGATGGTCGTGTTCGACTTGATCCGGCCGCTGCCGCCGCAGTAGGGGCAGGCCTGCGTGAGCGAGCGCTCCAGCGACTGGCGCACGCGCTTGCGCGTCATCTCGATCAGGCCGAACTCCGAGATCTGCAGGATCTTCGTCTTCGAGCGGTCCTTGCGGATCTCGTTCTCCAGCGTCTCGAAGAGCCTGGCCCGGTTCTCGGGATCCTCCATGTCGATGAAGTCGAGAACGATGATTCCGCCGAGGTCGCGGAGCCGGACCTGCCGGACGATCTCCTTCGCCGCCTCGATGTTCGTGCGGAAGACCGTTTCCTCGAGGTTCTTCTTCCCGACGTACTTGCCGGTGTTGACGTCGATGGCCACCAGCGCCTCGGTCTGGTTAATGACGATGTAGCCGCCCGACTTCAGCCACACCTTGGGCCGCAGAGCCTTCTCCAGCTCGGCGGTGATGTTGAACTCATCGAAAATCGGCGTCGAACGGGTGTAGAGCCGGATGCGCGAAACCATGGCGGGCTGGAAGCGCTCCACGAAACGGAGCACGCGCTCGTACACCTCCTCGTTGTCCACCCAGACGGTCTTGAAGCTGGAGGTGAACTGATC
>CAZYTO010000267.1:0-7931 GCA_964650405.1 uncultured Thermoanaerobaculia bacterium | reverse complement strand
CGGTAGCGGCAAGGACCAGCTCGCCGAAGCCATTCACGCCTGCGGCAGCCGCCGCGACGCGCCCTTCGTTCCCATCGACTGCGCCAGCATTCCCTCGGAGCTTTTCGAGAGTGAGCTCTTCGGCTATGAGAAGGGGACCTTTACCGACGCCTCGGCCCGTAAGGTCGGCCGGCTCGAAGCGGCCGGTCGCGGGACCGTCTACTTCGACGAGATCGCCGCGCTGACGCCGGCTCTGCAGGCCAAGCTCCTGCGCGCCGTCCAGGACCGCCGCCTCACGCGCCTTGGCGGCTCACAGGCCATCGACTTCACGGCCCGCGTCATCTCCTCCTCCAGCAGCGACGCCTCGACTCTGCGTCGTGACCTCTTCTACCGCATCAACGTGGTGACCCTGCGGGTTCCGCCGCTGCGCGAGCGGATGGAGGATCTGGACGCGCTCGTGCGCGGCTTCATCGCCCGCCGCAAGCGGGGCATTCGCGACGACGCCATGGCCATGCTCCGCAGCTACCACTGGCCGGGCAACATCCGCGAGCTGCGGAACGTTGTGGAGCGGGCCGTGCTGGAGGAGGAAGGCGAGCTCGTCACGGCCGGCTCCCTGCCACCCCTCGATGGCGACCTCGTTGCAGTAGCAGCCAGGGGACAGTGGACGCTCGACGAGCTCGAGTCGCGGTACATCCGGGAGATCCTGCGGCAGACCCGGTCGAACTATTCGAAGGCCGCGGCCGTCTTAGGCATCAACCGGAAGACGCTTCTGGAGAAGCGCCGGAGGTACGGAATCGAGTGAAATTTCGTTTCCTGTGGGTCGGTTCCAATGCCGACGCTGAGTTCGGCGCTGCAATCGAGCGTTACCTCAGTCGTATCAAGCACTTCTTTCCGATCGAGGTGGTCGAAATCGACGGAGGGAAGCGCGGTAGACAAAGCGGGAAGGATGGGTCTATCATCCGCGACCATTCCGCGCGGCTGGCAGGTGCGATCCCCTCGCGCGGGTACACGGTCGTGCTCGATGAGCGGGGCCGTTCCCTGGATTCTTTGAACTTCGCGAAGTGGCTCGAGCGACTGACGACCGATCAACCGCACGGCGTTACGTTCGTCCTGGGCGGCGACGTCGGATTCGATGACAGCGTGCGGCAACATGCCGACCTGCTGCTCAGCCTCTCCGCCATGACCCTGCCGCATCAGGTCGCACGCCTCGTGCTGTTGGAACAGATCTATCGGGCCTGCACGTTGATGCGCAACATTCCATATCACAAGTAAGGAGAGCCGGGCCGAATGCCAGCAGCGACCAAAACCAAACCGAAGGCCAACCCCTATCAGCCGTTCATCGACGCTCTGCGCAAGAAGCAGAACGAGCTTCTCGACTCGTACGAGCGTGACAAGGCCGCCGGCAATGCCCAGCCCGACGACGGGATCCAGGATCTCGCCGACAAGGCTGCCAGCGCCTACTCCAAAGAGCTCAACTTCTCCCTCTCCGACGGCGAGCGCAACCTGCTCATGCTCATCGATGAGGCCTTTGCCCGCGTCAAGGGCGAGACCTTCGGCGTCTGCACCAACTGCGGCAACGCCATCGGCGAGAAGCGCCTCCAGGCCGTCCCCTGGACCCCCTTCTGCATCGACTGCCAGGAGCTGCAGGAGAAGGGGCTCTTGTCGTAGCGTCGGACGAATCCATTGCTGTGGATTTTTGGGGCGCTTAAGCGCCCCGTTTCGTTTCAAGCGAAGGCCGGAAGGCTGAAAGGCTGGAAGGGGCGCTGATTTTCCTTTCAGCCTTTCAGCCTTCCAGCCTTCATAATCCGACATCCCGCATGCCCAAGCCCCTCCCCACCGTCCTCGCCCAGATCGTCGCCAACAAGCCGCCTCAGGTGATCATGGTCGGCGGCTCTTCCGACTTTCTCGTCGAGCGGGCCTTTCACGACCTGCGCGACGCCATCGTCGCGGCCCGGCCGGGCATCGCCCTCGAGGCCTTCGAGCCGGGAGCGGACCTCTCCGCCATCCTCGACTCCTACCGGACCATGTCGCTGTTCGGCGGTGCGCGGCTGCTGATCGTCCCCGAGGTCAATGCCTTCGTTTCTGCCAAAGAGATCGCGTCGCTCTATGAGAAGGCGGCCAACGACTGGAGGTCGGCGAAGACCGACCGCAAGCGTTCCTCGTCCGCGGCCAAGCTGCTGCACGTCCTCGGCCTGGCCGGCGCCGACCTGGAAATGAACGATCGTCAGATCGCCGGCGCGCTGGGCGTCGCCCTGGATGGCCCGCTGGCGGACATGCTGGCGTTCTGTCGGGCCACCGGCAGGAAGGCCAGCCGCGGCGAGGACGATGCGGCGCTGCTGATGGAGTCGATCACCCGGGGCGGGGCGGCCGGCACGCTGCTGCTCCTTCGCACGGGAGAGATCCCGCGCGACTCGGCCACGGTCGAGCTCATCGACCGGCACGGCGCGGTGGTCGTCTGCGACCTGACCCGCGAGGAGTTCGTTTCCGCGCTCGATCACGAAATCGGCGAGCTGGCCGCGGAAGCGGGCGTCAAGTTCGAGCCTCGGGCCATTGCCCTGCTGCGCACCCGCCTGGGCATCGACCGTGTCCTGGCGGACAAGTTCTCGAAGGACGTCCCGGACATGCGGGGAGCGATCTCCGAGGCGGAGCGGCTCATCACGCTGGCCGGAAGCGGGGGGCGGGTCACGCCCGACGTGGTGGGGCGGGAGGTGGTGAGCGTGGAGGGCGGAGCGCGTTACGAGTTCGGCTCGCTCTTCACCGAAGGGAAGATGATCGAAGCCATCGGCAAGCTGCGCGACCTCGTTGCGCAGGCCCGCCGGGAAGATCCCAAATCGCCCGTGGAGATCCAGTACGGCAAGTTCCTCTTCCCCCTGGCCGACGAGGTGCGCCAAATGATCGGCATCGTCTCGTACGCGCGCATGCACAACATCGACCTGCGCCGGCCCATGCAGTACAACCGGTTCAAGGACACGCTGGCCGAGCGGCTGGGCGACTATCTCAAGGCGAACGGCCTGGTGCGGCAGCGCCCGCATCCTTTTCCGCTGTTCAAGAAATGGGAAGCGGCGGCACGCCACAGCGAAGCGGAGCTCTTCCGTGCCCTGGCCCAACTGGCGGACTTCGAAGTGAAGCGGAAGAGCGGCGGGCTCCCGGTCGACGTGGCCATGGAGACGTTTCTGCTTTCCCGGGCCCGTTGAGTCGTTCCCCAAACCGTTACGGCGTTTTCGGTGTGTTGTATAAACCGTTACAGCGCAACGGTTTACCGAACGCGCCGCCGGGTTTTTGGATTCAACGCAGCGCGCGGTTTTGTGCGGCCCGCCGAATTTCGCGCCCTGTTTCGGCTCAGTAAACCAGGAGCCAACTCACTCAAACTCAACATCTTTACGGTCGCCGCCGGAGTTGGCGGGCCACGCGCAATACACGCCGCCCAACTCTTGAAAGGAGCGATCGTATGAAGAAGCGATCTCTTTCGTCGTTGTTGTTGTGTGCTCTGGTCACCTCACTCCTTGCCGTGAGTGCCGGTGCCCAGTTGCAGACCGGAAACATCTACGGCAACATCAAGGCCCCCGACGGCAGCCTCCTTCCTGGTGTAACGGTGACTCTTACCGGCGTCGGCGCACCCCAGGTTTTCTACAGCGACCCGCAGGGCAGTTTCCGTTTCATCAACCTCTCGCCCGGTACGTACACTGTCGCCGCGGAGCTGGAAGGCTACGGCAAGGTCGTACGTGAGGGCATCACCGTGAACGTCGGACGAAACGCCGACGTGGCCCTCATCCTGAAGCCGGCGGTGAAGGACGTCATCACCGTCACCGTCGATGCGCCGCTCCTCGACATCCGCAAGGCCGGCACGGGCGTCGACGTCAGCAAGGTGGAACTGGAAAAAGTACCCACGGCACGCGACCCGTGGGTCATTCTGGAGTCCACGCCCTCGGTGCAGGTCGACCGCATCAACGTCGGCGGCAGCCAGTCCGGCCAGCAGTCGGTCTTCGTCGGCAAGGGCACGATGCAGACGCAGAACACCTTCAACATGGACGGTGTCAACATCACCGACATGGGCGCCACCGGCTCCTCGCCGCTGTATTTCGACTTCGACTCGTTCGAGGAAATGCAGATCACCACGGGCGGCTCGGATCCGCGCGTCATGACCCCGGGCGTGCAGCTCAACATGGTCACCAAGCGCGGCACGAACGACATCCGCGGCTCCAGCCGTTACTTCTACACGCCCGGCAGCTATCAGGCCGATGCGACGGTTCCGGCAGAGGCGTCGACGTATCTCGACCGCACCAACCGCATCAACTACGTCCGTGACTTCGGCGGTGAGGCCGGCGGTCCGGTGTGGAAGGATCACCTCTGGCTGTGGATCGCCGACTCCGAGAACAAGATCTCGAACCAGGCCTCCCAGGCTCCGGGCGCCATCGGTGCCTTCGACAACATCATCCTGCGTGACAAGAACGCCAAGTTGAACGGCCAGCTCACCGCGAGCAACAGCGCCGTCGGCTTCTACACGTGGGGCGATAAGGTTCGCAACGCCCGCAACCTCTCGGCCACGCGTCCCTTCGAGACCGCCTGGCACCAGAGCGGTCCGACCAAGGTCTACAAGATCGAAGACACGCAGATCTTCGGTTCGTCGTTCTACATGACCGGCATGTGGTCGAAAGTCTCGGGCGGCTTCGGCCTGATCCCGAACGGCGGCATGGGACTGAACGACAACGTCTTCCGTGACCTCAGCGGTGTGTGGCACGGCAGCTTCCGTGAGTTCATCACCAGCCGTCCGCAGAAGCAGTACGGCCTCGACGGCTCGAAGTTCTTCGACATCGGTTCCATCAACAACGAGCTGAAGTTCGGCTTCGGCTATCGCAGCACGCCGGTCGCATCGACCACCTCGTGGCCGGGCCAGGACAACGGCTACGTGCGCTATCGTCCCAACAGCTACTGCCACTCGGCGGGCGCGGACGCCACCGTCCAGTGCGCCCAGGTCCTCCTCTCCCGCGACCGCAATGCGGCCTATGCCGAGAAGTACAACAACGCCTATGTCGGTGACACGGTCCTCATGGGCAACCTGACCATCCAGGCCGGTCTCCGTTACGACATTCAGAAGTCGCGCAATACGGCCTCTTCGTCGCCGGCGAATCCGATTCTGGCCACACCGCTCACCATCGCCTGCGGTCCGATCGCCATCTCGCAGGGCGTCTGCACCAACGGCAGCATCACCACCTCGCTGCCGGCCATCAGCTTCCCCGGCGACACCAGGGATCTGAAGTGGAATTCGCTCACGCCGCGCCTCGGCGTGACCTACGCGCTCGGAGCGGACAAGAAGACCCTGCTCCGTGCCGGTTACAACCGCTACGTCGACCAGATCGGTTCGTCCGTTGCGGGCGCCAGCGCCCTCGGCTACGTGTCCTACGACTACTTCACCGCCGACGACAAGAACGGTGACCACATCATCACCCGCAACGAGCTGCTGCGGGCCCGTGTCTTCTACTACATCGACCCGACGAACCCGACGTCGCTCCAGAGCGCCACTCGTCTCGACTACAACATGAAGCCGACCCACACGGACGAATTCATCCTTGGCGGCGAGCGCGAGCTCATGACCGACTTCTCGGTCGGCGTGAACTACACCTTCCGCAAGATCAATGACGTCGTCGCTCGTATCGCGGAAAAGACCCAGGGTGGAAACGACTTTTACACCCGCGCCGACTATGAGCTCGTCGGACATACCGACACCACGTTCACCAACCCCACTCCGAAAGGCGGCGTCGTCAACGTCGAGCACTTGCCTTCAGTCGCCATTTACGATCTGAAGCCAGGCGTTCCGAGCCCGACCTTCTTCGTCATCACGAACCGTCCGGACTACTCGCAGAAGTACCAGGGTCTCGAGATGACGGCCACCAAGCGCCTGTCGCACAACTGGATGCTCCGCGGCAACGTCACGTATTCCGACTTTACCGAATCGTGCGGCGCGGCCGCCAACCCCGATCCGACGCCGTTCCTCGGCAACTGCGCGGGCGGCCAGTTCTTCGTTCGCTCGGCCGGTTCCGGCTCCTTCGGCAACGTCTTCATCAGCTCCAAGTGGTCGGCGAACATGACCGGCCTCTACCAGTTGCCGTGGGACTTCAACGTTGGCGCCAGCCTCACGGCCCGCCAGGGTTACCCGCGTCCGTTCCGTGAGACCGCCAGCACGGCCTGCCCGTCCGCGACGGACTGCCTGGCCAATACCGGCCTCAACGCCGACAAAGAAGTCGTCATCCAGCCGATCGGAACCACCCGGTTCGCGAACGTCTACGAGCTCGACCTCCGCGCGGCGAAGGACTTCCGTCTCTTCAACCGCGTCGGCGTGACTCTGTCGGCCGACCTCTTCAACGTACCGAACAAGCGGACCATCCTGCAGCGCCAGACGCTGCTCGACATGGCCGCGAACGGCGGCATCGGCACCGGTGATCGCATCACCGAGCTCCAGTCGCCGCGCGTGTGGCGCTTCGGCGCGAAGGTGACGTTCTAGGCATGGCGAGCGGCCGGCGGCGAGCGGTGAGCGGGTCAACCGCGAATCGCAGACTGCCGGCCGTTCCCTCGTGCTGGAACGGCGTGACCATTTCAGAAGTAGCGAGCGGCCGGCAGCGAGCGGCGAGCGGACGCCTGGAGGCAACCGCGAATCGCAGACTGCCGGCCGTTCCCTTTGTTCCGCAACGTAGCAACCCCGAAGCAGTGAGCGGCCGCGGCGAGCGGGTCAACCGCGAATCGCCGGCCGCTCCCTTTTTCGGGCAACGAGCGGTTGGCGGCGAGAGGCGAGCGGGCCAGGGAGCATCTGCCCGCCGCAACCGGCCGGTTTCCAGACAAGAAAGGCGCCTGGGTCATGGCAATTCTGACGCTGGCAGACAGCCGGCGGCGTGCGAGCGGCGGGTGCGGGGGCGCCCTCCTCTCGCAAACCGAAGCCTGTTCACCGGCGCCGGGGCTCGTGGCCGGACAGCGCAATCGTCACATGATGAAACGCGGAATGCGGCCAGGCGGGCAGCGGTGGGCGGGCGCCCCCCTGCCTGCTCGCCGCTCGCCGTCAACGCTCGGCCGTGTGTGGGAAACCAACAGCGAACGCGGGAAGCGGTTCGAGGTTTGTCCCGCCTGCCTGCCGCTCGCCACGCCCCGCTCGCCCGACAAAAAAATACCTCGCCCGGTGCCCCCACCAGCGAGGTATTTCCACTGCTTCAACTCCGTCAATCCGGAGCCGACGTTCCAAAATACGACTAACTAAGAGAATCGTTTGCTGCCAATGTGAGCAGTTTGCAAATCTGTCATAAGTGTTAACAACAGAATCACTTGTGTAACATTGAATTCAAAGAATTGGATTCAAGCGGCCGATCTGTTTCATTCGACATTCCGAATTCGCGCGGCTCGTCTCACTCGCGGCGAGGCAACGGAACTCGCACGCCCATCGAAATTTAGTTCCGATCCAAAGAGTTGGCGGGCAACGCGCACAGCAGCGCGACCAACTTCTGAAAGGAGCGATCGGATGAGACGATCTCTTTCCTCATGGTTGGCGCTCAGCGCCCTGCTCATGACACTGTTTGCCGTCAGTGCTCAAGCGCAGTTCGAGACAGGCAACATCTACGGCAAAGTTCAGGCGAAGGACGGTAGCGTCCTCCCCGGCGTCACCGTCACCCTCACGGGTCAAGGTGCCCCGCAGACATTCATTACCGACGCGCAGGGCGCCTTCCGCTTCATCAGCCTTTCCCCCGGCAGCTACACGCTGAAGGCGGAACTGGCCGGTTACGGCACGGCCACGCGAGCCGGCATCACCGTCAACGTGGCCCGCAACGCCGACGTGACGCTGACGCTGAATCCGTCGGTGTCGGAGTCGATCACGGTGACGGCCGAGGCGCCGCTGCTCGACGTGCGCAAGGCGGGCACGGCCATCAGCGTCAGCAAGGTCGAGCTCGAGAAGATCCCCACCTCGCGCGACC
>CAZYTO010000266.1:0-7948 GCA_964650405.1 uncultured Thermoanaerobaculia bacterium | reverse complement strand
CGCCAATCTCCACCGCGCCGCCTACACCTGACCTCCCGAAACGTCCAAACTCCAGACGGCGGCTGGAAGCCGCCGGGCCAGCCGCCTGGAAGGCGGCGCTCCCGCGTTTTCGACTAAGCTCTGCCCTACGGAGGTAATGCAAATGAGCCTGACCTATCTCATCGAGATTCTCATCATCGGTCTCATCGCGGGCTGGCTGGCCGGGAAGGTGATGCGAGGCCAGGGTTACGGCGTCATCGTCGACATCATCCTCGGGATCGTCGGCTCGTTCGTCGGCGGCTGGCTGTTCGGCCTGATCGGCATCCACGCGGGCGGGATCATCGGACAGCTCATCGTGGCGTTCATCGGGGCGGTGATCCTGGTGTGGATCGTTCGTAAGCTGGGAGGGAAGTAGGGACTCGCTGGTCGCTGTTCGCCAGTGGATTTCCGAGTGTGGAGGCCGTCGCCTTGGCGGCCTCCGCTTTTTCACCCCTCCCTCCGTCGCTTCGGCCCGCTTCTTGAAATCAGGCTCGACCGAGGAGTGCACATATGGGTCTGCTTTGGTTTCTGCTCGTGGGTCTCATCGCCGGCTGGCTGGCCGGGAAGGTGATGAAAGGGCGCGGCTTCGGCGTCGTCGGCGACATGATCGTCGGGGTGATCGGCGCTCTGATCGGCGGCTGGCTCTTCGGTCAGCTCGGCATCGGCATCGGTTACGGCATCATCGGGTCGATCATCGTCGCGTTCGTCGGCGCGGTGATCCTTCTCTTCCTGTTGCGGTTGATCAAGCGGGCGTAGTCGCTTATTCGCTTAATCGCTGGTCGCTTAATCGCTGCTTGTCGTCGGGAGTCAATTCCGGGTGTGGAGGCCGCCGTCTCGGCGGCCTTCTTCGCATCTGGTAATCGTGACCTTGACGCGGTTGGGCTACGTAGATGCCGCCGCGGCTCGGGGACGAGTTGTCCCAGCGGCGACCAGCGACAAGAGAATCTTGGACCGGCGAACCAACGACCTGCGAAGCTCGCCAGGGACGCGCGAGCTGCGAACAGCGAGCAGCGGACCGCGAACAGCGATCCGCGCGAATAAGCGACCAGCGAATAAGCGAATAAGCGACTTCACCGACTGACGCGTTCGTCCGCCAGCACCTGGGCCACGCATGCGGTCACGTTCTTGCCGGTGCCAATGTCGAGGAACTCGTTGGGGCCGTGGGCGTTGCTGTGCGGGCCGAGGACGCCGGTGATGAGGAACTGGGCCTGCGGGAAGCGCGCGCCAAGCAGGCCCATGAAGGGGATGGAGCCGCCTTGGCCCCAGGTCATCGGCGGTTTGCCGAAGAACGTTTTCGAGGCGCGGTCGACGGACTGTTCGAGCCAGGGGGCCACGGCGGGAGCTTCCCAGCCGGCGCCGCCTTTCTCCGGCTCGAAGGTGACATGCGCGCCGTAAGGCGTGTCGGACTCGAAGAGGGTCTTCAGTTTCTGATCGACGTCGGAGGCATCGAGCGACGGCGGGATGCGTAGGGACAGCTTGATCGACGTGGAGGGACGGAGGACGTTGCCGCCCTGGATGAGGTCGGGGAAGCCGGCCTGGCCTGTGTAGGAGAGGGCCGGCCGCCAGGTGCGGTTGAGCAGCAGATCGAGGGAGTCGCTCGACATCGGCCGGGCGCCGCTGACGAAGGGAAACTTGCTCCACACTTCGTCGCCGAGGATGGCCGAGGTGCGCTTGGCTTCGTCGAGACGGAGCGGGGGGATGTCGACGTGCAGCCACTCCGGCGTGATTCTCCCGCTGGTGGAGTCTTCGAGGCGGTCGAGGAGATGGCGCAGGATGCGGAAACTCGACGGCACGATGCCGCTGGCGTCCCCCGAGTGCACTCCCTCGGTGAGGATGTCGACGGTGAGGTTGCCGACGATCGATCCGCGGAGGGAGGTGGTCATCCAGAGCTGTTCGTAGTTGCCGCAGCCGCTGTCGAGGCAGATGACCAGGCGCGGGGTGCCGATGCGGCCGGCCAGGAGGTCGATGTGGGCAGGGAGGTCGATGGAGCCGGACTCTTCGCAGCATTCGATGACCACGACGATGCGGGAGTGGGGGACGCCGGCGTCGCGGAGGGCCTTGATGGCGGTGACGGCGGCGAAGACGGCGTACCCGTCGTCCGCGCCGCCGCGGCCGTAGAGGCGGCCGTCCCGGAGGACGGGCGTCCAGGGGCCGAGGCCGGGCTCCCAGCCGACCATGGCCGGCTGTTTGTCGAGGTGGCCGTACATGAGGACGGTGGAGCCGGGATCGCCGTCGACTTCGAGGAAAAGGAGGGGCGTCCGTCCGTCGATCTCATGGACGGTCGCTTTCAGTCCCTGGATCTTTTGCTGCTCGACCCAGTCGCGGGCCAGGGTGACGGCCTGATGCATATAGCCGTGCGCCTTCCACTCCGGGTCGTAGAGGGGAGACTGGTTTGGGATGCGGATGTAACGCTCGAGGGTGGGGACGATGGAGCCATCCCATGCGTCGCGGACGCTCGAGCCGATGCGCTGTGGATCCATGCGAATCCCCTTCCGTCGCGGCGCCGGGCGCGCGAGGCGCGCAGGATAGCAAAAGGGAGCGGCGGGGAGAGGTTCCTTTTTTCAGCGGGAAGGGGTGCCGGACCGGCGTTCCTTTTTTCGCGGCGGATTCGCCTTCCGGAAGAAATCGTGGTAAGGTCGGCCGGGTCTAATCCATAATTATCGAAGGTCGTTGCTGTCCAAACGCCGAGATTGCCGCCGTGCTGGAACAGAACACGCTCGCAGTGCCATCGACTGTCTCCGAAACGGTGACGGCCGAGGTTGCGCCGGACGCGGCTGCGGCAGCGCAGAACGGGGCGCCGCTGCCGACGCCGGAGAAGCTGGCTGAGCCGTCGCCGGAGCCAGAAGACGTAGGCGACCTCTACGTGCGGCACCGCATGCTCCTGCTCTTCGTGGCCTGCCGCAAGTTCCGTATTCCGGAGAACGACGCGGAGAACCTGATCCAGGACGTGTTCCTGTCATTCATCCAGACGGGGACGAAGGTAGAGAACACACGGGCCTGGCTGGTGGCGGCGATGTGCAACGCCAGCCGGCACTATTGGCGGGCCCAGGGACGGACGGAGGCGCTGCCCGATGACATCGGCGAGCGCTCCGACCCCGGCTCGCACGCGCTGGCCGACAAGATGGCCATGAAGCTGACCATGCGCCACGTGCTCGGCTACATGCGCCCGCAGTGCCGCGAGACGCTGCGCCGGCACTACTACGAGGGCCGCTCGGCCGCCGACGTGGGCCGCGAGCTCGATACGACCACCCGCTACGCGGAGAAGCTGATCCACAACTGCCTCAAGCGGGCCCGGGAGATCTACCTCAGCCTGACGGCGGTGAAGCGATGATCCTGGACCGGCACTACGACAGCCTGGTGCTCATCAGCTTCCTCGGCGACGAGCCCGCCGCCCGCCGCGACCCGCACCTGATCCACTGCCGCCCCTGCGCCGAAACGCTGCATGCCCTCCGCGCCATGTGCGAGGCGCTGGAAGACGAAGCGGTGTGGGAAGGCCCCGAGCTGGACGACACGCCCCGCCAGTCGACGATCGACACGCTGCGGGCAAAGCAGCGCGAGATGGCCGGGGAGGAGGCGGCGGCCACGCCGCGGCTGAAGCAACTCCTCGCCCAGCCCCGCGAGACGTGGGCCTCGACGCTGGACGCGCATCCGGAGTGGCGGACGGCGGGGATGGTTCGGGCGATGGTTGGGGAGGCGGAGCGGATCGTTACGAGTGTGCCGCTGATCGCTGTCGACCTCGCACAGTTGGCTCTTGCGGTCTCCAACTGCATCGATGATCCGAACTCTGCGATCGCAGCACTCCGGAACCAGGCTTACGTCCTCTATTTCACAGGCCAATACCCCGCCGCACTGCGCGCTACTGATACCGCCGAAGACGTCATCTCGCGGGCTTCGGTACCGGAAACTGACATTGCGCGGCTGCGTTACGTGCGAGCCCTAGTACTCGCCGACATCGGCCGCGATGATGAGGCAATTGCTCTGGCAGCCCAGGCGGCTGACGTATTCAGCAGGGCGCGAGATCAACGCAGGTACGTTTCAGCGGTTCGGACGCAGGGAATCGCGTTGTATCACCTCCGTCGGCATCGTGAAGCATTGGTCCTCTATACCTCGGTGCTGGATCTTTGTGAGGCGATCGATCGCGCATCTTTCGCCGGCCTCACGCAGAACATGGCACTCTGCTATCGCGAAATTGGTGACTTCGAGAAGGCGATCAGATTTTTTTTGGTTGCTCTCGACACTTTTCAGCGTCTTGGAATCACGGTCGGTATCGCCAAGACGCGCTGGCACCTGGGCCGCACGTTTCTCGCTCAGGGCAAGATCCTCGAGGCGCTGTCGCTTCTCACCGACGTTCGAAACGACTTCGAAGAGCTGACGATGGTTCAGGACGTTGCGCTTGTGACGATCGATATCGCACAAGCTCTGCTGGTTTTGGGGAGGAACGAAGAAGTCATGCCCCTGTGTCACGCTGCAACTGAGTATTTCCGCTCGGCTGAGCTCTTGAATACCGAGGGTGCGCTGACCGCGATGGCCCTCATTCGAGAGGCTGCTGCTGTCGGACGCCTGTCAGAAACCGTCATCGTCGATGCGCGTGCGCGCGTGGAGCGCACGCGGGTAAGACTGTTCGCGCACGCCATCGAATAGGCGCGGTACTAAACCTTTCTCTCAACTTGAGGGTAGGGAAACGTGTCGCTGCGTCACTCCTCAACCAAGGGCGCCCTCCCAAAGTACAAAGATGCTCCCCGTGAGCAAGCTAGGAGGGCTTGTGTCTTCGATTCGCCGTGGTGTGTTTGTTCTGCTTGTTTCGTTAGTTGCTCTTTCTGCAGTTGCCGCTCCTCCGTCGAGGGATGAATCGGGGCTCATCGGAGTCACCAGAGCCGTCGACCGTGTGGTGAGGTTCATCAAGCACGTCTTCGTGCCTAAGCCCCTCGACGATCCGATGCCGCCGCCTCCGAAGCCATAACTTGGAGTTACGCGGGCCCTGAGGAGACCTAGAACCCCTCATCCGGCCTTCGGCCACCTTCTCCCCGCTGCGGCGGGGAGAAGGCGAATGTTCCGGGGTTCGGATGGGAATCTCTGGGGATCTCATGACGGGTTTCCTGGGAGACGGCTCTCTCGCCATCGGGGGCGAGGGGCGGCTTGGTTTCGTAGACTCGCCGGGATTCCCGGATGACGCCGGATTTTCAGGGGTGACGGACAGGATTGTCCGTCCTTCACTCGGAGCTGCGCGCGCCCCACCCTCTCCCCGCGGGAGAGGGTCGCCGCGGAGCGCCCTTCGCCGAGAGCGAGGTCGTCGAACGGCACTCAGCGCAGCGGCGGGGTGAGGGGCTCCCCGGTCCTTCGCCGTTCCGAACAAGGCAACCCTCGCCCTCCCGCCACGTACAATACGCCGCTTCGAGGGTTGGTACGTCTCACGACGGGAAAGGGTTAACGGCGCATGTCCGTGGTGTTGGAGGTTCGCGACGTTCTCAAGACGTTCGGCTCCGTACGGGCGGTGGACGGAGTCTCGTTCACGGTCCGGAAGGGGACGATCACCGGGCTTCTCGGGCGGAACGGGGCCGGGAAGACCACCACCATCCGCATGATCACGGGGATCTTCTATCCCGACTCCGGCTCCATCGACCTGATGGGCGGCCAGTCGGCGGATACCCGCGACCGGATCGGCTATCTGCCGGAGGAGCGGGGCCTGTACCGCCAGATGAAGGTCGGCGAGCTGCTCGCGTTCTTCGCCGAGATCAAGGGACAGCGGGGGCCCGGCGTGCAGAGGGACATCTCCCGCTGGCTGGAGCGCTTCGAGCTCAGCGACAAGCGTGACGCGAAGGTCGAGGAGCTGTCGAAGGGGAACCAGCAGAAGGTCCAGCTCATCGGCACGCTGCTGCACAACCCGGAGCTCATCGTCCTCGATGAGCCGCAGTCCGGCCTCGATCCGGTCAACATGCTCATCGTCCGCGAGCTGCTCACGGAGCTGAAGAACGAGGGGCGGACGATCCTCCTCTCCACGCACATGATGGACGAGGCGGAGCGGATGGCGGACGACATCGTGCTGATCCATCAGGGGAAGGTCGTGCTCTCGGGCGCGCTCGACCACGTGCGCGATTCGTTCGGCCGCAATACGCTGCACCTCGGCTTCGACGGCGACGGGTCGTTCCTCGAATCGCTGCCCGAGGTGAAGAAGGGGCGGGTGACGACGAACGAGGCGGAGCTCGTGCTGGCCGACGGCGCCGATCCGCAGCGCATCCTCGAAGCGTCGATGGGCCGCCTGCGCATCCGCAGGTTCGAGGTGGCCGCGCCGTCGCTCGAGGAGATCTTCATCGAGCAGGTGGGCGGGGAGTCGCTGGAGAACATGGAGGCCGCGCGATGAGCGTCACGAAGATTCTGGCGGTGTTCAAGCGGGAGTACCTGGCCGCCGTGCGCAAGAAGATGTTCATGATCATGACGGCGCTGTTTCCCGTCCTGATGGCGGGCCTCTTCTTCATTCCCACATTGATGATCAGCCGCTCGCTCGGCGACAAGCGCGTAGCCGTCGTCGACGGTACGGGCCGGCTGCGCGACGTGCTCTCCAAGCCGCTGCACCCCGAGGCGGTCGACCCGAAGAAGGCCGCCCGGGACGCGTCGTCCCGGCCCACCAGCAGCGGCGTGCCGCAGACGTTGAACCTCGACTACAGCGACGCGCACGAGAAGAGTCTCGACGCAGCGGCGAAGCCGTACCTGGACAAGCTCCGCGACGACACGAAAGGCAATCACCTCTACGACGCCGTGCTGGTCATCCCCGGGGACGTCTTCACGAACGAGAAGGCCAGCATGACCTTCTACAGCCGCTCGGCCACGGACATCTTCACGCAGGACCGCCTCTCCTCGGAGACGAACCACGCCATCCAGCGCCAGCGCCTCAACGAGCGCGGGATCGATCCGAAGCAGGTGGACCAGATCATGGCCCGGGTGAACGTCGAAGGCGTGCAGGTGTCGCGTGCCGGCGCCCAGAAGAAGGGAGGCGAGCTGGCCTTCCTCTTCGGCTTCATGCTGGCGGCGCTCCTGCTCATCCCGTCGTTCGTCTACGGTCTCGAGATCATGCGCGGCATCGTGCAGGAGAAGAACGACCGCGTGGTGGAGGTGCTGATCTCGTCGATGTCGCCGACGGAGCTGCTGACAGGCAAGATCAGCGGCGTGGCGGCCGTCGGGCTGACGCAGATCGGGGCCTGGCTGCTGCTTCTCGGCGCGCTGGGCGGGTTCGGCAAGGCGGTGGTATCGATGGCCGACCTTCCCATCGGCCAGTTCCTCACGCCCTCGTTCTTCGCCTTCTTCATCCTCTTCTTCATCCTCGGCTACCTGACCAACGTCTGCGTCTACGCCATCGCCGGCGCGGCCTGCAACTCGGACAAGGAAGCGCAGCAGCTCATCGCGCCGATCCAGATGGTGATGATGCTGCCGTGGTTCCTCATGGCGGCGATCATCACCAACCCGGAATCGAAGATGGCCATCGCCTTCTCGCTGTCTCCCGTGTTCGGTCCGCTGACGATGTTCGTGCGCACGCTCGTCTCCGAGCCGCCGGTCTGGCACATCGCCGTGTCGGTCGTGGCGTCCATCGTGACGATCTGCGTCTTCTTCTATGCCACCGCAAAGATCTTCCGCGTCGGCATCCTGTCGTACGGCAAACGCCCGACGCTGCCGGAGCTGTGGCGGTGGCTGAAGGTGGCGTAGCGCCGGGGGAGTGCCGGGTGCTGAGTACCGAGGGGCATGAGGCATGAGTAACGAGGCATGAGTGGGTTCCGCTCGTGCCTCGGATTGCTTCTGGTTTAACTGCTCCGGGGGGCCCCTCACCCCGCCGCCGCGCTGAGTGCGGCGTGACGACTTCGCTCCTGGCGAACGGCGCTCCGCGGCGACCCTCGCCCGCTGGGCGAGGGGGACGCGCGGGTACGCACGGAACGGCTCCGAG
>CAZYTO010000265.1:0-7998 GCA_964650405.1 uncultured Thermoanaerobaculia bacterium | reverse complement strand
GTCGGCGACGACGAAATGGTTCAAAAAACCGCGGTTCCTGGTGATCGTCAACACGGGGTTAATCTCATGCGAGAGGCCCGCATCCTCGGCATCGAGGAGCGCCTGCTCTTCACGAAAAGAGACGACGAGCATCCCGCTCTGCCGACGTCGGCCTTGAACCTCATCTACAACGCATGCGACGTCGGCGTGAACACGGCCACCGGCGAGGGGTGGGGGTTGATTGCCTGCGAGCACGCCGCGACGCGGGCCGCCCAGATCGTCCCTCGCCACAGTGCCTGCGCGGAGATCTGGAACGGCGCGGCGGAGCTCCTGACGCCGGTCGAAGCGTGCACCGACGGGTTCCTGAATGGGGGGATCATCGATCCGGACGACCTCGCGGCTGCACTGGAGCGTCTCTACGCAGACCCGGCCCAGCGGGAATCGCGTGCAGACGCCGCTTACGAACGGATCATGAGCCCCGCCTATCGCTGGGAGCACATCGCTGGGCAATGGCGCGATGTCATCACGGGTATTGCGAATTCGAACAGAAGATGCTGATGTCGCCCGGGGGCCGGGTTGCGGCCCGTTGCTCCTCGGGGGGCAACTCCGCGTCTTTGGGGACGTGCTCTAGCACGCGGTAGTGCAACAGGTAATCTTTGTCGGAATCGCAGTGCAGGTACCCGGTGTGCTCCACGGTGACGCTTGCACCCGGCCGGAGACGAATGCTCGAGGCGGCGCGGTTCCAGAAACAGGTCATGCGCAGTTCCGGCTCGTCGTTCGTTTCGACAGTGGCCTCCGTCTCCCAGGCGCCGGTAGCGGCCTGCTTCGCTTGGATCACGCCCTTATCGAGGTCGAAGTAGCAGGCCGCCTGTTCATCATCGATGACCAGGGAGGACGGACCGGGCCGCGACTTGCTTTTCAGCAGCGGGATCTTGGCGAAGTCGCTGCGTGCCAGGGGGTCTCCCTGCGCTCCGCCGACCGTGAACGAGACTCCCTGAATGCGCCACTGACCGGCCGGCCCGAGCGGCTCGAGGCCATGCGGGTAGCCGTCAATGCCGCGAACGTAGACCGGATCGATGATCAGCTTCGGTATGTGCGGCGGAATGCATGCCTCATTGAGGTGCGCGCCATGGTCGGCGTGTACGAGCACGACGCGGTGCGTATCGTCGTTGCGCGCGGTGATGTGAGTACAAATGCCGACGAATCGAATGGTGATGGCCATGATCAGCTCCTCTTCTCGTTTCCAGTGATGCATCGGGTCTGCGACGCGACGGCACGCCAGGCATCCGAATGGCGGGCAATCGCCTCCCTTTGCGCGGCACGGACTGCTTCGGCCGGCATGTCGCCGGCCGCAAGGTGGCGGTGAATCGAGAGAAAGATCTCGCTGGCGTCTGTATCGGAAATAGGTGTCAACGTGCCCACGACGTCGGTGGCACCGGCGGCGAGAAAGCCATCGCCGAGAGTCTGCGACCGGACGTTCGCCGAGAACCGTTGACGCAACGTGTTGCAAGCCGCCAGGACGACGACAGGCTCGCGCGTCAGCGGCCGCTGAGCGATCGCCCTCCACGTCACGCGATCGTGCGCGAAGACGAGGGCCACGCCGGCATCGTCGGACTCCTGGCTGGTGTGGCCGGCGATGTGGATCACGCTCGCTGACGGCGCCGCCGCTTCAAACGCGGTGAAGGTCGCGGCATCCGGTGCGATGGTCCTGGCGCCTGGATACAGCGCGCTGACGGCGCCGACCTCTCCCGCGCTTTCCGGCAAGCCGGCGTTCGTGTTCCCCGACGGCAGTGCCACGGCCAGCAAAGACCCGGATGCCCGGGAATGCGGTGCCGGACGCAGCGCGCTGGCGCTCATGGCCGTCGACACGGCCATCTGCTCGATCAGGTAGCGGTGCGCCTTCGAGTCGAGCAGCGCCGCGAACGGCACGTCCCGCAGCCGGCCTCCCGCGACGACGATGAGCTGGTGACACGGCGCGAGCAACGGCGCGAAGCCGCGGATGACCGTGTCGTAGAGCTCGGCCGGGCTCAAGGCATCGGCGGCGCCCCCGAGTGGGTGCCGCTGCATGGCGGCGCCGCGTTCCGTGACGCAGATCGTCACCAGTTCCTCCGGCAGTTCGGTCACCTGCAGGACGGCGGCGTCACTTGCCGCGAGGCGTTGCTGAAGCTCATGCACGGTGGCGATCGGGACGCCCTCGGGTTGGGTCCGCGAGCGCTCCGCGTACCGGAACGCACCTTCGACGTCGCCCCGGCCGGCGCAGAGACGAATGGCGTCCTCGTAGAGCGCCACTCCGGCATTGAGCACGCCGGTTCCGACCACCGCTCCGTTGCGAACGGGGGATTGCTCCAGTACGGCGATCCCGCGTTCGAGGTCCTCTGCCGCGGCGGGCGGCAGCTCCGTGCGGGAACGCAGGAGATAGCACTCCGGCAGAAACACGAGACGGCCGGCAGCGCGATACCGGTCGACGGCGCGTGTAAGCATCTCCCTGGCGCGGGCCGGGTCGGATGTGACGCGCAGTGCGCCGCCGGCAAATTCGAGATTCGTCCGTGTGAGCAGGCGCGCGTCCGGATCGGCGATTCGATTGGCGGTCGCCGCCGCATCGCGAAGCGCAACCTCCGCCCGATCCGTGTCCCCGAGTGCGACGTCGACGAAGGCAAGGTGAATAAGGATGTCGACTGTAACGATAGGGTTGTCGGCGGCAGTGTTCCGCGCCACGTCGAGCAACGCGCGGGCCGTCCTCATCCGGCCGCTGCGGAGCTCCATCCGGGCCGCCGCCTTCATGCTGACCGGAAGACGGTCGCCTTCGCCCTCGGCGCTCAGCAGGGTGAAGGCGCGGATGCGCGCGGCCCAGGCGTCATCGAGCCGTCCGACGGAGAGAAGCGTATCGGCGTGCAGTGAATTGATGAAGCCGAGGTGATTGCGTTCGCCCAGCCGTTCGAAGGCCGTACGCGATCGTTCGAGCAGCGGGAGGGCGCCGCTCCAGTCGCCGTCGACCATGAGCGTCAGCGCCAGTTGCCATCGCACCTCGGCGCCGAGAGCAAGGTAGCCGGGATGCGCGTCCGCGTCGGCCAGGACGCCCTGCAGCGCGCTCCGGGCCGCGGTGACGTCGTTCCGATCGAAACGTACGCTGGCGGCGTAGTAGCGGGCCACGAGCGCCATCGGACTCTTCGCCCCTGCAAAGAGCGCGGCGGCATGGTCGAGGTCGGCCAGAGCGGCATCCTGCTGCCCCCGGCTGTATTCGATACGGCCGCGCCGATAGATAAATTGCGCTTCGGCGAGCGTTGCCCGGCCGTTTCCCGCGGCGGCATCGATCGCCTGCACGGCCTCGCTCAGTAACGACTCGCCGTGCCCTGCCAGCGCTTTCCCGACTGCGCGCGCGTTGTCCAGCTCCCGTCGTGCGGCCACGCCGTCTCCGAGGGTCTGTGCTTCTGCCCAGCGGCCGAGCGTCTCTGCTTCCGCGAACGTTCGTGCGCGCTGGGGATCCGCCTCACTCCTCGATACGTTCAGCTTCGCCAGCCGCTGGCGGGCCTCGGCGGCCCACGGCGACTGCGAGTCGACCTCGAGGTATTGCCGCCATGCCTCGCGCGCGGCCTGCGCGATTCCGAGCCGCTCGAGAATGAGAGCCCGGTTGAAGCGAGCCTCGGGCATCCGCGGATCGATCCGCAAGGCGCGATCCGCCGAAGCCAGGGCCTCGGGCAGGAGCGAGGGCTGCGAGGAACGGAGCGCCGTCTGGTACTGCGCCGCCGCCAGATCGCTCCAGGCCGAGGCGGTGCTCGGCGTGGTCTCGACGGACGCGCGCAGCCGCGCGATGGCCTGCGATGGATTGCCGATCACCACCAGCGCTTCACCCGCCGCCTGCTGTGCGCGAGCAGAGCGTTCGCGATCGGCGTTGGCCACGATCGTCCCAGCGGTGCCGATCAGTTCCATCCGCCGCGGATCGGCGTCGGTATCTTCGGCCCGCATCGGACCGCGGTACTCCCTCCACGGAAAACCGCCCGAGAGCCGCGCTTCCGACGGCCGGGCCGAGAGCGGAGTCAAGGCGATGAGACGTGTCATGGGCGAACGGTCGCGGAAGGCGACGCGGTAGACGCCGAGGGCGACCACGCCGGCGACGACGGCCGCCGCGACCGCCAGCCACCACGTCCGCGAACGTGCCGGCGCGCCCTTGCGTGTGGCGATGGTCTCGTTGGCCGCTTCGAGAGTGGCGATACAGTCCTGGCAGTTCTCGACGTGCCCGGCGAGAGCGGCCAGTTGGTTGCGCATCAGTCGTCCTTCGGCGAAAGCCGCGAGAGTCTCGGCATCGGGACACACCGAGGCCGGACGTCCGTTGGTCGTCACGATTCCTCCCCGGCGTGGTCCGCCACGCGATCAATGGACTGACCCGATGGATCGGTTTTCCCGTTCGTCAGGCCGAAATTCATGGTCTCGCCGTGACGGCCGACGAGGCTCGCGGCCGTGGCCCGGTCGACGCCGGCACTGGCAAGCGTTCCGCGGAGGCGGCCCAGCAGCGATTCGATGCGTCGATAGAGCGGACGCTGCGGCAGGCGCATCATGCGCGAAATGTCGGCGATGCTCATGTCCGATGCGAACCGAAGCCGGATCAGCAGGCGATCTTCGGCCGAGAACGTCTGGAAGTGCTCCGTGAGCGCGCTGCTGACCACGTCGGACATGCGCCCGAGGTCGCCGTCGATGGCACGCGCATCCGCCGGTTCGCCGCCCATGAGGACGTGTCCGATGGCGTCGAGATCGACGCGCCGCGGACGTCCGAGGCGCTCGGGCAGGCGCTCCAGAATCGCGTTCACCTCATCGCGCGTCATGCCCGGATGCGCCGCGTGGATATGCGGCATGGCCTCGTCGAGAGTGCGCCCATCGCGGCGAATGAGAGTCTCGATCAGCACGGCCGCGGGACCGAGTCGTTGTGCTTCCGACGACGCGTGCCACCGCCCCTTCGTCCGGGTCCGCGCATCTGCCAGAAGCCGCCGGATGACTACGGTCAGGTAGGTGTCGAGAGAGGATCGGCCCTCGTACCTCCCCAGAATCGCGTAGTCGTCCTCGATCAGCGCCACTTTGACCTCGGACGCGAAATCCTCGGCGTCGGCTCCGAACAGACCTCCGCGACGGCAAACGATAGCAATGACACGCTCGATCGTGTCGAGATTGGCCTCGAACAGCTCTCGTGGGTGCATGCGGGAAGTACCCGTTGCAGGATAAGCGGCTGCGAGGCCGTTCGTCCATCCTGACGGCGTGCCGTGAGCGGCGGCTTGCCACTCCGAATTGCCGGTGGCCTCGCCGGTGGGCCGCACGAACCCGAAGCTGTGAGGTGAGCCTAGCCCATCATGGCGTGCTCTTCCTCGACGAGCTGGCCGAGTTCCGGCGCGACACGCTCGAAGTGGCCGCCACCCGATGCAAGACGGCATGGTGACCATCGCCTGCAGTGCACGCATGCTGACGTTCCCCTCGCTTCACCTGGCCTGCGCGCTCCACCCCCTACCCCCCACGTCTGCAACGACTCGGGCCGCGACGTTCGTGCTCCGGCAGCAGATCGCGCGCTACCTGGCCAAGATCTCCAGCCCGCTGCTCGACCGCATCGACCTGCAGGTCGAAGGACGAATGTCTAGGAGTGCCGTACTCAGTGCACGTTCAGATCAGCTTCGAGGCTCCTGACGCCGTTCAAGCTCGGCGATCTTCTTTTTCTCGCTAGCTATAGCTAGCGCGTGGACCAGCGCTTATACCGAGCTATGATCTGCTTGCCCGCCGCCGGGCGTATTTCGAGGTCGACTGGTTTTCCTCGCGTCACGGCCGCCACTGCCTCGTCGAGTGGAAGCTTGGGGCGCAGCTCAGTCGCGTGGCATTCGAGAGTCGCAGGCCCGAGGTTTACATGGTTATCAAGAAGCTGCCACTTGCTCCAGGGACTTTCGGCGCGCAGCCGAGCAGCGGATGACGAGAATGCCGCGATCACGAGGTCGCGGCGCTCGGACGGCTGCAAGGTGAACGAGGCACTTTCCACCTTGCGCTTGCCGGTCGTGAGGATTGAGCGAACGATCTCGAGATCGACGAGATCCTCTTGGGTAAAAAGTGCCCGTTCAGGAATGCGGAGGGGCTCCTGGAGTTCCTGTTCGATCCATGCGAGCGTGCGCACCAACTCCAGCAACCGGCGATCCGGCATATCTACAAGGCGCGGAGGGACGACACCGAGGCGATGCTCGATGCGCGTGTCATTGTTGCGCAGAAAGAGGTCGCAGCCCGACGCCAGGATTTCCTGAATCGACAAGTGGAGCCGCAGCCACTGTGCTGACCAGCCCGGAACGGAGGATGTTAGCTGAAGTGTCGCGATGAGAGGCTCTTGCGGTCGGAAGGTAGCCGTAATCTCGAAATGGAGCGGACAGTTCTGCGCCTCGTTCGTGAGCCGAAGCTGCTCTGAGCCGCCGGTGACATCGAATAGCAGGTCATCTACCGTGACCGTCATGCCCCCGTGGCCGCGCAGCAGAATCGCGGCCCGAACACCGGCGAGGGTGGAGTCGAACCTAACGTTGGTGTCCTCTGGCGAAATACCAAGTACCTCGAAGAATGCTGGAATAGAAGCGCCTTCGAGGTCCGACAGGGGGAGTTCAACCGGAGTGCCGGTCGTCACGAACTTCTCATACGCTATCTCGCTCGATTTGCCGGTGGCTGTGTTTACGAATCGTGGTTGCACGCCTTCGCCGTGCTCGTCAGATCTATGGATGAACGAGATAGACAGTCGATTGCCATCGATCGTGAGACCGGTGACGGGAGCAACCCTCTGGATATCTTGATAGGCCCCCAGGAGCCGGGAAAGAAGGAGTTTGCTCCCGAGGTACTTGTCGATCAGCTCCCAGAGGCGCGTGCCATCGACGTACGTAACTTGGGCCGCGAAGGGTTCGTTGCTGACCAATCCTTCAAGCGTAAATGTGCCTTCTTTCGTGATCTCGAACGGAGTAACGACCAAGCTGTCGTTGACACGGATCGGCTGTGCGGTCGCCGGATCGAGGTACGTCTTGCCGAACGCTTCGCGGAGCTGCGTCACAACAACGCCGGTTGTAGTCTTGCCGGTGATGGGCGTCATTTTGACGACCGAGGCAGTATTCACGCGCCCCCGAATCGGCTCCTCCCGCCACATGATGAGGTCCTTACCTTGTTCGAGTACGCCGCCACCGTAGAAGCGTACGTCGCGATACCCCATTGCGTGAAAAAGCGGGACGAGGACCTCTCGGGAGAAGTCGTCCTCCTTTAGCGCCTCGACTCCTTCTCGCGTCCAAGTGACCATGCGGGAAGCTTATACGAGCGGGTTCGCACCAAGGGGGTTCTGTGTGGGTGGCGGCGCCTTCGACCCTCGTTGTACCACCCAGAATTCGTGAGCCTTCTTGGTCCAAGGCCGGCGAGGGCGCCGGCCACACAGAACCCGCTACGTGGACCTGTGCCCGTGTACTTGTAGCGAGCCCTAACTGGCGAATGACTCAGTGCACGTTCAGGTCCGCTTCGAGCGTGGCCAGGCGGCGCTCGAGCTCGGCGATCTTTTCTTTCAGCGTCTCGATCTCGGCCTGCAGTTTCTCGCGCTGCGTCTCGGCTGCTTCGTTTTCATCAACGACCTTCCGGAGACCGGCCAGTGACTCTTCGACCGCGGCCATGCGCTGCCGAAGGTCGCGCAGCTCGGATTCGACGGCGGCTAGCCGCGCTTCGAGCGCAGTGAGTCGCGCCTCGACACGCGTGAGCCGCGTCTCGACGGCAGTCATCCGCTCTTCGACGCGGATGACCCCTGCCTTGAGCGCCTGGTACTCGGTCTCCAGGCGGTCGAAGCGTTTGCAGATGTCGTCGAAGTGGCCATTGACGTCGTCGAACCGACGAATCATTTCGCCGCGAAGGCCATCGATAGCATCGTCCACTACCCGCTGCCCGTCGGGCATGACGATCTCGCGGTGAAACCTGGGGAGAACGTGGAGAAGGTCGTCCGCCCTGAGGAGATTCTAGCCCCCGCCCGGGGCGACCCCCCACCCCTCTACC
>CAZYTO010000264.1:0-8129 GCA_964650405.1 uncultured Thermoanaerobaculia bacterium | reverse complement strand
AGGACCTCGGCATGTCGAAGAGCGGCCTCTTCGCCCACTTCGGCTCGAAGGAGGACCTGCAGCTCGCGGCCATCGAGGCGGCGCGGCTGCGCTTCGTGGAAGAGGTATTCCGCCCGGCCCTGAAAGAGCCGCGGGGGTACCCGCGGCTCTTTGCGCTGTGCCGCTCCTGGCTCGAGTACGTCAAGCGAGGCGTCTTTCCGGGCGGCTGCTTCTTCGCCGCCGCGTCGTTCGAGTTCGACGGCCGCCCCGGCGCCGTGCGCGATGCCATCGCCGAGGCCATGAAGACGTGGATGGAGAGCCTGGAGAAGGCCATCCGCATGGCCCAGGACGAAGGACACATCGACCGCAAGCTCGAGCCGGCCCAGCTCGCCTTCGAGCTGAACGCCCTCTTCTTCGGGGCGAACTTCGCGTTCAACCTGCGCAAGGACCGCCGGGCCTTCGAGCACGCCCGGCAGGCCATCGAGACGCGACTGGAAGGGGTGCGGGTCAGATCGTCTCGCAGGGCACCGCGCGCACGCCGCCAAATGCAGCCATTGCCGCATCGCGCGCGGCGGCGCTCGTAAAGCGCCCCACGATCGTCGAGCCCGAGCCGCTCATCCCGGCCCAGGCCGCCCCGGCATCCAGGAGCCCCTGCTTCAACACAGCGAGGCGCGGCAGCTTCGCGAAGACCGACTCCTCGAAGTCGTTGACCAGGTCTTCGGGCAGCAGTTGCGCGGCGCGCTCGATCCCGATCGGCGGCGAGTAGCGGCGCAGCCCCGCGAACGCTTCCTTCGTCATCACCCGCTCCTCCGGCATGAGCAGCAGCAGCGGAATGCCGGCCGCATGCGGCAGCGCCGTCAGCACCTCTCCTCGGCCCGTCGCGTAGGCCGTACCGCCGGTGAGAAAGAACGGCACGTCCGATCCGAGCGACAGGGCCAGCTCCGCCAGCGGCGCATCGACGGAGAACATCCTGGCCAGCGTGACGAGCGTCGTCGCCGCGTTCGACGAGCCGCCCCCCAGCCCGCCGCCCGCCGGGATGCGTTTCTGCAGATGAATGGCCACCGGCGGCGCGCCCAGTGCCAGCGCGGCGCGGAGCACGAGGTTCGTCCCGTCCGTCGGAATGGCCGGGTCGTCGCAGGTCAGCGCCAGCGCCTTCGCCGGCATGAACGTCAGCGTGTCGTGAAGCGAGACCGCCTGGAAGACCGTCTCCAGGTCATGAAAGCCATCGTCGCGCCGGCCGGTGACCCGCAGGGACCAGTTGATCTTCGCGTAAGAAGGGACATGCATTTCGTTGTTCGTTGGTCGTTGTTCGTGGTCGCTGGTCGATGATCGCTGTTCGCTGATCGCTGGTTGCTGTTCGTTAGTCCGAGGTTGCGTTGGTCCAATATCCACGAACAACGGAGAACGAACAACGAACAACGATTACCGACCCACCACCTGCGTCATCGTGACTTCGACCTTCTGCTTGGGGCTCGTGACTTCGGCGTGTTGGGGCGGGTGGACCGGGGGGTCGTAGCGGACAGTGAGGTCGCCGGCGGTGGCGGAGGAGAGGCCTGTGGCAGTGGCGGTGACTTCGACGCCGCTGCGCGGCGGATAGCCGAGGAGGAGCCAGGCCATCTCGGCGGGCGGTACGCCGGGAGGGAAGATCCCGATCATTCGACTGAGGTCGGCGGCGGTGCCGTCCCAGTCCTGGCCGCGGAGGCCGTCGTGGACATGAACGCGCTGGCCGTCAGCGGTAATGCTCATGGCCGTCGTGCCGAGCGGTGTGAACGCCGTCAGCTCCATGTGATCCCCGTGGACGTCGATCGAGGCCTTGAACGACTGCACGTCCTCGCCGGCCGTCACCCGGACGTGCAGCAGAGCCCGCGCGCCGCCCAGCGTGCTCCGCTCCGCACGCAGCGCGCGCAGCGCATCCTCCGCGCTCGTAGCCACGAGCGGCGCGATCGGATGCTCGCCAATGGTCACCGGCGGACTGATACTGCGACACGCCGCCGCGATGAGGCAGACGGCGAGCAGACAAAGCGTAAAGCGAACCGGGCCCCACTCTCTCCCGGCGGGAGAGGGTCGGCGATGGAGCGCGCAATCCGGCATGGAGTGAGTCAGCTCCGAAGCGTCCAGCGCGGAAGAGCCGGGGTGAGGGGATTCTTTGAACGAAGCAGCCACTTGGGAGGTGACCTTTGAAAGCCCCTCACCCCGCCGCTGCGCTGACTGCTTTGCGATGACTCGCTCTCGGTGATGCGCGCGCAGCGGCGACCCTCTCCCGCCGGGAGAGGGTGGGACAAGACGGCCGCGCAGCGATCCAGTCAATCCGTCTCCCGACACCAGGTGCAAGAGCCTGGCAATGATCAGCGAACAGCGATCAGCGACCCTCATCGCTGCGTCTGCTTCTCGACTTCCGCGATCTTCGAGCGCAGCTTGGCCTCGTCCTTCGCTTCCGGATCGAGTGTCAGGGCCGTCCGGTAGAGATCGAGGGCCTTGTGATAGTCGCCGCGCTTGGCGAAGACGTCGCCGAGGTGCTCGCGCACGGTTGCGTCATTCGGCAGCAGGCGAGTGGCGTCGGTGAGGTACTTCTCTGCCAGATCGAGCTTCCCCTGGCGGAAGTACACCCAGCCGAGCGAGTCGATGTACGCGCCGTTGTGCGGCTCCTGCCGCACGGCGTGGGTCAGCATGTCCTGCGCGCGCTCGAGGTTCGTGCCGCTCTCGGCGTACATGTAGCCGAGGTAATTCAGCGTTCCGGCGTGATCGGGCTGCGCCTTGAGGATCTCCAGGAAGAGCTTCTCCGCGGCCGCGCGGTCTCCGGAGCGCTCGTAGGTCGTGGCCAGTTGGAACTTCAGATCGATGTCGGCGGCGCTCGCCTGCAGCGCATCCTTGAGCAGGCTGATGGCCTGCGGGTACTCGTCGTTCTGCACATACGCCTCGGCCACGGAGACGGTGAACTTCGTGCCGAGCCTGGCCTGCGAGGACGCCACCTGCCGGGCCTTCTCCCGGTCGCCGGCCCGCATGAGCGCTTCGACATAGCGCGAGCTGATGAACGCGTCGTCCGGGTACTTGGCGGCCAGCGGGGTCAGAAGAACCACTGCGTCGCCGTACTTTTTCTCCTTCTTCAGCGCGTCCAGGGCGATGCTGACGGCCTGCGTGTTCGGCTTGTCGCGGAAGGCGAGCACCGGCCGGGCGTTCTCCACGGCGTTTGCGTACTGCCCCTTCTGCAGATCGATGAGCGCGAGCTGCGTGCGGGAGAGCACCTGCAGGTTCTCCGAGGCGTCTCCGTTGGCGAGGACGAGCTGGAAGCTTTTCTTCGCCTCGTCCCACTTCCGCAGCCCGATCTGGCTCAGCCCGAGACTGGTCTGGGCGTCGGGATCGTCGGGGGATTTCTCGAGGAGCCGGTGGTAGATCGTCTCGGCCTCCGCGAACTGGTGGAGGTCGTTCAGCGATTCGCCGAGATAAAACTCGGAACGGGTGTCATGGGGATCGGCGTCGAGGAGGTGCTTGAACGCGGCCCGGGCCTTCTCGGGCTCCTCGCCCCGCAGGTAGAAGTACGCCTGCTGGCGCTCGAAGTCCACGTTGGAGGGATCGGCCGCGATGAGCGGCGTGAGCAGGCCGGCCGCTTTGAGCCAGTCTCCCTGCTTCTGATAGACGTCGACGAGCGTCAGGACCGCGGGCGAGAAGGTGGCGTCGAGGAAGACGGCCTTCTCGAGGTAGTCCTTCGCCTCCACCGTGCGTCCGAGCTGCGACAGCACCATCGCGTAGTTGTAGTTGAGGGCCCGGTGGTCCGGGGCGCGCTCCAGGAGAGAGGCAAGCACTTTCTCCTGGTCGGCCGGCCGCTTCAGCGAAGCGTAGATCTGGGCCACGGTGATCCCGCTGAAGAGGTCGTCCGGGTTGAGCTTGTAGGCCGCGGAGAGCTGGGCCAGCGCCTCTTCCGTCAGGGAGCGGTCGGGGGCGCCGGAACGGTCCGCGCCGGCCCGGTCGAGCAGGAGACGGCCCAGGACGCGGTGGGCATCGTAGAAATTCGGGCTGGCGGCGACGACCTTGCGCAGGTCGGCCTCGGCCTCGTCACGCTTGCCGGCGTCGATGCGGACCATGGCCCGCTCGTAGAGCAGGACCATGTTGTCCGGATGCTTCGCGACGAGCTTGTCGACCTTGGCCAGGGCCTCGTCGTAGCGTCCGTCGTCGGACGCGATCTTGGAAAGGATGAAATCGTACGTCTCGTCGGACGTCGGAGGTTCCTGCGCGCTCGCGGTCATCACTCCTGCGGAGAGGAGGAGGGCCAGCATGGCTGCCCACTTCTTCATGGTTTTCATCGTAGCATTCGGTCTGGGGAACGCTCGGTCATGAGCGTCGCATTCTGGAAAACGTACGCTTTCGGTACGTCTAACGCATGAGACGTGTCCAGTACGAGCCCGTTTCGTGCCATTCATCCGTCAGCCGGTCTCGTCTCCGGCTCCATTTGTGCTAAAAACCGGGTGAGGGCGTTGGCGTGAGCCTGGAGCGAATCGAGATCACCCCGTTCGCGGTGATCATCGGAGATGTCGTGCAGCAGAGGCGCACTGGGCATCTGGCCATCGTCCGTGCGCACACCCGCAAAGAGCTGTACTGGTCGCAGGGCGAGCTGTCGCTGATCACCTCCTCGGTGCCGGAAGATTCGCTGGGCGACTTCCTGGCGCGGCGCGGCGTGCTCACCCACGACCGGGCCGCGGCCCTGGTGAACGGCGATCCGACCGGCGTGGTGGCGCGTTTCCATGAGACCGGACTGCTGGAGCTCTCCGTCCGCCAGACGCTGCTCCGCGAGTGGCTGGCTGCGCAGTTCCTCCCGCTCTTCTCGCTCGACGAGGGCACGGCGGCCTTCACCGAGGAAGCCGCCCTCGAGCCCGACAAGCGCGTCTTCCTGACCTCGACGGCCGTGCTGCTGCTGGAAGGGATCCGCTCCATCACCAACGGCCTGGTCCTCCGCCGCTCGCTCGGGGACCTGAAGCGGGAGATCGCCATCTCCGGCGACAGCCGCTTCGAGATCGACGCCATCCCCCTCACGGACCCGGAGCGGCGCGTCGTGCTGGCCCTCGACCGGCCCATGACCCTGGAGGCGCTCCTCAAGCACTTCCCGAACGAATCGGTCATGGCCGCCCGGGCCGTGATCACGATGCTGACGCTCGGGGTCTACGAAGAGGTCTCCTACACCTCGCACCGCGACGAGATCGCCAACGCCGACGAGATGCTGCGCGACCTGGAGATCCTCGCCCAGATCGGCTCGAACGATCAGCGCTCCCTGCGCGCCGTCGGCTTCTCGCGCCAGCTCCCTCTGCTCGATCATTACCAGGTCCTGGACATTCCGCGCGCCGCCACGCGGACGCAGATCACTGCCGCCGCCGAGGCCCGCCGCCGCGTCTACGATCCGGCCACATATCCGGCCGTGGTGCGCGATGCCATCACCACCATCCAGAAGCGCATCGACGAGGCCGTTCTCACCCTGGCCGACGCCGGCCGCCGCCAGTCGTACGACAAGCTCCTGGCCCGCCGCACGTCGGGGGGCATCCGGACCGGCGAGGAAGTGCAGCGGCGGATGACCCAGCGCTCGATCGCGGAGCAGAACTTCGCCCGGGCCCGCGAGCTTTCCGTGTCCGGCGATTACTACGGCGCCATCGTCCTGCTGCGCCAGGCCGTCAACTTCGTTCCCGAGCACGCCGAAGCCTGGTTCCTCCTCGGCTCCTGCCAGGAGCGGAACCCCAAGTGGCGGCGCGAAGCGGCGGAGAGCTTCCAGCGCGCCCTCTCCATCGACCCGAACCACGTCGACGCCCTCATCTCTCTCGGCGACCTCTATCGCAGCGAAGGCCTCACCTCCCGCGCCCAGAGCTGCTACGAAGACGTCCTCAAGATCTCCCCCGAGAACCAGCAGGGAAAGAGCCGCCTGGCCGCGCTGAAGAAGCGGTAGCTCCTTCGCGAGTGCCGAGTGCTGAGTGCCGAGTGCTGAGAGGCATGAGGCATGAGTAATGGGGCATGAGTGGCTAACAAACCCATCACGCGGAGACACGGAGGATGCGGAGAAATCAAGACCTCCGCGATCTCCGCGTCTCCGCGTGACCATCCCTCGTCGTCGTTGCTTCTCTCGGTGCAGCGCGCCTGCGCTGGTCTGCGGGAGCTGTACTCAGTTACCCAGGACTCTGCTCGCGCTGGATACCCCTCTCCGAAGCACGTGAGCGAAAGGAAGGCGTCGAGCGACGCGCCCCGCGCGGATTCCCGCATCAATGCATGGATTCCGTGCAAGTTTGCATGGATTCAGTGCAAAACTGCACCCACGCCAAGCATGGATGCACACAGTCTGTGCAGCCGTTGAGTGCTGAATGATCGACCCGCCGGCGATCTCACACTCGTCACTGAAAAACACTCGGCACTCAGATCGCGATCGATGGAAGACGCGCCCGGCGGACCCAAGAGCCACTCATGCCCCATTCCTCATGCCTCATGCCCCTCAGCACTCGGCACTCGGCACTCAGCACTCGGCACTCACCACTCGGCACTCGCCTTTCCGATAGACTCCGCCCGTGAAGAAGAAGGACCCGGCCACGCCGGCAAAGCGCCGGCATCGCTTTCTGCCCCTGGCCATCGGCACGAGCGGCGGCGTGCTCCTGGCCTCGGCGGCGTTCTGGTTCTTCAAGAAGCAGGCGGAGCACGTCGTGAAGGGGCGGGCCGACCGCTACGACGACATCATCATGGAGACCGTCCACCGCATCGACAACCCGGCCATGCACGACGTGATGGAGGCCGTCACGCAGCTCGGCTCGCACACGGCCATCAGCATCGCCGCCGGCGCCACGGCCCTGATGATGTGGCGGAGCGGGCGGAAGCAGGACGCCTGGACCGTGGCCGTCTCCACGGGCGGGGCCATGGCCGTCAACACCATCCTCAAGAACGTCTTTCAGCGGGAGCGGCCCGTGGAGCTGGCGCGCCGCATCAAGCTGCCGAAATCGCACAGCTTTCCCAGCGGCCACTCGCTGCTCTGTGCGGCCACGTATCCCATCGTCGCCCACCACCTCGTGCAGCATCGCTCCGTGGCCGCGCAGGCGTTCGTCCACACCATCACCGGCGCGACCATCCTCAGCGTCGGATTCTCCCGCGTCTACTTCGGCGTGCACTTCCCCTCCGACGTCCTCGGCGGCTTCGCCGCGGGCCTGGGCTGGCTCGGAATCACCTCCCTGACGCACACGGCCATCGAGAAGCTGACGGCGGACGCCGGCGAAGAATGATGAGTTCTCCCGGTAAGCGGTAGCGAAGGCGGTCATTCATGTTCATGCCGAAAGTCCATGGCGTCATCCGGCGCCGCCTGCTCGTCAACTTCCGCATCGATCCGGCCGTGGCCCAGGCGCAGCTCCCCGCCCCGTTCCGTCCGAAACTGCAGGACGGGTGGGCGGTGGGCGGCATCTGCCTCATCCGGCTGGAGAACATCCGGCCCAAGCGCTTTCCGCGCCTCCTCGGCATCTCGAGCGAGAACGCCGCCCACCGGTTCGCCGTGACCTGGAGCGACGCACAGGGCGAGCACGAAGGCGTCTACATCCCGCGCCGCGACTCCGGATCGCTGCTCAACCAGCTCGCCGGCGGGCGCATCTTCCCGGGCGAGCATCACCGCGCGGCCTTCTTCGTCACCGAGCGCGATGGCGACATCGATCTGAACATGATGTCCGCCGACGGCGCGGTGACCGTGCACGTCGCCGCCGCCGTTTCTACCGACTGGGTCTCCACGTCAATCTTTCCGTCGCTGCCCGCGGCCTCGGCCTTCTTCGAGGGCGGGTCGCTCGGCTACTCCTCGCGCGCGGACGGCAACGCGCTGGACGGGATCGTCCTGCATACGAAGACCTGGGACGTGCAGCCCCTGGCAGTCCGGGCCGTCAGCACGAGCTACTTCGATGACACCTCGCGATTCCCGGCCGGCAGCATCGCCTTCGACTGCGCCCTGCTCATGCGAAACATCGCCCACGAGTGGGAGCCGGCCGCCGAAATGTACATCTGAAGAGAGTGGGTTAGAGTTCACGCCATGTCATCCGTCACCCAGGCCTATGGGGCCAATGCCGCATTCATCGAAGAGCTGTACGAGCGTTACCGCGCCAATCCCGAATCCGTGAGCGCCAGTTGGCGCGAGTTCTTCCACGACTACGAACCGCAAT
>CAZYTO010000263.1:0-8170 GCA_964650405.1 uncultured Thermoanaerobaculia bacterium | reverse complement strand
GCTCCTCCGGCCGCATCATCGGACTGGCGCCGGGTCAGGCCGCACCGCGGGTGCTCGTGGTCGATGACTCGCCGGACAACCGGCAGCTCCTCGTCGAACTGCTGCGCGCCGCGGGCTGCATCGTGACCGAGGCGGGCGACGGAGAGGAAGGGGTTACGCGCTGGCGGCAGGACTGGCCGGAACTGATCTTCATGGACCTGCGCATGCAGGGGCTGAGCGGCCTGGAAGCCATCCGCCGCATCCGCTGGGCACAACGGGACACTGGTGATCGCCCGGCTCCGCGCATCGTCGTCCTTTCCGCCAGTGCCTTCGATCACGAGCGCATCGAGGCGCTGGAGAGCGGTGCGGACGCGTTCCTCTCGAAACCGTTCCGCGAGGAAGCGGTCTTCGCGCAGCTCGAAAACCTCCTCGGCGTCCGCTTCCTTCGCGAGCAGGCCGACGAGGCGCGGACGGCGGGTGACGCTCGCGTGCTCACCGCCGAGAGTCTGGCCACGCTGCCTGCCGACCTGCGCATCCGTCTCAAACGCGCCGCGGCGGGAGGGGAGTCGAACGCCCTGCAAGCGCTGGCCGGCGAGGCCGCCGGCCATGATGCCGCGCTCGGCGCGGAACTGGTGAGCCTGGCCCGCGCGTATCGCTTCGACGAGATCGAAGCGGCGCTCGCCGCGTGCGACGCGCGGAAGGCGGCGCCGTCATGACTGCCCTCGAGACCACCGGCAGCGGCGAGGCCGAGATCCTCATCGTCGACGACACGCCGGAGAATCTCGACCTCCTCACCGGCATGCTCAAGGACCGTTTCCGCGTCCGCGCCTCCACTTCCGGACGCCGCGCGCTGGCCACGGCCCGGACTTTCCCGATCGACCTCGTCCTCCTCGACGTCGACATGCCGGAGATGACCGGCTACGAGGTCTGCCGGGAGCTGAAGGCGGATCCCGCCACGCAGGAGATCCCGGTGATCTTCGTAAGCGCGCTCGACGCCGCCATCGACAAAGTCACGGCATTCGAAGCGGGCGGCGCCGACTACGTCACCAAGCCCTTTCAGCTCGCCGAGGTAATGGCGCGCATCGAGCACCAACTGCGGTTGGCCCGCCTGCAGCGCGACCTGGAGCGGAAGAACCAGGAGCTGGGCCGCGCCTACGAAGACGTCCGGCGCATCGCCGGCGAGTTGGAAGACACGAACCGGCAGCTCGCGGTGGCCAACGTCCGCCTGCGGACGTTGTCGTATCTCGACGGCCTGACGGGCGTGGCCAACCGCCGCCGCTTCGACGAGGCACTGGAAGACGCGTGCGCCGAAGCGGGGAGTCAGGGCGAGCCGCTGGCGCTCGTGCTCCTCGACCTCGATCACTTCAAGCGCCTGAACGATTCGCAGGGCCACCAGCACGGAGACGAGGCGCTGCGGGCAGTGGCGGCGCTACTGGCCGAATGCACGGAATCGCGCGGCGGACTGGCCGCGCGCTTCGGCGGGGAGGAGTTCGCGTGGCTGCTGCCGGGGCTCTCACTCGATGCGGCCGCCGTCGAGGCGGAAGCACTCCGCCGCAAAGTCCGCGACGCCGGAATCCGTCATCACGGCACCGAGTGCGGCGTCGTCACGGCCAGCTTCGGCGTTGCGGCCTTCGCGGGGAACCACGGTACGAACGCTCCGACGCCTCCCGCGCTCGTCGCTGCCGCCGACGCCGCCCTCTACCGGGCGAAGTCGGGCGGGCGGGATCGGGTGGAGGCGGAGATGCTGCGGTAAGCGAGGAGAGCAATGGCGGTTACGGAACGCATGTGGACTCGGACCTCGGTCGTGCTTCTTGCAGGCGCGTTCAGCCTGGTCGCGTCAACGGTCTGGGCAGACACGTCGCCGGTCTCCGCGAACGCGCAAGCTAAGGATTCGACCGCGGGACAGTCCGTCCCGCCCGTGAAGGCAGAGATCGTCGTCACGCCGGAGCGCGGCCCGGTGCAGCGCAGCGAAGTTGCCGCTTCGGTCACGGTGCTCACGCGTCAGCAGATCGAAGCACTGCCGGCGCAGTCGCTGGACGAGGTGATCGGCGCGATCCCGGGCATGACTATGTTTTTCGACAACCTCGCCGCCGGTGCGCCGATGATCTCCGCGCGCGGTTTCTTCGGCGGCGGCGAAGTCGAGTACGTGAAGCTGCTCATCGACGGCGTTCCCGCCGGCGACGTCGAGTCGGGTCTCATCGACTGGCGTCACGTCCGCACCGCGGACATCGAGCGCATCGAAGTGCTGCATGGTCCCGGCTCGTCGCTCTACGGCGACACCTCGATGGGCGGGGTGATCGAAGTCTTCACCCGCCAGCGCAATACAGGCAACGATTCCGGCGAAGTGCGCGCTTCCGGCGGCTCGTTCAGCACGCGCTCGGGAGATCTGCTCTTTCGCCGCAGCAGCGGTCCGCTCCGCATCGGCCTGAGCCTGCTCGACTCCACCGCGGACGGCTACCGCGCGCATTCGCACGCCCGCGACCGCGGCGGCGACCTTTCGTTGCAGATTCTGGGCGCCGCGAGCCGGCTGTACCTCACGACCTCACTTGCGTCGAAGGACCGCGAGGAGCCCGGAGAGCTGACGGCAGCCGAAGCGGCGGCCGATCCCCGCGCGTCCGAAGGCGCCTACCACCTCGATCGGGAGCAGACCGACCGTCGCCGGATCGTCGCCGGCTACGACAGCTTTGGCGCGACTTCGTCTCTGCGAATCCTCCTGCATGGTGAGGGCCGCGCCACGGACTTTCCACGCACCCTGCCCCTCGCTCCCGGCTTCTTCTCCACGCTCTTCCGGAACCTGAAGAGTCACGGTCTGGGAGGCGTCTTCGAGCTCTCCCGCGACTGGCAGAACGCTACCGTCCGCGCCGGAAGCGATCTCGCCCGCGCCAGCCTCGATGAGACGTACTCGCGGGTCACGCCCGCGGGCGATCGCGGGGCTTCCGTGGCCAGTGCCGCCGTGCGGCGCGACCAGGCGTCGGCGTTCGTCACGGCCGACTGGATTCCGCTGGACCGGCTCCGCATCGCGTCCGGTCTGCGCTGGGACGACATCCGTGACGCCCGCGCGGGCAGCGACAGCCATCGCACGGCCTGGTCGCCGCGCCTCGGCGCAACGTGGCAGCTCGGTTCCGCACCGGCCCCGCTTGCGTTGTTCGTCCAGCTCGCACGTGCTTTCAAGGCGCCGACGCTCGACCAGCTCTTCGACCCGCGTCCGTTTCCCGGTCTGGGCGGCGTGAGCTTCACCGTTTCCAATCCGTCGCTCCAGCCGCAGCGGGCGCACAACGTCGAGATCGGGATCGATCGGAGCCTCCCCTCCGTGGCCTGGAGCCTCTCCGCGTACCACATGAAGGTGACGGACGAGATCGACTTCGATCCGACCACGTTCCTCTACCGCAACCTCGGCGGCAGCCGCCACACGGGCATCGAGGCCATGGCGGACTGGCGACACGGCCTCGTGCAACCGCTCCTCCTCTACACGTGGACGCACGTGACCTCGAACGACAATCCCGGCCAGCAGCTCAAGAACATCCCCGAGCACGTCGCCCAGCTCCTCCTTCGCACGACCCTGCCGGGGGCAGTCGGCGTGACGCTACGCGGGCGATGGGAGCACGGCCGGTTCGCCGATGACGAAGGCGTCTTCTCGCTCGGCGACGTCCGCACGATCGACGCAAAGGTGAGCCGGGCGTTCGGTCCTCTTCGGGTCGACGCGGAAGCGCTCAATCTCTCCAACCAGCACTATCCGTACATCGGGTCCATTCTGCGCGACTTCCGCGGCAACCCCACGCTGCTCGAGTTCCCCGCGCCAGGCCGCGCCGTCCGCGTGTCGCTGGCGTGGCGGTATTGAATCGAGTGCCGAGTGCGGAGTGCCGAGCGCCGAGAGCTGCCACGGGCCTTATTAACGGATGGGATATGACATCCCTTCGTACTCTCAGTGAAAGGCTCTCGTAACTGTTCCTGGATCGAAGAAGACCCGCCATGCCTCATGGCCGCGGCAAGGATGAATGAGCGTTGAGTACCCGGCGCCGGTTCATGCCGCATTTAGGCGCACCCTGTAAACTTGCCCGGCATGCTGTGCAGTTCTTTGATGAGCGTATTGCTCGCCGCGATGCAAGCGGCCGCTGTTCCGCAGCAACCCGCGCCTCCACCGCCGTCCGCCGCCGCGCCGCCTTCGCACGACGGGCCGTCCGCCGCCGCGCCGCCGCTTTCACTCGCCGACGCTTCGCAGCGTGCGCTTCAGCAGGCGTCCGCGTATCAACAGGCGTTGGCCGACGAGCAGGTCGCCGCGCTGGACGTGACGCAGGCACGCGCCGCACTGCTGCCGAGAGTCCGCAATCTTTCGTCGTTCACGTACAACAAACCGCTCATGGCGCGTTCGACCGATCCCGCCTTCATCGCCCAGAACGCGGCCCGCGAGTATCAGTCGCTCATAGGAGCCGAGGGATCGTTCGACTTCGGGTTACGTGCAGCGGTGCGGCGCAGCCGCGAACTGCTGGCCGCGGCACATGCCGGGACGGAAGTGGCGCGGCGTGAGCTGCTGCGATCGGTGCGCGAGTCGTACTTCGATCTCGCCCTGGCGGTCGCCAAGCGACGCGCCGCGGAGGAGTCTCTTCGTGCCGCCGAAGACTTCGAGAAGGTGACGGCGCTGCAGCATGAGTATGGCGAAGTGGCTGAGGTGGACGCGGTCCGCGCCCGCCTGCAGACGGCGCAGAGACGCGACGACGCGGAGCAGGCGCGCGCGCAGGAGACGATCGCCGGTGCCGCGCTGCGAGTGCTGATCGGCTATCAGCCCTCCGAGACGCTGGCCGTGACGGGCCTGACCAGCGAGCCGTCGATCGCGGACATCGAGCGGCTGACGCCCATCTCCATCATGCAGAGGCCGCAGCTCGTGCAGACGTCGGCGCAGGAACGCGCCGCCCGCGAGGACGTGGCCGTGGCGCGCGCCGAGCGCCTGCCCTCGCTCACGTATTCAGCGGATGAAGGCTTCGACTCGCCGTTGCTGCGGTCCGACGAGATCCGCCAGCACTCCGGGTATCTCATCGCCGCCAATGTGCGCATTCCGATCTTCGATTGGGGCGCCGCGCGTGCGAAGCAGCGGCAGGCGGAGATTCGCGCGGAATCGGCGACCCGCCAGCTCACGCTGACGCAGCGCGAGGTCGAGCAGCAGGACCTCCGGGCGCGAGAGGAGGCTGCATCCGCCGTGCGCCGCGCCGCGAACGCGCGTGCGGCCGTCGCCGACGCGCAGCGCAACGCCGAGATCTCCATCGCCCGGTACCGCGCGGGCGAAGCGCCGATTCTCGAAGTGACCGACGCGCTGACCACGCTCGCACAACAACGGCTCAACTTGCAGCAGGCGCTCTTCGACTTCGAGGTCGCCCGCGCCCAATTGCAGGAGGCGGCAGGGCAATGAAACGACTCACCTCAATCATGCTTCTCTTCGTGGCCGCGGCATGTCACCGCGGAGCTTCGGAAGAGGAATCGGCGCAGCCGACCGTGAGCGTGCGCGTGGCCAGGGCGGAGGTCGGCACGATCGCGCAGCCGATCGAGCTGGCCGGGACGATCACCACACCACGCGAGGCGGCCGTCAGCTCGAAGATCAGCGGGCAGATCGCGCAGATGCCGCTGCTCAAGAACCGCAAGGTACGCGCCGGCGAGGTGCTGGCGCAGGTCGAAGCGCGCGATCTGGCGGCGCAGCGCGCCGAAGCTGCCGCCGCGGTCACGACGGCCAAGGACGCCATCGCACCGGCCGAGGCGGCGCTGGAGAATGCGCGGCGCACCTACGAGCGAAGGCAGGAGCTGTACGCGAAGGGCGGCATCTCGAAGAAGGATCTGGAGTCGTCGCAGCTCGACGTGTCGAACGCGGAAGGCGGCCTGAAAACCGCGAAGGGCCATGTCGCGGAGTCGGTGAACCATCTTGCATCGCTCGACGCGCAGTTGAGCTATGCGGAGGTGCGCGCGCCATTCGACGGTGTGGTCACCGAACAGTTCGCGTACCAGGGCGATTTCGCCACCGCCGGCAACAAGCTCCTCACGCTCGCGGACGTCTCGGCCGTCATCGTGAAAGCGCCGCTGTCCGACGAAGCGGCGGCCGGCGTTCATCGTGGTGACGCCGCCACGATCATGCCGGACGACCTGCCCGGCGCCACACTGCGAGCGCCCGTCAGTCTGGTCGGGCGTTCGGCCGATCCCCAGAGCCGCGCGGTCGAGATCTGGGTGACCTTGCCGAACGCGGACGGCCGCCTTCGGCCCAACTCCGCGGCGCGCCTGACCATCGCCAGTCGCGCCACGCCGAACGCGGTGATCGTTCCGACGCCCTCCGTGACGCTCGAGGCCACGAACGCGAATGGCGGCACGGTGATGATCGTCGATGCCCAATCGATCGCCCACGAAGTGCACGTGACGGTCGGCGCCCACGACGGCCAGCGGACGCAAGTCACTTCCGGACTTCGCGGCGGGGAGACGGTCGTCGTCGAAGGGAACTACGGCCTGCCCGACAAAACGAAGGTGGCCGTCACGCAATGAATCTCGGCCGCCTCGTCTCGCACCAATCACGCGCGGTGCTGCTGGTGATCGCGCTGCTCGCCGTCACGGGCATCATGGCGCTGTTCCGCGTTCCGCGCGCTCTCTTCCCGCAGACCGACTTTCCGCGAATCGTGATCGTCGCGAACAACGGCGTGGCGCCGGCGCAGCAGACGCTCGTCGCGGTCACGCGTCCCATCGAAGAGGCGATGAACGGCATTCCGGGGATCAAGCGCATCAAGTCCCTGACGGCGCGAGGGTCGAGCGAAATCGACCTGTTCTTCGATTGGCGCGCCGACATCCAGCAGACGCTGCAGATGGTCCAGACCAGGACTTCCGGCCTGGCCTCGTCGCTTCCGCCGGGCGCGGAGTTCGAGCGCGTCGAGCGCCTGACCTTCGCCGTTTTTCCGATCGTCGGCTACAGCATCACCTCGCCGAAACGCGACCTCGGGGAGCTGCGCAACCTCGCCGACGTCACGTTGCGTCCACCGCTGGCGAGAATTCCGGGCGTGAGCAGCGTCGCCGTGGCCGGTGGACAGATGCGCGAGTACCACGTCCTCATCGATCGCACCCGGCTCGAAGCGCGCGGGCTGTCGCTGCAGCAGGTAGGCGATGCCATCAAGAGCGCGAACGTCATTCTCAGCCCTGGACTGATCAACGAGAATCATCAGCTCGAGCTCGCCCTCGTGAGCGGTCAGGCGGCGACCTCCGACGATCTCGCGTCCATCGTCGTGGCCACCGTGAACAACGCGCCCCTACGCGTCGGTGACGTTGCCACCGTGCGGCCCGGACTCGAACCGCGTTTCACGATCGTCACCGCGGATGGCCGCCCTGCCGTGCTCCTGAACGTCCTGCGCCAGCCGACGGCGAACATCGTCGCGGTTGCCGACGACGTGAAGGCGGCGCTGGCCGGTCTGAAGCGGCAGTTGCCGCCGGACGTGGAGGTCAAGCCTTTCTACGATCAATCGATCCTGGTGCGGAGCTCCGTCGGCTCGGTGCGCGACGCCATCCTGATCGGTCTCATTCTCTCGGTGCTCATCCTGTACGGCTTCCTGCGCAACTGGGGCACCACGCTCGTGGCGACCCTGGTCATTCCCATTACCGTGCTCGTGACCTTCGTGGCCATGTGGATCGTCGGGCTCTCGTTCGATCTGATGACGCTTGGCGGCGTGGCCGCAGCCATCGGCCTGGTCATCGACGACGCCATCGTGGTGGTCGAGAACATCTACACGCACATGGCACGCGGCCAGGGCCGCCTCGAAGCCGTCCACGCGGCCGTGAACGAGATCACGGGGCCGATCATCGGCTCGACCATCACACCCGTGGTGGTCTTCCTGCCGCTGGCGCTTCTGACCGGCGTGACCGGCGTGTTCTTTCGTTCCCTCGCCCTTACCATGAGCGTGGCGCTGCTGACGTCGCTGGTGCTGGCGCTGACGTTCACACCGGTCGTCGCCGAGCGTTTCATACGAGTTCGGAAGTCGGACTATGAGCAGGAGCATGGGCCGCTTCTGGAGCGGCTGCTCCGGACGTATGAGTGGCTGCTCACGCGTGCGTTGCGCCATTCCGGCGTCGTGCTGGTCGCTGTGGGAATCGTGGCCGCGGGCTCGTACGTCGTCTATCGCTTCCTCGGCTCGGAGTTCCTGCCGGAGTTCGATGAGCACGGCTTCATCCTCGACTACGT
>CAZYTO010000262.1:0-8176 GCA_964650405.1 uncultured Thermoanaerobaculia bacterium | reverse complement strand
TCGATGCGCAGGAGCTGGTTGTACTTGGCGATGCGGTCGCTGCGCGAGGCCGAGCCGGTCTTGATCTGACCAACGTTCGTGGCCACGGCCAGGTCGGCGATGGTCGAGTCTTCCGTCTCGCCGCTGCGGTGCGAGACGACAGCGCGGTAACCGGCCCGCTTGGCCATCTCGATCGTCTCCAGCGTCTCGGTGAGCGTCCCGATCTGGTTGACCTTGATGAGAATGGCGTTGCCGATGCCCTGCTGGATGCCCTTGGCGAAGATGGCCGGGTTCGTGACGAAGACGTCGTCGCCCACGAGCTGCGTGCCCGCGCCCATCGCCTTCGTCAGCGCCGCCCAGCCGTCCCAGTCCCCTTCGGCCATGCCGTCTTCGATGGAGATGATTGGGTACTTCCGGCGCAGCTCGCCGTAGTACGCGGCGATCTCCGCGCTGCCGCGGCTCGTTCCCTCGAACTGGTACTTGCCGTCCTTGAAAAACTCCGAGGCGGCGACGTCCAGACCGAGGTAAATCTGTTCTCCCGCTTTGTAGCCCGCCTTCTCGATGGCCGTGAGGATGAAGTCGAGCGCTTCGGCGTTCGAGCCGAGGTGCGGTGCGAAGCCTCCCTCGTCGCCGACGGCCGTGACGAGGTTCTTCTCGTGCAGGGTCTTCTTCAGGTGATGGAACGTCTCCACGCCGGCGCGCAGCGCGTCGCTGAAGGACTCGAAGCCGGCCGGGATGATCATGAACTCCTGGATGTCGAGGTTGTTGTCGGCGTGCATGCCGCCGTTGATGACGTTCATCATCGGGACGGGCAGCGTGCGCGCGCCCGCTCCACCGAGGTAGAGGAAGAGCGGCAGGCCGCTCGCTTCCGCGGCCGCGCGGGCCACCGCCAGCGAGACACCCAGGATCGCATTGGCACCGAGCTTCCCCTTGTTCTCGCTCCCGTCGAGCTCCTTCATCACCAGGTCGATCATGGCCTGCTCGCGCGCGTCCATGCCTTCGACTTCCTTGGCGATGGTGATGTTCACGTTGTTGACCGCGTCGAGGACACCCTTACCGAGGAAGCGGCTCTTGTTGCCGTCGCGCAGCTCGAGCGCCTCGCGCGAGCCGGTGGAGGCACCGGACGGTACGGCTGCGCGCCCGAGGGCGCCGGAGTCGAGGAGGCAGTCGACCTCGATCGTCGGGTTACCGCGCGAATCGAGGACTTCGCGAGCGTAGATCTCAGTAATGCTGAACATGCGGCGCGGATTATAGTCGCGCGGTGGATCACTACCTCACGCTCACCGGGCGCGCCGCGGCACGCATCAAGGTCGAGCGTTCCGAGTTCCTCGGCATCGCCGTTCCCGCGGCGACAATCGGTGAGTTCCTGGAGGAGCTCGTCGCTGCCGGGAAGAAGCATCACGACGCCACCCATCACTGCTGGGCGTTCCGCCCCTTCGCCGGACCGGATCGCAGCAGCGATGCCGGTGAGCCGAACGGCACCGCCGGCAAACCGATCGCGAATGCCATCAAAGGCGCGGGCCTGCACGACACCGGCGTGGTGGTCGTCCGCTGGTACGGCGGCGTGAAGCTCGGTACCGGCGGCCTCTCGCGCGCTTATCACGACAGCGCGGCGGCCGCCCTGCGCGATGCTCCCGCACCCACCGCTACCTCTACCAACGAATCGAAGTGATCGTCCCTTTTGAGCGTCTGAGCGACCTCTATCGCCTCGTAGCACCGCCGGACGTCGTCCTCATCGGCGAAGAGTACGGCCAGGAGCAGAACGTCTTCTCGTTCGATGTCCGCGAGTCGCTTGCAGAGGCGTTCCGGAAGGCGTTGACGGAGAAGAGGCTCGCGGTTCGCTGATCGCTGAACGCCTACTCCTCCGTCACGGTCGTCCGCGCGATCCGGTCCCCGGTCCGCGCTTTGCCGGCAAACACCATCACGACCTCGATCAGGTTCCAGCCGGGAATGATGAGCGGGAGGTTGCGCACGAGCGACCGGCCCCAGCCGCAGCCTTCGCCGCGGGGTGTGAGCAGGCGCAGGCCGAGGAGCTGCTTGCCGAGCGAGCGGCCGCGGTAGCCGTCCCGCACGAGGAGACCGAGCATCAGGATGCCGATGGCTATCGCCCAGACGATGGAGATGGCCTTGACGGAACCGCCGATCCAGGCGACGGCATAGCTGACGAGGGACGAGGGGAGCATCAGGACGAGGGCCAGCGTGAGGGCATCAACCAGGAATGCCGCGACGCGCAAAAGCGTGGTTTGTGACGTATCGAACAGCCTCATTGAAACCCTTTGGGCCAACCTCCCGTACGATGACAGAGCCAGGCGTCCCATGAACAGCAGAAAACCTCAGCTCTATTCGCCATTGATCGCGCTCCTCCTTGTCGGATGCGTAGCAGGCGAGCGCCGGACGGTCCACATCACGCGGACGTTCGACGCCACCTCGATCAAGCGGATCGAGCTGAGGGAGGTGAACGGCGAGATCCACGTCGACGCCGTCTCGCCGAGCTCCGTCTCCCTCGACGCCGAGGTGCGGAGCTGGGGACGCCCCCCCGACCCGCGGAAAGAGAACCAGGGGTACTTCGAGACGAAGGTCGAAGGCGACACGCTGGTCATCGGCCGGAAACAGACTCACCACTTCTCCTGGTTCGAGAACGACCGCCTGTCGATCGATTACGACCTGAAGGTTCCGCGGCAGGTGGCGCTCGAAGTGCGCGCCGTGAACGGCCGGGTCGTCAGCCGCGGCGTGGACGGCGAGACCGACGTGACCACGGTCAACGGTCTCATCGACGTGGAGAGCCCTGGCACGAACGAAGTGAACATTCACACCGTCAACGGCCGGATCGAGGCGAAGTTCGATCAGGACTTCCGCGGCGCTTCGCTGCGTACGGTGAACGGCCGCGTCACGGCCGTACTGCCGTCGAGCGCTTCCTTCTTCGGCGACTTCACGCAGGTGAACGGCGACTTCGAGGCCGCCTTCCCGCTCAACGTGCACTCCCACCCCGGCAGCCGCCGGGTGACGGGCGAAGTGAACGGCGGCCAGCATGAGCTGAAGATCACGACCGTGAACGGCGACATCAAGATCGACAACGGCGGTGGAGCGGCTCCTGCCCGGCCGGTTGCGCCGGCGACCGCGGCGCCTCCCGCGACTCCCTCAGAAACGCCGGCGGCGCCCGCGGCACCACAGCCACCGCCTCCTCCACCAGCGCCTGTTTCGTAGAGGCGGATCATCCGCGAGGAACATTCGCGGTGCGTTTCCTGGCATTCACTCCCCGGCCGTGCTCGATCGACAGCCGAGGTCCCAGGTTCTGCCGCATGCTCGGAGTGAACCGAGACTCGCTGCTACACTCCGCCGCGAATGTACAAACGAATCGCGGCGGCGGCGCTGTTCGTCGCACTCGCCGCCGCAGCGCTCGGACCGATCCGGAGCTATGACGCGTTCTGGCACTTCGCGGCCGGGCACTGGATTGTGGCGCACCACGCCCTTCCGCTGACCGATCCGCTGGCCGTGGCCAGCGTGAAAACGCCGTGGGTCAACGGCGAGTGGCTATGGCAGGTCCTGGCGTACGTGATCGTGAATGCCGCGGGCCTCGCCGGCGCCTCGTGGCTGACGGCGATCACCATCGCCATTGCCTTCACGCTCGCGCTCTGGTTCACCGCTCGCGAACAGGACCTCGGCATGGCCCTGGTGCTCGTCACCGTGGCCTTCGCTGGAGCCTCCGACCGCCTCGGCGTGCGGCCGCTCACCGCCGCGGCACTGCTCGTGGTCGTGGCCATCGCGCTGCTTGCGCAACGGGAGATGAGCGTCACCGGCTTGGCCGTCGCGTACACGCTCCTGACGATCGTCTGGATCAACACGCACCCCTCGGCGCTCCTGGCGCCGCTGCTGGCACTGGCAACGTTGCTGATCGATATCCGCCGGTGGCCCGTTGTCGTGGCAGGCGCCGCGGCACTGCTCGTCAATCCCTTCGGCTGGCATGCCGTCGTCGCGCCGTTTCGCCTCTCGGCACTGGCCGGCGGCGGCGCAGAATTCATCAACGCGGAGTGGCAGGTCAGTCCGCCGGCGATCTTTCCGCTGCTCTACACGAGCGTCGTCGTGGCCATGGTCTGGTTTCTCATCACGCCGGAGAAGCGCGCCAACGCCTGGCGCTTCGTCCTCTTCGCCGGATTCGCGTTCCTAGCCATCCGCTACGTGCGCAATCAGGCGCTCTACTTCGCCGCGCTGCCGCTGCTCCTGCCGCCGCTGCGCAAGGTCCCGCGCACCGTCTCGACCGGGTTCGTCATCGCTGCCGTGGTGCCGCTGGCCTGGGTGATCCAGGCGCAGGATCACGCCACCGGCGTCGACGGTGAGCGCTTCCCCGTGCGGGCCGTGGCGCGACTAGCCGCGTCGGGCTTCGCGGGGAACATCTACAACGTCGACCAGTTCGGCGGGTTCCTGGAGTGGACGTTCTATCCCGAGCAGCGCGTCTTGACGGACGGGCGCAATGAGCTCTTCCGGCCGTTCCTCAGCGAGGACTTCGAGGCGCGCAGCAACAGCCGGTCGTGGGCGGCCCTGCTGAAGAAGTATCACGTCGATCTGGCCGTCGAGGAGTACTCCAGCCGCCCCATCGAGATGATCGACGCCGTCACCGGCGAACGGAAAGTGCTGCCCCAATCGGTCGTCCGCTACCGGCAGCGCGACTGGGCGCTGATCGCATTCGACGACGCGGCCATGGTCTTCGCGCGACGGGCCGCCTTCTCGCCGCAACAGATTGCCGCGCTCGAATACCTCACGCTCGTCCCCGATGCTCCCGGATTCGGCCTCGACAATCCGCGGTTGAAGGCGCTCGCGCGGCAGGAAGTCGCGCGCGCGAAACGCGACCTGGGCGACATCCGGATCGTGCAGGAACTGGAAGAGGCGGCGAAGTAGCGTTTTGAAGTGAACGCTGAGCGAGGATGGTGGATGGGCGGGAGCGAAGCGTCAGATCGATGCACGCCACGTTCGCAGGCTTACATCAACATCCCGGCATGCCGCGTTCTGATCCTTCGCTCCCGCCCATCCACCACCCTCGCTCAGGATTGCAGTGAGCGGGTCAGTTCACGAGCTCGAACGCGCTCGGGCCCAGCGGGTTTTCGTTCGGCCAGCGTTGGGCGATGACGGACTCGAAGTGGGGACGCACGAGGCGTTCGTAGCGCTCTTCGAATGCGGGATGGAGGTCGAGGATTGCCTTGCGCGCGCAGTTGATGAGGCAGAGCGCTTCACGATGCGAGACGGTGAGGTCGGAGCTGATGAGGTTGTGCGTGAGCTCGACGATCATCCGGATGCGGCGGAGCCGCCGGCGCTCGAAAAACGCAGACCTCACTTCTGCGGTCGAATTCGTCTCGGTCTTCGGCATCGTATTTGTCACCGCGGGAAACGGGGATGCGGGGCGGTGCATTCCTTCGAAAGTTCATCCTGAGGCCGGGAGGGAGCGAAGGATCAAGCGAGGCAGATCGAGCCGGCCGTCAACACACAAAGCGGGTCCTTGGATCGGTGTTTGTGCCCGGTATGCGGAGATCTGATCCTTCGCTCCCGCCCGACACAACCGCCCTCGCTCAGGATTGAAACCTACGCGTGCTCGCGATCGCCTTCCTCCCAGATCTCTTCCTCGATCTCCGTCTGCACGCGAGTCTCGTAGTACTTGACCGCGGCGTGGCCTACGGCGCGGACGGCGATGTAGTTGAGCGCACCGCCGGACAGTGCGCCGACGAAGGGGATGATCTTGGCAAGCCGCTCCTTGAGGATGCGGGAGCCGATTTTCTCGGCGACTGCCCCTCCTTCGATGGTGGCCGACTCCATGAGGGCGCCGACACCCGACTTACCTAACCCGACGCCGGACGCATAGGCCAGGCACTGCAGCGCCTCATGGAAACGCTCGCGATGCGTCGGCTCGTGCCCGTAGATCGTGGCGATGCCGAGGATGAGGCGGAACTGCTGGTAGACGAGGTAGCCGAGATCGGCACCGAGCGTCCCGATGGCCAGGAGACCGCTCGGCAGTCCGGTCACCGCGCCGGCGGCCGCGCAGCGGATGGCCGTGCGGCGGGAGAGCATCCGCGCCAGGTGTACCGGCTCGAAGTCGTCAGGGGCATTCGCTTTCAGCACGCCGATGTCGCTGCGCAGTTTTTCCGTGTCGATCTCTTCGAAGAGAGACCGGAAGACTTCTTCGAGAACCAAGTCGGCGCGCCTCTTCAGCGCACGGGCCGTGACCATGGCAGTCAGATATCAGTTGGAGGATTTGGCGTCGGACTTCGATTCAGACTTCGTTTCGGACTTTGACTCGGACTTTGACTCGGACTTCGACTCGGACTTCGACTCAGGCTTTGATTCGGACTTCGTTTCAGACTTGGTCTCGGCACTCGCGGACGGTGTCGCCGATTCGCCCTTCGAAGCATCGCCCTTCGACGACGACGGGCGGCTGCTCGCGTAATCGGTCTTATAAAAGCCGGAGCCCTTGAACTGGATGGCGGGCGAGGAGAGGAGCTTCTTCAGCGCGCCGCTGCACTTGGGGCAGTCGGTGTGCGGCGGGTCGGAGATCTTCTGCAGAATCTCAGTCCGCTCACCACACTGCGTACACTGATACTCGTAAAGGGGCATTCGGGTCCCACTCCTGCGTACCCTGCAACAGCCGGCCGGCGAGTTGTCATCCCGGAGGTAAAGCAGAAGTCAGAGGGCAGAAGGCAGGCCTGGCGGTGGCGCGTCTGACGTTCCAAGCTGATGGCCCACGGCGGCCTTCGCCCTGCATCCTTCGCCCTTGTGAAGGGGGCTCACCGGATCAGCGGCGCCAGCTTCGCGTGCGAGCTCTCTTCGGCGGCGAAGAGCTCCCCGTCGCGGAAGTAGACGCCGGCCACGCCGCCGTCGGTGCGGCGGTAGTACCAGGCCTCCATCACGGCATCCCGGCGCCGGTTGCGGGCGGTCCAGCCGGGAATGGGCTTGCCGAGGATCTGGGCGACCTGCTTCTGCGACATGCCCTTCTCCAGAGCGAGGAGCTTCCCCCGCGAGACGGCCAGGTGATCGACGGCCGTCATGATGTCGTGCTGGGCTCTGACGTTCACGGGGTCGGCGATGAGCACGGCCCGGTAGAAGCGGATGGCGTCCTGGTAACGGCCCATGGCGGCGAGATCCTCGCCGAAGGCGAGCTGCAGGCCCTGGTAGACCTCGCGGCCGCGGCTGTGCGTCGGATGGTCCTTCACGAACGCGCCGAGGGCATCGGCATAGACCTGCTTTTCCTGCGCGGAGGCATTGGGAGCGTTGGCAGCCTTTTTCGAATTGAGCACGCGCTGCCACTCGGCGGAGCTGTCGGCCGATTCGGAGCCTTTGCACGCCGCGAGTGCCAGCGCGGCGATCACCAGAAAGCGGCGCATGTCCTCGACAAAGTAGCACACTGCTCTGCGCTATAATTCGCGCTGCTCTGCGCTCCAGGGTCGAAAGCATAGACGGCGGAGGATTTATGGCTGTGAGGGGCGAGGAAGTCGCAAGCTCGATTGATGCACACGTGCGCGAATCGATCGAGAGGATGGTGGGAGAGATCCGCTCCTCGATCGAAGACGTTCGAGTGGTAGTCGATCAGCAGCTCAAAGCCGCCCTGCAGAGCGTACAGGCCGACGTCAATTCCATCACCTTCCTGCCGCACATCCAGAAGTCGATCGGCGACCTCGAGGAGAGCATCGCCGTCACCGCTCCGGCGGCGGCGTCATCCACGGCTGCGCCCGCTGCCGGCGGCGCCGGCGCCTCGCGTCTGAAGCGCGCCCTGCAGGCAGTGGATAAAGGGAAGTCGCAGGTCGACGTCCTCAACGGGCTGCTCGACCAGTGCCTCGAATTCGGCTCCCGCGCCGCCCTGCTGATCCTGCGAGGCGAGACGTTCAGCGGCTGGAAGGGCGCCGGCTTCTCTGCGCACGGCGGCAACGACGAGGCCGTGAAGCGCTTCAATGCCGCGCCGGGCCTCATTCCCGAGCTCGACCGTGTGCTGCAGGAAGAATGCGTCGTCGTATGGAACGGCGCCAACCTCGCCACCCGCCTCGGCGGCAGCGCCTCGCAGTCGGCCATCCTCGTGCCGATGGTCATCAAGGACAAGGTCGCGGCGGCGGTCTATGTCGATGCCCTCGGCGACGACACGTCGAAGCTCGATCCGTCCTCCATCCAGATCCTCGTGTTCGCCACGGGTCTGCTCATCGATACGATGGGCACCCGCAAGAAG
>CAZYTO010000261.1:0-8210 GCA_964650405.1 uncultured Thermoanaerobaculia bacterium | reverse complement strand
TGATCACCGCGGGAAGCTGGATGGAGACCCCGCTCCAGGTGAAGCGCAGAATCACGCGCTCGCCGCGCGGGGGAAGCGGCTCGGAGTGATGCACCTGCAGGCCGGTCATCGACACGTCCACGAGCGACGCGGGAACGCCGCCCACGGTCGCCTCCAGGGGCTGCGGAAGTTTGATCCTGCCGGATCGCCGATTGTCGAGCATGAAGACCGAGCGGTCGCAGGATAGCGCGCCCGCGGGCGTCAGTCGAGGGGCGTGACCGGGTTGTGGTCGGTCAGCAGCAGAGCCCAGGCCATGATGTATTGATCGCGGGGCACGCGGAAACTGCGCGGAAACGTCCCGGCATGCGGGTGATCGGCCTCGCGCACGTAAACGTACCCCTCGTCCTCGTAGATGACGATCCGCCAGCCGTCGTCGGAATCCTCGAACGGCTCATCGACCGTACCGAGCGGAACATCGTCCGGCGTCATGTGCGGCAGATCGCGGTCGGCGTTCTCCCAGGCCGGAAACCAGGCGATCCGCTCTCCTCCGCTGGTGAATTCGATGTGACGGTCGATCAGCTCGACCGCGAAGTCGTCGATGGTCTTCAAGGAGCTCTCTAGTCGCTCGACTCGATCCGGTAGTTCGGGGCTTCCTTGGTGATCACCACGTCGTGGGCATGCGATTCGCGCAGTCCGGCGGCCGTGATGCGCACGAACTTCGACTTCGTGCGCAGGTCCTCGATGTTGCGCGAGCCGGTCAGGCCCATGCCGCTGCGCAGACCGCCCACGAGCTGCGGGATCATGGCGCCGAGGGAGCCCTTGTACGGCACCTTGCCTTCGATCCCTTCGGGGACGAGCTTCGAGACTTCGTCGGTCTCTTCCTGGAAGTAGCGATCCTTGGAGCCCGACTGCATCGCGCCGATGGAGCCCATGCCGCGGTAGGCCTTGAACGTGCGTCCCTGGTAGAGGATGGTCTCGCCGGGCGCCTCGTCCGTCCCGGCGAAGAGCGATCCGATCATCACCGTGTGCGCGCCCGCAGCCAGCGCCTTCGTCACGTCTCCGGAGAACTTGATGCCGCCGTCGCTGATGATCGGCACGTCGTACCGCTCCGCGGCGCGGGCGCACTCCATCACCGCGCTGATCTGGGGTACGCCGGCACCGGCGATCATGCGCGTCGTACAGATCGAGCCGGGACCGATGCCGACCTTGACCGCGTCCACTCCGAGCTCGATGAGGTCGCGCGCGCCTTCGTAGGTGGCGACGTTGCCGGCGATGAGCGGCGTGTCCGGGAAGAGCTTCTTGAACTGGCGGATGGTCTCCATCACGCCGGACGAATGCGCGTGCGCGGAGTCGATGACCACGACGTCCACCTTGGCGTCGATGAGAGCACGGGCGCGGTCGAGACCGTCGCGCCCGACGCCGATGGCCGCGCCGACCCGCAGACGGCCGAGCGAGTCCTTCGCGGCGTTCGGATAGCGGAGCTTCTTCTGGATGTCCTTGACCGTGATGAGGCCCTTGAGGTCGCCGTTGGAATCGACCACGAGGAGCTTCTCGATGCGGTGCTGGTGGAGCACTTCGCGGGCCTGTTCGAGCGTCGTGCCCACGGGCACGGTGATGAGGTTGTCCTTCGTCATCCGCTCGGCCACGGGCAGGTCGAAGCGCGTCTCGAACCGGAGGTCGCGGTTGGTGAGGATGCCCACCAGCTTCCCGTTGGCATCGGTGACCGGGACACCGCTGATCTTGTACTTGGCCATGACCTGCATGGCCTCGCTGATGGTCTGCCAGGGCCGCATCGTGACGGGATCGACGATCATGCCCGCTTCCGAGCGCTTGACCTTGTCGACCTCCTCGGCCTGCTGGTCGAGGGTCATGTTCTTGTGAATGATGCCCAGCCCGCCCTGCTGGGCCATGGCGATGGCCAGCCGCGCCTCGGTGACCGTGTCCATGGCCGCCGAGAGGATGGGGATGTTGAGGCGGATGTCGCGGGTGAGGCGGGTGGAGACGTCGACGAAGTTGGGATGCAGCTCCGACTTGGCCGGCTTGAGGAGAACGTCGTCGAAAGTGAGCCCGATCTCGACGCCGGTGGCGAAACGGGCGCTCGGCAGTTGTTCCGGTTGCTCGACCTCGTGGAGATCGATCCGACCAATTCCCGGAAGCTCGCTCAACGCGCGTTCATCACTCATGTTCTCGCCCCTTTGAGCGAGTATAGAACAGGGCCCTCTGCATCGAAATTGCATGCAGCAGTGCGACGCGCAGGCGTCTTCATTACAATGCTTGGGAGCCCCTGGTCGCAGCCGCGATGCGTTTTACGATCGAACAACGACATCTCACGGACCCCTCGGGGCGTCCACTTCCGTCGACCGACCCCGGCGCGGTGTCGTTCCATTCCTGCGAGGCCGAAACGGCCGATGCCGCCGTGCACGTCTTCATCGGTCTTGATCGCGGGGAGATCATCGGGAACATCCTGAGGTTCCCCGGCTTCCAGGCCGTGGCCACCGTGCGCAAGACGTCGGGCGTTTACACCTTGCAGGTCACGCCCTCCAGCAGCCAGCACGTGATTCGGTGATCGCTGATCGCTGTTCGCAGTTCGCTGGTCGTTGGTCGCTGATCGCTGGTCGCTGTTCGCTGGTCGCTGATCGCTGATCGCTGATCGCGACCTTACGTGTGCTCGGGCGCATTCCGGGCCAGCCGTTCCGCCATCTCTTTCAGGTGTGCCTGCTTCCGGATCAGGAAGGCGCGCATGTGCCTTCGGACTGCGATGCCGTCGGCGATCCGGCCGAGGAGACCGAACGGCGAGCGCCATTCCAGGGCGTCGGTCATGGTCGTCACGCCGCCGGCCGAGTGAAAGGCGTGGATGTGCCGCATGGACCGGAAGGCGCTCTTCACCAGCTCGTCGACGAACAGGTTCGGGCGGTCCATCTCCGCGATCTTCGCCGTGAAGCGCTGACGGAGGCCGAAGTGAACGCCTTCGAACGTGACGAGGTCGCCGAGCTCGAGCAGGCCGGCGGTGCGTCCCGGCTCGATGGCACGCTCGCCGGTGAAGCTCGCGGACTCGTTGTGGGCTTCGATGCTGCGGGCGAGGTCGAAGCAGATCCCGATGGGTGCTTCGATGAGGGTGACGACGACGAGCGCGGTCACGTGGTCACGACTTGCCGGCCAGGGCGGCCGTCAGCTTGTCGATCTGAGGATCGTTCGGCCGGAGCTGCTTGAGCCTCGCGGCGATGACACGCGCTTCGTCGAAACGCTTCATCTCTCCGAGAACGATCGCTTCGTTGAAGAGGGCCTGCCACTGGTCCGGCTGATCCTCGGCTGCCCTCCGGAACGCGTCGACCGACTTGTCGAGTTGCCCGGCCTGCTTGTAACAGATACCGAGGTCCGTGCGCAGGGAGGCATCCTCGCGCACGCCGAGGGCGCGCTCGTAATACTCGATGGCCTGCGGGTACTTCGCGGCGTCCATGTACATGTTGCCGAGCTGCGCCAGGGCATCGGCATTCTTCGGCTCGCGCTCGACGGTGGCCTTCAGATTGGCGAGCTGCTCGCGGACGGCATTCATGGTCTGCATGTTGCCGCCGCCCATGGCCGGCATCTGGGCAGGCGCGGAAGGCGTGGATGCCGGCGCCACCTGCGGTTCCGCCGCAGTCTCCGGAGCGCCCGCCACGGTGCCGCCCTCGGCGTTGCCGCTCCCCTTCTGCGCCAGCCGCGGTCCGATGAGGAACGACCCGATGATCAGCCCCAGGAGCAGGCCGCAGACGGTGAAGACGATGTTGTCGCGAGTCATGGCGCCGAACGATACACGAATGGTCGCGGCCTGACTGCGGTTCCGCCGAGGGCATTCTCTATCCCCTGGTGACCAGCTCCCGCAGCATCGAGTCCTGCAGGTTGTGCACGGCGTAGACGCCGGTGTGGTAGTCGTTGAAAAGAAACGAAAACGCGTAGATCTTTCCGCTGGCGCCGTGCACGTATCCCGACAGGGCGACGACGCCGGCGATGTAGCCTGTCTTCGCATACACCTGCCGGGCATACGGCGCGTTGTGCAGACGGCGGCCGAATTTCGCGTCGGGATCGCCGGAGTACGGGAGGGAGCTGACGAAATCCTCGCGCCAGGGGCCTTTCCACATGTAGCGCAGCAGTTGAATGAAAGCGCTCGCCGAGGCACGGTTGTCGCGGGACATCCCTGATCCGTCTGCCTGGTGGAACTCGCCGGACTGGACGCCCAGCTTTTCGGTCATCCAGTCGGTGACGACCTTCGTCCCCATGGCCCACGTACCGTTGTGCTGCTCTTCGGCACCCAGGATCTTGATGAGCTGTTCCGCGTACGTGTTCTGGCTCTTCTTGTTGATGACGTAGACGATGATCGACAGGGGCGTGGCGTGCTGGGAGACGGCTCGCCAGTCCGGTCTCGGGTCCACCGGAGTAATGATGATCTCGCCCTGGGTATGGACACCGCTCCGCTCGAGGGTCTCGTGCGTAACCGTGGCGAAGTATTGAATGGGGTTCTCGACGGTCACGTAGATCTCCGTCGCGCCGCTGCGGGCCGGTACACCGCCCCGAATGATGATCGTGTTCGAGCCGCGCGAGCGCGTGACGAACGGCATACCGCGCCCGGTGACGCAGGAGTTCTGCAGTCCGAGGTACGACGTGGGAGGATCGAACTGCACGACACAGGGCTTGCCGCCGCGGCTTGGCATCACCCGCACCTGGACGCAGCCTTCCTGCATGGAGAACGCGGCGATGGGCGCCTCGTACCAGTTCACGAGCTGGTTCACCGGCCAGGTCGGATGGATGTACTCGATGTCCATGTAGCCGTACTCGAAGATCAGGTTGCCGTGGATGGTCTTGATGCCGGCGCGCTTGAGATCTGCCGCCCACTCTTCGAGAACCGCGGTGGCGTGGTTGTCGTGGAAGCGGCCGCTGATGGTGGGATCCCCGTGGCCGACGATCTTGACGTCCCCGTCCAGCGTCCCGCTGGGATCGACGTTGCCGCGTACGTAGACCGTGGTGCGGACCTCGAAGCCGGGTTTCAGCAGGTCAATGCCCGCGGCCGTCGTGAAGAGCTTCATGTTCGACGCCGGAGCCAGCGGCTGATGCGGGTTCCTCTCGGCCACCACTTCACCGCTGTCGACGTCGACGACCTGGATGCTGGCCTGCGAGCTCTGGGCGACCTTCCCGTTGACCAGCGACCCGAGCCGCTCCTGCAGCGTCGTGCCGGTGGCGGTGTCGACGATCACCGGCGCCGCCTTGCGCGATCTCCCACGGCGGCGCCTCGCGGCCTCAGCCGGCGGTTCGGTTACAAACACAACAAGGAGAAACAACGCCACCCACCACCACGAACGACCTCTCATCGGGCGTGAGGATACCTTTCTCCCGCGGAACTTCGGTCAGCGAGGTGCAAATCCTCGGCCCGGGCTTGTTGCATCGCGTCTGCATGATTGGCGGTCACTTCACCTTCGCCTCGAAGGCCGCCTTCATCTTCGCCACGAATTCCGGGTACTCGCGGAGGTCGACGAATCGGTGCGTCTTGCGCTTCTCCGCCAGGTGGAAGAAGCTTCCGTGCGCACCGAGCATGACGTCGCACGGCAACGATTCCAGCACGGCGAAACTCTTCCGGTAGTCGGACACGGCGTCGGGATACGCCGGATTCCCGACCAGGCGGTATCCGTCCGGCGCCGTGGGACTGCCGAGGAACACGACGTCGTGGCCGGCCGTGTGCAGCGAGTACGTGGTGCAGCCGCGTGTGTGACCGGGCGTGCTGTGAGCCACCACGGTCACGCCGCCGAGGGTAATGCGCTCGCCGTCACGCAGGGCGTGATCGACCTCCACGGGTGGGAATGGGTACTTGTCTCCGAACTGCGGGTCGTCGCTGCCGCCCCGCGCGAGCTGGGCAACGTCGCCGGCACCGGCATACAGCTTCGCACCGGTCGCGCGCTTCAACTCCGCCAGACCGCCGGCGTGGTCGTAGTGAGCATGGCTGCTGAGCAGGATCTTCACGTCCCGCAACTTGAATCCCAGCCTCTCGATGTTCCGCTCGATCAGCGGTGCCGTCTCGGGCAGGCCGCCGTCCAGGAGGATGAGACCCTTCGGCGTCGCGATGAGAAACGACGTCACCTCGGTTGCGCCGGCGTAATAGACGTTACCCACGATGCGGAAGGGCTCGACGGGCTGGTTCCACTGCCGGTCCCTTTCGTTGCTCTGGGCAAGGAGCGGAAGGGCCACGAGAAGAGCGAGAGCAACCTTGCGCATGCCGGCCGGAGAGTATCGTGGCCGGCCGCGGTTCGTCATCGCCCAGGCGCCGGTCCAACATGCCCACCTGACCGGTTGACGATGCTGGACACGGCCACGAACAGTGCCTGCCAAGGCGAGGCCCGCGACTCGGCTAGAATCCGCGCGCTTTGGCTACCGACGTCATCACCTCTTCCGACGATCTCCTCTCGCTGTCACCGGCCTGGGAGGCGCTCTGGCGGCGCTCCCCCGAGGCCACGCCGTTCCAGTCGCCACAGTGGCTGCTGCCATGGCTGCGGCACTACGGGACCGGCGGTGAGCTGACCACAATCGTCACGCGCGACGGAGACGGGCTGACCTCGATCGCCCCCCTCTACGTGCTGCGCGAAGACGACGAATCGCTCGGCATGCTCCTCGGCACCGGCATCAGCGACTATCTCGACGTCCTCGGCGACGCCTCCGCGGCCCTCGACGCGTTGCCGGGCGTCGATTGCCAGATGTGGGATCTCCAGCAACTACGGCCGTCATCCACCCTGCTCTCCGCAACCATTCCTGACCGCTTCGCGGACAACATCGAGGAGCAGGAGCCCTGTCCCGTACTTTCCCTCGAGGGTGCCGGCGCGGAGCTCGAATCGCTGCTCTCGACGCACGTGCGCAAGAAGCTCCGCTACTACCGCCGCTCGCTGGCCCGCCTCGGCGACGTGCGCGTGGAGGCGGCAAACGATTCGAATCTCGACGAGCTTCTCGAAGCGCTTTACGCTCTCCACGCGGCCCGGTGGCGGCGCCGCAATCTCCCGGGCGTTCTGGCCGACCCGGCCGCCCAGCAGTTCCACCGCGAGGTGGCCCGCGGATTCCTGCGCGCGGGCGCGCTCCGGATGTACGCCACGCGCGTGAATGAGCGCATCGTGGCCATCTTCTACGGTTTCGCGCACGGCTCCACCGTCTACTACTACCTCAGCGGCTACGACCCGGAGCTGGAGAAGCTGAGCATCGGCACGCTCATCGTTGCCCACGCCATCGAGCATGCAGTGCACGAGGGTGCGACATCGTTCGACTTCTTGCGGGGCGCTGAGGATTACAAGTACGTTTGGGGGGCGAAGGACCGGCTGAACCGCCGCCGGCAACTCTTCCCTGTAGCATGAAAACGAACGCGGCGCGGCTGCTCGATTCCCTGGGCATCGCCTATGAGCTGCGCGCCTACGACGTCGACGAGAATGACCTCTCCGCCGAGTCGGTGGCGCGGAAGATCGGCCTTCCTCCGGAACAGGTCTTCAAGACGCTTGTGGCGCGCGGCGACCGCCACGGGGTCTGCTTCGCCGTCGTCCCGGGCGATCACCAGCTCGACCTGAAGGCGCTGGCAGGCCTGTCGGGCGACAAGAAAATCGATACGGTTGGATTGAAAGAGGTTCAGCCGCTGACGGGCTACATCCGCGGCGGCGTCACCGCCCTGGCGGCAAAAAAGACCTACCCCGTCTTCGCCGATGAGACCATCGAGTTGTTCGACGTCATCTCGGTGTCCGCAGGCCAGCGGGGAGCTCAGATTCTCCTCGCGCCTGAGGACTACCTTCGCGCTACGGGCGCCAGGGTCGGTCCAATTGCCAAAGCAAAGGAAGGATAAGTCAGATACTTTTCGTCCGTGGGTATGGAAATGCCCTTGCCGATCACTCCTAGGTGGATGGGTTATCTGCACGAAACCTGGAGAGAGGCCTCCCGCGCGCCCTGGAACGACGGCACCGGTCCGTTCCCGGAGACCAGCGACACGCTGGCGGACCGGGGAAATGAAGGGCATCGCCACGCCCAGCCTCTTGGAGTGGCTTCCCGTAACACCAACATAAAAAAGGGTTACCGCGGTTTGGGCGATTCCTGCACGAGGACGAGCTGGATGCGTGCCGCCGTCGATGAACGCGCGGCCGGCACGAAGGATGGCCTGCCCAAGGCGGGCAGCCGGTCATAGGGAATGGCTGGGGAGGAAGGATTCGAACCTTCGAATGGCGGCTCCAAAGGCCGCTGCC
>CAZYTO010000260.1:0-8328 GCA_964650405.1 uncultured Thermoanaerobaculia bacterium | reverse complement strand
CGGACAATGGACCGGCGTGCAAAGGAAGTATTCCGTCATGCCCGTCGTTCCGAGAAATTGGAACGAGTGACCACGCGCCCGTCGTGGCGACGTTCGAGTAGATCCGGGCTGGACGAAAAAGGGCCGCTGCGGCAGCGGCCCTTCAGGATGAGCGGAAGCGGTCCGGCTACTCGAGGACGACCAGGACGACGCGGCGGTTCTCGGCGCGGCCCTTCTTCGTCTTGTTCGGAGCGACCGGGAGCGTGTCGCCGTACGAAATGGTCGACATGCGATTCAGCGGGAGCGAACCGCTGCGGGAGAGGTAGCGGCGTACTTCGTCCGCGCGGCGCTGGCCGAGGTCGTCGTTGTACTTCTTGCCGCCGACGTCGTCCGTGTGACCCTGGATCTCGATGAAGTACTGATCGGTGAGCCCTTTTACCTTGCCGGCAAACTCGCCGAGGGCACCCTGCGCGTCCTTGTTGAGGTCGTACTTCCCGCTCTTGAACTTCACGCGGTCCTCGGAGAACGTCTGCTGGAAGACGACCTTTCCCTTGGCCAGCACGCCGGCGTCCTGGGCGCGCTTGAGCGCGTCCTGCGCCTCCTGGCTGAGCTCGGAGACCTTCTGGTCCGTCGCCGCGAGGTGCGAGTCCGTGGCCTTCTGCTTGTTCTGCAGATCTTCGATCTGGCTGGCCACCGACTCGAACTTCTTGTTGTTCTCTGCCTGTGCCGCTGACACGCTGTCCTGGATCTTCTTGTCGGTCCCGCAGGCGCCGGCCAGACAGCACAACGCCCCGACCATCAGGATTCGGGTTACCTTCATTTCAACTGCCCTTCCTTTCACGTTTGGATTTCTCGCGAGTCGCGGCGGCCAGCACCGGAGGTTCGGTGCCCAGGTACCCCGCGCGAACGCGGGCGGAGCGAACACGCCCCGCAAACTTCAGTGTGATTTTCCGGTACTTTATCGCACCTTTCCCTGTCGGTGAAAATCCGATCAGATACTGCGCCCGAAGATCGTTCTCCAGCTCCGCCACGGCCAGTGCGAGCTGCCGCGGCTCGCCCCCGAGCGTGAGCTTGCCGCCGGTCAGCTCCGCGACCTCACGGAGAACGTCGACGTCCGATAGCTCCTCGCGCGAATGCGCCTGGAGCGCCACCTCCTGCGGGTCCCGCAGGCCGAGCGGGTAAATCGGCGTGGGAACGCCCTGCAGCAAGCGGGCCAGATCGCCCCGCTTGAGCTGGGACGCATTGTCGATTCCGTCACTGAGCAGAATGATGGCTCGTGTGGGGTTGCGGCCTTCGAGGCTGTGCTCCGGCATCGATGCCAGGGCGTCGAAGAAGGCCGTCTTGCCGTACGGCTTGATCGTAGCCAGCGCATTGGTGATGTCCGCCGGGCGCTCCGTGGACGCGACCAACTGATGCGCCTCGGAGTCCGCAAACAGCCAGAGCGAAAAGTCATCCCCCGGCCTCCGGTGGGCGAGGAGTGCGCCGATGGCCGCGAACGCCGTGTCCATCTTGCCGGCCAGAGCCATGGAGCCGGAGCCGTCGATCAGGATGGTGAAGGAGACCGGCGCGTTCTGCGACTTCTCGAACATGTCGCTCCGCACGGAGACGCCGTCGATGAGGAGGTTGACCTCCCCTCCGCGCAGGTCGGTCAGGGGGTGATTCTGCTCCCCGAGAACCGTGAACGGGATCATCACGTATCCGACGGAGAGGGTCTCGTTGACGGCGGGCGGGGCCGCATCTTTCTGCTGCTGTGTGGGTTGCTGAGCGAGCAGGGGAATGGCCAGCGCGGCGGCGGCGAGCGGCAACAGCCGATTCATATAGGCAAATAACATCTACGGCAAAGCCTGCGATTTCCGCGCCAGACTCATCCGATTCTATCCTGAAGGGGGATGAAATCGGGATCGCCCTGCTGCCGGCGCTCCCATTTCAGGAAGTCGTAATAGCCGCAACGGGGCTGGTCCGGGTATTCGTGGCAGACGCCGGGACGGGCCTCGTAGATCGTGCAGCGCCGCTCCTTCAGGTCGAGGAACATGCAGGCCTTGCCATAAATCGGATCCTTCTGGTGGCGAAGGACTCGCGTCGGGCCGGCCAGTTTCGTATAGCGCCTGCGTGCCACCTCCGGCTCGACGCCGAAGTGCCTGGCCAGGCGCTTGAGGTCCCACTCGCTGACGTTAATCTCATCGTACGTGCAGCAATATGCCGGACACTTGGAGCAATCGTACAGGGGCATCGAGGGATTCTAGACCCATTTCAGACCGCGACCCTCCACTTCACTCGTCAGCGGGATCAAGCCTGTCGCGGTCAGGCGTTAGAATCAGCGCATGGCAGGAACCGAAACGAAGAAGGCGACAGATTGGGACGAGGTGCATCGCATCCTTCAGGACTTGAAAGGTGCCGATGTCTACGAGCGAATTCTTGCGCTCGAAGGAAAGATCCATTTTACCGAGCCGCTTGAATCGATTCGTGAGGATCGGGACCTTGACGAAATCTGTAGCAGGGCTCCGGAGTGATTGCGATCGACTCCAGTTCATTCCGGCGATTCCTTGACGGAGAATGGACCGCAAAGGATGTCGTTCTCGTCCGAGCAGCACCGCGTAGCCGGGACGCCTTCCTCCCACCGATTGCCGTGGCCGAGCTGTTCAGCGGTCGCGATCTCGATGAAGAGAGCCGCGCGACGATCGTTGAATTGCCGTTGCTTCCCATTCGGTCCGGCTATTGGGCTCGCACAGGCGACCTGCGAGCAAGACTCCTCCGCCTCGGCCGTAAAGCCAGGCTTGCCGATTGCCTCATCGCCCAATCCTGCATCGACAACCACGCCCCGCTCATCACGTATGATCGCGACTTCCGGCACTTCGAGAATGCCGGATTGAAATTGCTCTAGAGAGAGAGAGGGCGTTCATGCTTCCAGACAAATCGTTCGACGGCCGGGCGGGCATCGTCACCGGCGGCGGGACAGGTATCGGCTTCGGGATCGCACGCGAGCTGGCCAGGCTCGGAGCGACGGTCATCCTCGCTTCACGGAAAGAGGAGCACCTTGCTCCGGCGGTCGAGCAGTTGCGCTCCGAAACCGGACGGGCCGGGGCTGCCCACTTTCACGTCCTCGACGTCCGCGACGCGGAGGCGGTCGAAGCGATGGCGGCGAAGGTCGCCGCGGATCACGGACGCATCGACTTTCTGGTCAACAACGCCGCAGGCAACTTCATCTCGCCTGCCGACCAGCTCACGACGAACGGTTGGAACTCGGTCATCGGCATCGTCCTGAACGGCACGTTCTACTGCACGAGCGCTGTCGGCAAGCGGATGATCGAGTCGAAGAACGGCGGGACGATCCTGAACATCATTGCCAACTACGCCTGGACGGGAGCCGCGGGCGTGGTGCACTCGGCCAGCGCCAAGGCGGGCGTGCTGGCCATGACCCAGACTCTGGCCGTCGAATGGGCGCGCCACAAGATCCGGGTCAATGCCATCGCGCCCGGACCCGTGCACACCGAGGGCGCGTCGAAGCGCCTCTTTCCCGACCCGATGGTCGAGGAGGGCATCCGGCGCACGATCCCGCTCCGCCGTTTCGCGAACCTCGAGGAGATCGCCAACGCTGCGACGTACCTGCTGTCGGATTTCGCGGGCTACGTCACCGGAGAGGCGTTCGTCATCGATGGCGGCCAGTGGCTGAGCGGGTCCGACTACTGGGGACGGCTGAAGCAGATGGCGCCTAAGCCTCCATCCTGAGCGTGGGTGGTAGGAGGGGGGAGCGAAGGATCTCTACGTTTATCCTGAGCGCGGGCGGCAGGGTTGGGTGGGAGCGAAGGATCTGGTGGCAAGATCGAGGTTCCGGCAATTGCCGCCAGACCCTTCGCTCCCGCCCTGCCCACCGCACCCGCTCAGGGTAAAGTCGGACGAAGGTAGTCCACCGCTACGTGTGCCATGGCGCGCACGCCGAGCTCGAGACCGCTTTCGTCCACGAAGAAGAGCGGCGAGTGGTTCGACGCCGCTTCCTCCGGCGCCTGGTTCTTCGGCCGCGTGCCGAGCCAGAAGAAGAGTCCCGGCACTTTCTGCTGGTAGAACGAGAAGTCCTCGGCGCCGAGAGTGGCGTTGACGACGGTGACGTTCTTCTCGCCCGCCACCCGGCGCAGCGTCGCGGACATCTTCTCCGTCAACGCAATGTCGTTGTAGGTGATCGGGTAGCCGGGCGTAATCACGACGCTGGCGGTTGCGCCGCCCGAAGCAGCGATGTCTTCGGCGGTCTTCCTGATACGGGCGTGAATGTCGTCCCGCATCTTGGCGTCGGGCGACCGGATCGTGCCGAGCATCTCGACCTCGTCCGGGATGATGTTGTTGCGCACGCCGCCGTGAATGGCGCCGACGGTGACGATCGATGGGGCGAGGGAGACGTCGAGCTGGCGGCTGGGGATCGTCTGCAGGCCCAGGACGATCTGGGAGGCTACGACGATCGGATCGACGCCGAGCCAGGGATAGGCGCCGTGTGTTTGCTTGCCGTGGACTTTGATCCGGAACGAGTCGACGCTGGCCATCATCCCGCCCGGCCGGTAGTTCACTTCCCCGACGGCGTAGCGGGACGTGACGTGGAGCCCGAACACAGCATCGACGTGCGGATTCTCCAGCGCTCCTTCCTGGACCATCAGTTGCGCGCCGCCCTGCTCTCCCTCGGGCGCGCCTTCTTCCGCGGGCTGGAAGAGGAACTTGACGGTGCCGGGGAGCTCGTCCTTCACGCCCGCCAGCACCTCGGCCACGCCGAGGAGGATGGCCACGTGCGCGTCGTGTCCGCAGGCGTGCATGACGCCCACTTCCTGGCCGTTGTACGTCGTGCGCGCCGTCGACTCGAACGGCAGGTCGACCTGTTCGACGACCGGGAGAGCGTCCATGTCGGCGCGGAGTGCCACGACACGCCCGGGCTTGCCGCCCTTCAGAATGCCGACGACGCCGGTATGGGCGATGGGTGTCTTCACTTCGATCCCCAGCTCGCGCAGGCGGTCCGCGATGAGTTTCGACGTGCGGGTCTCGCGGTTTCCGAGCTCGGGATGCTGGTGGATGTCGCGGCGGCAGGCGATGACTTTCGGCTCGACCTTCTTCGCGGCATCGTCGATGCGCTGGTCGAGAGTGGCGGCGGAGGCGGTGAGTGTCGTGGTCATGGTTAAGAACACGAGAGTCTTGCGCACGGAGGGATTGTAGTGGTTAGTGGTTAGAAGGCAGCGGCTGGTTTGTCTAACCACTAACACTAACCACTAACCACTTTCATCGCTGCACGATCTCGCCCCGCAGCTCTTCCGCCTTCCTGATCAACTCCTCGAACCATTCGGCGAAGTTCGTTTCTCCCTTTTCGACCGCCAGCTTTCGCGTGCGCGTGGCCATCTCCAGGAACTGGTCGACGAACTGGCGCAGGTCGTCGGCCACGCCGAGGAGCAGCAGCGTGGCGGACTGGTCCTCGATCGTCTGGAAGGCCTGCAGGGCCTGCGCGTACTCGTTGCTGAAGTACGTGAACTGCTCGCGTGCTTCCTCGGAACGTGGGTCGGTCACAGCGTCCTCGACATGGTCTTCATTGCTGCGGGCTCTGCGCCAGTGCGTGGAGATCGTCGATGGCGCGGACGACGCCCGCCCGTCCCACGAAACGGACTTTGCGGAAGTTCGCGACGTCCTGGGCCGGGTCGGCGGCCAGCACGACGAAATCGGCGCTCTTCCCCTTCTCCAGCGTGCCGGTGACCTTGTCCATGCCCATGGCCCGGGCCGCGGTGGCCGTCGACGCCACGATCACCTGCATCGGCGTCATGCCGCTGGCCTGCATGGCGTCGAGCTCGGCGTAGATGGCCGGCCCATGCAGCGTCAGGGGATTGCCGGCGTCAGTTCCGGTGGCGATGGGGATGCCGTTGTCGACGAGGACCTTCAGGTTCTTGCGGGTGATCTCGGTGAAGCGTTTGGCACGCGTCTCCCGTGACGCTATCCGGTCGGCGCGGACGAGCGACGGATCGACCACGGCCGTCTCGGCGACGCGAGCGAGCGTGGCCGCGTCGACGCACCCGTTCGGGTCGTCGATGGGCGGCGCTTTGCGGTCGACCACGCCGCGGTACATCTTCACGTAACCGTCGAGCACGGTGAGGGTGGGGATGACGATCGTGCCGTTCTTCTTCGCCAGGTCGAGAAACTCCTGATCGACGGGGAGGTCCTCCACGCTGTGCACCAGCACGTTCGCGCCGGCGCGGAGGGCACCCTTCGCCTCGGCCAGGCCCGTGGCGTGGACGATGAGGGGCAGGTTGTGCTTGTGGGCTTCTTCGCCGGCGGCGGTGACGAAGGGAGCGTTCTTTTCCACAGGCATGTCGGCATTGACGATCCACCAGACCTTCACGGCCTTCGAGCCGTGCTCGGCGAGGTAGCGCACGCCGTCCCGGGCCGAGGCTTCGTCGTGCAGCCAGATGAACTGCCGCTCGGCCGGCATGTTCAGCCAGTGATCGAGCGTGGAGAGCAGCGGCCCCGCCGCGGCGACGTGCGGCGCAAGGGTGTCGTGTGCGAAGCGATCGGCGAGCTGCAGGGTCCAGGCATAGCCGCCGACGTCCCACACCGAGGTCACGCCCGAGCAGATGTACGAGCGCGCGTAGCGGTCCGGGTGCGCTTTGAGCTCTGCGACCGTGTGCTCGTAGGGATGTTTCCCGCGGAGGTCGAGCGAATCGGGGCGCCCGTCCGCCCACCCGGTCTGTGAGAAGTGGACGTGCGCGTCGACGAGGCCGGGGGTGATCCACATGCCTTTCACGTTCTGCACGTCGATGTCATCGGGGACGGGGCATTGGGCGGCGGTTCCCGCGCAATCGATCTTGCCGTCACGCAGGATGACGTTGGCATTGGGGATGGGGACGCCGCCGCGGCCGTCGATGAGCGTCGCTCCCGTGAGCGCGCGCGGCGGGGCGGGAGTTCCGGGCGGGGCGTCGACGGCGCCGGTCACTCCGATCTTCCAGCCTCCCGGCGTCTTGACGAACAACCGTTCGGAGATGCCCGTGTGCTCGTCGCTTCCGTAGCGCACGCGGTAGCGGTAGGTGCCGTACACCCAGCCGGGCTGCAACTGGGTGAGGTGAATGTCGTCGGCTTCGATCAGGTCCGGCCACTGTCCGCCGGCGCCTTTCGCGAATTCGTCGTATCCGGTGGTGAACCCGGCCGGACCGCCGCGTACGAGCAGCTCGGAGTGCAGGTAGTAGGAGAGGTACTTGTCGCGATTCCGTTCGCGGATGGCGGCGATGTTGTCCTCGAACACGGCACGGGCGCCGGCGATGTCGTGTTCCGGGGTCTGGGCAAAGAGTGTGCTTGTGACGGCAAACAGGCCGAGGGCAACCAGTCGTCGCATGAAACTCCTCCGGGGGTGAAAGTGTACGCTGCCGAGGTCAGAAGGAGGAAAGACGCATGGACATCCACTTGGCCGATGACATCCTCCTGCCGAGTCCATGAGAATCGGGGTCATTGCGGACACCCACGGCCTGCTCCGGCCGGAGGCGGTCCGCGCGTTCGAGGGCGTCAGCCATATCGTGCATGCCGGAGACGTCGGCGGCGGGCATGTGCTCGAAGCGTTGCGGGCCATCGCGCCGGTCACGTTCGTCGGCGGCAATAACGACGATGGCAGCGACGGAACGGACGTGGTCCGCTTGTGCCTGGGCGGGTTGCGGATCCTGCTTACGCACATCCTGCCGAAGCCGCGGAGGCCGGCGCCGCACGTGCTGACCGCCTTGCGCAAAGAGGCGGCGGACTTCGTCATCTTCGGCCACAGCCACCTGCCGCACGACGAGGTGATCGACGGTGTGCGCTACTTCAACCCGGCCAGCGCGGGTCCCCGCCGTTTCGACTATCCGGTGGCGGTGGGAATCATCGAGGACGGTGATGCAGCTCACATCGTCCTGGACGAGCGGTCCGCCGCCGCGCTGCGATTGCGGATGAATCAACTCAGTCGTCACTGAAGGTTGAGCACGGCGCGTGCTTATAATCCTTCCTGATGTCGTTTCTCGAAGCGCATGCGCTGTCGAAAACGTATCGCAACGCAGAGGTGCCGGTGCCCGTGTTCAGCGATATGAACGTCACCGTGGAGCGGGGCGAGATGCTCGCCGTGGTCGGTCCGTCCGGCATCGGCAAGTCGACCCTTCTTCACTTGCTGGGAGGCCTCGATCGTCCCGACTCGGGGACGATCGAAGTCGACGGGCGGAGCGTTACGTCGATGTCGAACGACGAACTGGCGCGGTTCCGCAACAGAAACGTAGGCTTCGTGTTTCAGTTTCATCATCTCCTCCCGGAGTTCAGCGCGGAGGAGAACGTGGCCATGCCGGGATGGATCGGAAGAATCGATTCCGGCAAGGCGTTGGATCG
>CAZYTO010000259.1:5788-8342 GCA_964650405.1 uncultured Thermoanaerobaculia bacterium | reverse complement strand
CATGAATGCCTGGCCCGTAGGCATGAATGCCTAGCCCGTAGACATGAATGCCTAGCCCGTAGACATGAATGCCTAGCGCGTAGACATCAATATCAAGATTTTGGAAACTGCTGTCCTTGGGGGCGCTCCATCTGCACACTCCATCGGCATGATCCGAAAACTGAAATCCGGCGAATACCGGCTCTACTCGAGAAAGAAGATCGGAAGAGCGGCAAGCGCCGCAACCTCGGTACGTTCGGCTCGCGGGCTGCGGCAGAGAAGCACGAGCGGGCCGTTCAGTTCTTCAGGCGCCCTTGAAATCCACGACATAGAATCTCTCCGATAGGAGGATGCGATGCCGTTGATTCAACCGATGATCGAAGAGATGGAGCAGGAAGGGGCGGCGACGCGCCGGCTGTTGCAGCGGCTGCCGCAGGAGCATCTCGGATGGAAGCCGCACGCCAAGGCGCGCTCGCTCGGTGACCTGGCCGTGCACGTCGCAACGGTGCAGCCAGCCCTCGCCGGCATGCTGCAGAGCGCGTCGGCGGATGTGGCGTCGACGCCGCGCGACGGCACGCCGCAAACCGTCGAGGAGATCGTGGCCGCTTTCGATCAGGGACTGGCCAGGGCCAAGTCGCTCCTGGGGAACCTGAGCGACGACGATCTGCGCTCGACCTGGTCGATGGTGGCGAATGGCAAGCCGGTTTTCACCATGCCGAAGATCGCCGTCGTCCGGAGCGTCATTCTCAATCACGTCTACCACCACCGCGGGCAGCTCAGCACGTACCTGCGCATGCTCGATGTGGCCCTCCCTTCGATCTACGGACCGACGGCGGACGAGCGCGGATTCTGAGCTCATGGCGTACGTGCTGCAGCCGGGCGATCCGATCCCGGCCGAAGTCCATCGGGTGATGCGCGAGCAGCTCGACCGGATGGAGGCGCATCTCCGCGCGCGCGAAGTGCACGAGACGCGGAAGCGGATCAAGGAGACCCGGTCGCTGCTCCGTCTGATCCGGAAGCCGCTCGGCCCGGCCTTCGCCGTGGAGAACGACTGGTATCGCGGCATGGCCCGGGAGCTCTCCGCGGCGCGGGACGCGGAGACTGTCGGGGAGACCGTGGAGCGGCTGATGAAGGCGACCGAGGACGCCGAGCTGCGGGAGCGCCTGGCCGTCGCAAACGAGCGGATCGCCGCACCCGACGTCGTCGACATCGACCCGCTGCTGGAGGCCGTCGAGCGGGCGCGCACCCGCCTCGGCGAATGGCCACATCTTCCGGACGACTTCGACGCCGCGCTGGAAAACGGCTTGCGCCGCACGCTCCGCCGCGGCAGGAAGGCGCTGGAGCGCGCAGGGAAGACCCGCAAGGCGGCCGATTTCCACGAGCTGCGCAAGCGCGTGAAGGACCACTGGTACCACGCCCGTCTCGTCTCACCCCTCCAGGCTCATACCGAGCGGATCGAGCACCTATCCCACGTCCTCGGCCATCAGCACGATCTGGTCATTACCCTCGAGCATGTCGACGACGCTGCACTGCTGCCGCTCATCACGAGCGAGCGGAAGCACCTGGAGCGCGAGGCCCTCGACCTCGCGGAATCGCTTTACGACGAGTCCCCGAAACGATGGTGCAAGCGGGTGCGGAAGCACTGGCCGCGCTGATTACCGGGTACAACGAGTGTGGACTGCGGAATTCGCTGCCCCTCAACGAAAGGCCCGCCCGTACTCCGCCGGCGTCTCCCCCACGATACGTTTGAAGTCGCGGATGAAGTGGGCCTGGTCGGCGTAGCCGAGGTCGTGGGCCAGGGCGGCCCAGTCGATGGGACCGCCGGAGGCGACGCGCTCCGCGGCTTCGTGCAGCCGGTAGCGCTGGATCACCCACTTCGGGCTCACCCCGACCCAGGCGCTGAAGAGGCGCTGCAACTGGCGCGCGCCGAGGCCGAAGAGCTCGACAAGTTGATCCACGCGGACGAGGTCGCGGTCCGCGGCAATACGCTCGACCATTCCGCTGACACGGGCGATCGTCTCGTCGGGCCGGGGGTGGCGGCTGCGGAGGAAGGTCTCGATCACCGCGATGGCCGCCTGGTGGTCGTCGTGCTGCAGGACGCGCTGTTCGAGGCGTTGCCCGTCGTCTCCGAAAACCTCGGGCAGGGTGAGGCGCCTGTCGGTGAAGGTCGAGATGTCCTTCTCCACGAAGGGCCGGAAGCCGCCCGGGCGGAACTTCGTACCGATCACGCGCCCCTTCCCTTCCGTCACGCGTGTGAACGTCTTTGTGATCACGCCGTAGACGCCCGAGCGCCCTGCCTCGAGCGCGAGGTGCATCGATGGATGCGAGAGCACTTGGTTCGTCTGCGGCGTCGGGAGATCCCACTCGAGGATCCAGTAGTGCTCGACGAAGGGCGCCAGATCGGCGGAAGGCCAGTAACCGAACCGGCCTGACGTCTCCGAATGGCGGTAGTTCAGGATGCCTCGCGGCTTATCGTGCTTCGGCGTCACCATGTCGCGTTTCTTCAATCCTGCCCGGCCCTGCGGCGATACATTGCCCACCAGATGAAACAGACAAAGGTTCCCTTCCACACCAC